>CANODU010000017.1 GCA_947565185.1 uncultured Eggerthellaceae bacterium | reverse complement strand
TCACTCCTCCGTCCCCCTGATACAGACTGCCTCCGTCCCCCTGATACGCTCAACAGGTTACAAGCTTCCCACGTTCCGAGCCATACGCTCCTGCTTCCATGCCCCCTCCATATAATCGCGTATAATCCCACGCAGGATTAATCCCAAGCAAAGGAGCAGATTCAATGAAGCTGTCAAAGAAGCTTGTCGCAGTGCTTTCAGCCGGCGTCATGGCGTTCGCGCTGTTCGGCATGGCCGGCTGCTCGTCTTCTGAATCAGCGGCGAACGTTGAGAAGACCACCGAAGAGATCAATGCCCAAGATCTCAATGTCACGGGTTCAGGGTTCACGGTGCTGCCCGACCAGACGGTCAGCTATGCATTCACCGTTGAGAATCCGAACGAGGGCTATGTGGCGAACAGCGTCACGTTCACCATCGAAGGCTATGACGCGAATGACGTCATGCTGATCGGTGGCGGCGAGACCATCCAGGAAGTGTATCCGGGTGTCACCACGGCTGCAGCAGGCACGTCATATCTGTCCGATGCATCGGCAGAGATCGTCCGCTTTGAGATCAAGCCGCTCATGCAGAATGTCCTCTGGACCAAGACCACGGATACGCCGGATCAGCTGAATAGCATGTTCCAGCTCTCTGACACGCAAGTCACGGAGAGCGACGGCGCCATGACCATCACGGGCACCATCTCCGCAGATCTGGGCGATACCGAAGGCAGCGCGGAGTCTTCGCTTGACAGCCGCAAGGATGCGCATGTGGTCGCCATCCTGCGTGATGCTGACGGCAACATCCTCTGTGGCGGCACGGCCATGGGTATCATGCTGGATCCGTCCATGACGCCCATCAACACCACCGTTCCCAGCAGCGGCGTGGTTCCGGGCACCGTTGACGAAGAGGGCAACCCCGTTGAGCCCAACGACGCTGAGCTGGTCAGCGGCGAACCCACCGAAGAGCAGGCTCAGGACGCTGCCGCTCAGGATGCGCAGCTTGCTGAGGAGCAGACCAGCAATGTGGCATCCACGACGTTCACCATCACCATCCCGGGCATCGTGGACTACGCCACCGTTGATGTGTATGCAACTCCCGGCATCTAGTTGTTCCATAGGGTCCGCGCGGCGGACCCTATGCTGACGCTGCGAAGCCCCAGTGCACCTCATCTGGCCGGTCCAAGCGCTTCTTCCTCGCGCAGCGAAGTGCGCTCAGGCGCGCTTTCCCGGCCATCTGAGGCACCCTGGGGCTTCTCGCTTTCATGGGTCATGTACGCAAGACAAAACGATGAAACGATGAATGGTGGGATCGAATGACAGATAAAGGTGAATGTTTGGTTGGCGTCATCATGGGATCCGAATCGGACATGCCCGTCATGGAGGCATGCCTGAAGCAGCTGGACGAATTCGGCATCCCGTATGAGCTCAAGGTGGCCAGCGCCCATCGCAAGCCAGATGTCGTCCATGCGTGGGCGGAGAGCGCGCGGGAGCGGGGCATGCGCGTGATCATCGCGGCAGCGGGCAAGGCGGCGCACTTGGGAGGCGTGGTGGCGGCCTTCACGCCGTTGCCGGTCATCGCCGTTCCCATGAAGACCAGCGACCTAGGAGGCCTTGATTCGCTGCTCTCCATGGTGCAGATGCCCAGCGGCGTTCCCGTAGCCACTGTTGCCATCAATGGTGCGAAGAACGCGGCCATCTTGGCAGCGCAGATCATCGGTACGGGCACGGATGAGGCGGCACAGCACGCCATGAGCCTGGTCATCGCGCTCAAGGAGTCCATGGCGAACGCGTGAGATCCAGCTGACGTGGGCGCCGGCAACGGCCGGCACGAATGACGAACAAGGGGTCTGTGCTTTGCGCAGGCCCCTTACCTTTCTTCTCTGTGCAGAAGATATTGCACCACATATGCCGCTAACATCAGTCCAGCGATGGGCGGCATGTACGCATGCGTTCCCAGCTCCGTCTTCTCGCTGCGGGCAGCCCCTTCCACGGGCTGTACCTTCGCCGGTGCTTCCGTGGAATACAGCACCTCCATATCGGCTATCCCGCGCGCACGGCAGATCTTGCGCATCTCGCGGCAGAACGGGCAGCCCTGCGTATCGAACAGGCGCGCGAACCTCAGCGCGGTGGGATCCGAACGATTCGCCATGCCCATGGCAGACACGGCTGGTATCTGATCGCGCTCCGCGTAGGCTGCGATGGCAGCTTTTGCGGTCAGCGTATCCACGGCATCCACGATGATGTCCGGCCGCGGGTAGGCGCTCAGCAGCTCATCGATGGTCTCCTCTAGCACGAAGGCGCAGAGCGTATGGATGCGCGCATCTGGATTGATGTCATGTGCCATGGCTTCCATCACATCCACCTTGCGCTGCCCTACCGTGCTCAAGAAGGCGATGGCTTGCCGGTTCACGTTGCTCGGCTCAACCACGTCCTTGTCGACGAACAAGAAGCTGCCCACGCCAGCGCGCACGAGCGACTCAGCGCAGGCTGATCCAACGCCGCCCAAGCCGATGACGGCTACGCAGGCTTGCTTCAGCTTGGCCACGCCTGCGTCTCCCAGCAGGCGTCGTGACCGCGATATGCGCTCTTCGTTCTCCATATCCACGATTCTACCCGGAGCCGAAGAAAAGCGCAGCGTCAGCCTTTATGAGGGCTTGTTCCGGTGGTAAAATCAACGAATTGGAAACAAAGCCGATCTTCAAATGCTCATGTGGCTCGGGGAGGGGTTCTTGTCATGAAGAATCCGAAACCTCAAACGCAGCATCCACAACGTCCCACGAGGCTCGACATATCCGCAGCTGAAAAGGGTCATGCCTATGCAAAGCATGCCCTCTCTGGCGCGATGAAGGCATCCCTGGCCACGGTTCTCGCTGCAACCCCCTTGAGCGCAGCTGTGGCTGCCACCACGGAATCGGGGGATGCGGACGCGCCCTCCTTGGCCGAAGAGCCAGCGAGCGGGATCGGGGCTCAGAGCCATATGATCATCCAATCCGTCGTTGGCCAGACGGAGATAGAAGCCCTGAAGACCCTGGTAGACCGCGCGGAAGACCTGGTCGCGCAGGCGAAGATCGCGCTGGATGTGGCATCGCTGCCCATCACGGAAGCGGAAGACGGCTTATCGGCTGCCCAGTCTGATCATGATGCAGCCAAGGCCCAACGCGACCGTGCGCAGGCAGCCCATGAACAGGCGCGTTCGAACGCACAGAATCTGCTCAATGCGGGCGTGTCCGATCTCAAGCTTCGACGCGATGAGATCGCTTCCCAGATCAAGGCGGCTGAAGATCAGCTGAAGCAGGCGCAGGCCACCTATGCGGATAAGCAGCAGGCTGTGGTCGATGCGAAAGCGGCGCTGGCCAGCGCGCAGCAGGCGCTCGATGCGCTCAAGGCGGCGAACCCTGGTTTAGATGCGAACATCAGCAACGCGCAGACGGCGTATGAGCAGGCAAAAGCAGACTATGCTGCTGCTGTCCAAGCGCAGGAGCAGGCAGACGCTGCGGTGAAGCAAGCTGAGGCGGCTGTTCGGCAAGCTGAGACGGATCTGGCGCAAGGCAATGAGAAGCTCACCTCCCTGAAGGGCGCTGCGGGCGTCGCGGAGCAGAAGAAGGCGGCGGCGCAAGGTGAGCTCACGGCTGCTCAGGAGGAGCTCGAGCAGGCCCAAGCTCAAAACGATGCCGATGTGGCCGCCGCAGAAGCCAAGATCAGGCAGTGCGAAACGAACATCAGCAATCTCGAATCAGAGATAGCTCAGCTTGAGAATGTGAGCATTCCGGCTGCTCAGGCTGATGTGGACAGCGCACAAGCCGCTGTCACCACGGCATCCAATGAGCTGGCTGCCGCGCGCACCGAACACACGCAGGCCCAAGCGGCCGTTGCCGCAGCAGAGACCACGCTGGCTGAACTGGCTGCGGATAAGGACAACGCGAAGACGGAGCAAGATAAGGCCGACGCAGCGGTGCAAGCTGCCGCGAAGGAGATCGAGAAGGCGCAGCAAGCCTATGATGCGGCTGAGCTGGCTGTGGTTGCGGCGCAAGAGGCGGCGGATGAGGCCAAAGCGGCTGTGGATGCGCAGCAGAAGACGGTGGATGACCTGGTCGCAGCCTTCCAAGCGGGGATGACCTGGCAGTATTCAGCAGCGGGCTTCTTCGAATACATGGTGGCGAACACAACGGATGCTGCACAGAAGGCTGAGTGGGAAACGGCGTTGGCCATCCTGCGTGACCCAGATAACACCGAAGGCAAGAATGGTGCCTTCCATAGCAGCGCGTATGGTAACGATGCGGTCATTGCGGGCAGCACGCATATCGGTCAAGCGGGAGATGCTACCAGCCTTGTGAACTTCAAGCAGGCCGTCAACCTGATAGCCGAGGGCAACGAGCAGCGGAAGAACAGCCCGCATCATTACACCGGCAGCATGATCACCCCTTCGAAGCAAACGGGAGCCGTGGGAACAGAGCTGCGTGTCTCACCCATCCTCATGGCCGTTGCCATGGTGGTCCTCAATGCCACGGTTGATCCAGCGGTGGGCAATGGAGTCGTGGTCAGCGAATACTATGGATCGTCCATCGTCAGCATAGATGTTGATGATCCGTTCCCGTCATGGACGGATGGAGGAGCTGTTTCCAACCAGCAAAGATTCCTCTTCGACAAGTTCCAGCTTTGTGGCTTTGGCGTCAATCAGTCAACCACGCAGGGCAAATCCTCATTCGCACAAGCATTCTATTCCAATGATCCCTCACAGCAGGATTACGCCAGACAGGTGAAATCCCTTCTCACCATCTCTTTGTCACCAGAAGAGCTCATGGCGCTCATCACTGCTTATGAGTCCACCCTTGCCACGGACAGCCCTGAGATCATCGCGGCGCGGGCTACGCTCGCTCAGCTGGGGACCACGTGGGAGAGCAAGAAGCAAGCCATCACGGACAAGACCAACGATGCGGCGGCGTGTCTGGTGGCTCTGAATGGGAAGCAGGCGAAGAAGACCGAAGCGGAGCAGGCGGCCACGGATGCAGCCACCGCCTATGCGAATGCGGTGAAGCGCCATGAGGCTCAAGTCACCAAGATCGCAGAGCTCACGGGTGCCGTGGAGGCGGCAGCTCAGAAGGTGTCCCAGAAAGAAGGAGCCCTGACGAGCGCGAATGGCGAAGCCACGCGCGTGGCAACGGTGCTTTCGCAGCTCCAGTCGCAGAAAGCGGATAAGGTGGGCAAGCGCCCCGGTCTGCAGCAGGCGCTCCAGGACGCCAAGGATGCCAAGGATGCGCTGGCAGGCAAGCTCACCGCTTTCCAACAGAAGGTCGCTGCCAAGCTGACTGCCCTGAATGCGGCATCGGATGCGCTGACCACCGCTCAGCAAGCGGTATCCAACCAACAGGACGTCGTCATACCGGGCCTGCAAGGGGCTCTGGGCAATGCACAGTCAGCGCTCACGAATAGGCAGTCCGAAGCGCAGGCCAAGGCCAATGCCGTGACTGCACAAGCAAGCGCGCGGGACCAGAAGAAGGATGCCCTGGATGCGCTCATAGCTAAGAAGGGCCAGATAGAAGCCGCGAATGCGTCGGTCATCCAGGCTCAGACCAAGCTCGATCAGGCGCAGAAGGCCTTCGCTGCCGTCCAGGTGACGGAAGACAGCTTGGGGATCCCGAACATGCGCGCTCAACACGCGTTGGCAGAGGCGGATCACGCCAAGCTGGCAGCGGTGGATTTCTCGCAAGCAGTGGAAGCAGGCACCATCACCTATGCAGACATCCAGCGCTATACGCGCATGCGGAAGGCGCGGTCCACGGGGCGCGGCTTCACGGAGTGGCAGGCGGTGATCGATCCCGCCCTGGCCAAGATAGCCCCGGCGAAGGTGGATCTGGACCGAGCAGAGGCGCTGCTCCAAGATGCGGGCACCCTGCTCGCGCAAGCGAAGAGCAACGCAACGTCGGTGCGCGATGCTGTGACGGCAACGCCAGCGTATCTGGCAGCGCTGGCCGACTACAACCAAGCATTGGCCGCGTATCAAGAAGCGAAGGCGGCCTATGAGGCGGCTCTCGCGCATCAGCGCGCATCCGCATTCGACGAACCCGCACGCGGGCATGCGCGCGTCGGCACGTTGCCGCAGACCGGCGACGTTGCTGCGGAAGCGGCCGCGGCGCTGGCTGCTACGTTCGCCATGGCAGCCGCGGCAGCGAAGACCTGCCGTCGGCGCATGCGCAAGCACGCTTGACCCTATCCAAGGCTCTCTCTGCAGTTTCTGTGCTTCATGCATTGCGGTAAAATGCCCGCATGCTCAACGACGCCCATAACGCATCTCAGGCCTCCCCGCTGGGGGATACGCTGGATGCGCTCGCCCATACCATCCAACAGCGTGCGCACGCTACCGATGAGAGCTATACGCATCGCCTGCTGGAGGGCAGGTTAGATTCGCTTCTGAAGAAGGTATCCGAAGAATCCCTGGAGACATGCCTCGCGGCAAAGGAGACAGCCCTGCTGTCCGCGGATCCTCCGCAGGGAGCGCAGGCAGAGGCTTCCGCGGATCATCTGCGCTATGAGGCAGCTGATCTGGTGTATCACCTGATGGTGCTGCTGGCTCGGTTCGGGATCAGCAACGATGAACTGGCGGCGGAGCTGAATGCGCGCATGCAGCCGGAAGAGCGGCCCGAGGGAGCGCGCGTCATGGACAGCGAACATATCAATAGAGGGAGATAGCATGGCAAGGATGTTCGGTACGGATGGCGTTCGCGGCATCGCGAATGAGGAGCTCACGAACCAGATCGCGTATCGTTTGGGCCAGGCCGCCGTCGTCTTCTTGGGAAAGACCATCGTCGTGGGCAAGGATACGCGCCTGTCGGGCGACATGCTGGAGGCCGCCATGGTGGCGGGCATCGAAAGCGCTGGTGGCACAGCGCTCTTGGCCGGCGTCATCCCGACGCCTGCTGTGGCGCTTCTGGTGCGCAAGCTGGCCGCTGCTGGCGGTGCTGTCATCTCCGCTTCGCATAATCCGCCGGAGTACAACGGCATCAAGCTCTTCGATGCGAAGGGCTTCAAGCTGCCGGATGCCGTGGAGGATCGCATCGAGGAGTTCGTGCGGGCGGGCGGCCTTGAGGCTACTGAGGAGGGTGCGCCTACCGGTTCTGACTTGGGCTTCACGGTACAGCTGAATGACGCCACAGAGATCTACATCATGCATGCGGTGGATTCGGTGCGCGATCAAGGCCTTTCCTTCGAAGGTCTGACTGTGGCCATCGACACGGGTCATGGCGCATCGTCGGAGACCAGCCCCGAAGCACTGCGCCGTTTGGGTGCCGATGTGCACGTTATCAACGATGAATACGACGGTTTCGACATCAATGTGGATTGTGGTTCCACACATCTCGATCCCATTCGCCAGCTGGTCTCTGAATGCAAGGCAGACATCGGCATCGCCCATGATGGAGACGCTGACCGCGTGATGCTGGTCTCACCCAGCGGCGTGGAGATCGACGGCGACATCATCGAAGCGGTCTGTGCGCTGGACATGAAGGAGCGCGGCTGCTTGGCGCATGAGACAGCTGTCACCACGGTCATGTGCAACTTGGGTTTCGTGCATGCCATGCGTGACGCGGGCATCCATGTTGTGCAGACGAAGGTGGGCGACCGCTATGTGCTGGAAGAGATGCGCCAACATGGGTATTCCATCGGGGGCGAGCAATCCGGCCACATGATCTTGCTGGAGCACAACTCCACGGGCGACGGCCTGATGACAGCCGTGCAGTTCATCGCCGCTGTGAAGCGCAGTGGGCGCACCTTCGAAGAGGCAGCGAACGTGATGCAGCGCTTCCCGCAGGAATTGATCAACGTGCGGGTGCAAGATAAGAGCGCAGCCATGGCAGATGCTGCTGTGCAAGAGGCTGTGCACGCCGCTGAAGAAGCGCTGGGCGATGATGGCCGCGTGCTCTTGCGTCCCTCAGGCACTGAGCCAGTGGTGCGAGTCATGGTCGAGGCCAAAGATGCGGATGCGGCGAAGCAGCACGCTGAGGCCATCGCCGCCACCATTCGCTCCTAGCATCTTCTCGTGGGTGCGGCCAACTGGCCGCACAAACTAACAGCGCAGTGCAAGCACTGCGCAGGGTGGGTTGCCTGTTCCAGGCAACCCAAACAGAGATGAAGTTTGTGGCGCGTCTGACGACGCGCATTTATTCGTGCTGGCAGTTGTCAGCACCCACATCAACCTGACACAGATCCTGTGGGTGCGGCCAGTTGGTCGTGTATCAGGGGGACGGAGGAGTGAGATGCGCAACGCGCATCTCACTCCTCCGTCCCCCTGATACACCCCTGGTTTTGCTTGCGGCTTGTTCATGTGTGTCGGTCCCGCATATTGCGGGACCTCCTTGTATGAAACGGCCTTACGGATGCTTTGCATCCGAACGGCCTAAATTGGAGGGCTCTCAGCCCTCCAATTTGTTGTAGCGCAGATCTTTAGATCCGCCTTTCGTTATGGAAGATCAGGTATCTCTCATAGACGCTTTCAGATTGACGTGGGTGCGGCCAACTGGCCGCACATCTCCAAAACAGTGGGTTTGCGCTTTGCACAAACCCATCACTTTTTATGTCCTTTGCATATCCATGCCAAGGACATTGCATTCACCCGTGCCGGCAGTTGCCGGCACCCACGGAGGTCCGTATCTGATTTTCGTAGATGCGCATTCTCTCAACCGGCAACCGATGGCACCCACGGGGGCAGATCTAAAGATCTGCGCTACGAAAACAAACAAGCAGCAGCTACAAAAGGGCAACAGGTTCCTGCTAGGTGTCCGCAGATCCCGTGCGTGGCCCCCGAAGGGGGCTACCGCGGGATCTGCGGTTTATCAACTATGTCATAGAGCCGAATGGGGGCATGGTGCGTTGAGCCGAGGTCAAGCCAAAGGAGCCGAGAAATCCACTTCGGCTGGGTTTGCCGAAGTTAGTTCGAGGCGACGACGCGTCGAGGCGAATGCGTACCGTGCCCCCATGAGAGCGAACAGAAGCCGAATGCGTACCGTGTCCCCATGAAGACAGAATAGTGACGCGTCTGACAACGCGCATTCACAAGTGCTGGCAGTTGCCAGCACCCATGAAGGCAACCATAAGAGGGGATGAGAAAGCGAACAGAAACGCTGCAGGATGCGTGCGAAAACGGACAGATATCGTGCAGGAAAAGAGAGGAGATCTTCAGGGAAAACGTGAAGGAATGAAGGGTTTTGAGCGTTGAAAACACCTGGTCAGGCCCGTAATATGTCGCGTCATTCCCCATAAGGGAGCACGACTGAGACAACGCCTGAGGAGGTGACGCATCGATCATGGCTACCCCACATTCGCAAAGCGCATCATGTTCCAGCGGCCTTCGCTGTGGCGATGTCCTCAAGGGCAAGTACGAGGTGCTGGCGCTCATCGGCACCGGTGGCATGAGCCGCGTCTACCTGGCGCGCGACCTAGAGTTGCACAACAAGCAATGGGCCATCAAAGAAGTGGATCGGTGTGCCACGGATCCACTCGGGCTTCCCGTCGAGCAGAGCCTCATCAGCGAAGCGGAGCTGTTATCTCGGCTACAACATCCCTCTATCGTCGGCATCGCGGACATCCTGAAGACCGACCGATTCATCTATGTCATCATGGATCATGTAGAAGGAGAGTCGCTGGATCAAGTGGTCATGCGGAAGGGCCCGCAGACCGAAGAGGATGTCCAGCGTTGGATGCTCCAGATCTGCGATGCGCTCAGCTATCTGCATCGCCAAGATCCACCCATCATCTATCGGGACCTGAAGCCGAACAACATCATGCTGCACCCAGATGGGTACGTGAAGCTGATCGACCTGGGTGTGGCGCGCGAATACAAGCCGGTGCAGCGGCGAGACACGCACGCGTTCGGCACTATGGGTTACGCGGCGCCAGAGCAATACGGCAAGGCGCAGACGGATGAGCGTACGGATATCTATGGCATGGGCACCACCATGTGGCATCTCTTGAGCGGCAGCACGCCGCCGCCCGGCTTCCCGCTGCCGAATGTGCGCGATGAGAACCCAGCAGTGGGCGAAGGATTCGCGGACGTCATCATCCCGCATTGCACGCAGCTCAAGCGGGAAGACCGGTATCAGAGTTGCGACGAGCTGGCGGCCGATCTGGAGGCACGCCAAGAGCTCACGCGCGAATACCGCGCAAAGCAGCGACACCGAGTGATGGCCTTCGTGGCTCTTGTGGCAACAGCAGTGCTCTGTGCCCTCGTCGGCGCGTCGGCGCTCTTCGTCCGCGATGCTCTCATAACGCAGGATTACCAGCATCATATGGACGTGGCGCTCGCTTCGGTTCAGACCGATACCGCCCTGGCGCAGGCTGAGCTGTTGGCCGCCATCGCGCAGCGACCGGATGCCGTGAGCGCCTATGAGGAGCTTATCGATTCATACAAGCTGGACGGCCGGTTCACGCCTGATGAGAAGCGGCAATTCGACGCCGTCTACAACGACAATCTATCGGCTTTGAGAGCCCATGAGCGCTTCGCTGAGCTGTCCTATGAGTTGGGGCGCCTCTATTGGTACTACTACAGCTATGGCCAAACGGGTACCTATCAGGAGAATCAGGCCACGCGTATCAAAGCGTCGCTAGAGCATTTCCAAAGCGCAGCGCATGATGCCTCATTCGAAGACCAAGCTACAGCGCAAAGCTATGCAGGCATCGCGCAGTTCATCTCTGGGATAGACGCTGCGGTCATGCAGGGAGAGGAAGACCCAGAGCTCTATGGCAGTTTCTGGAGCAGTCTCAGCGCGTTGATAGAGCAGGTTCGCCAAGAGCCGTTGGAGATCGTGCAGCTGGACAGCTGTGCTTTGGTCGCCAGTGCCATCGAGACCTACCTGAGCCGCTTCCACACTATCGGCGACATCAGCACAGAGGAGATGGAAGCGTTGCTGGCTACCGTGACCGAGCAGCTGACCTCCCTGCAGCCGGTGACGGAAGAGAGCAAGCAGATGCGTGAGGAGATCCTTGAGCGGATACGTGGGGATATCCCTCCGAAGCTCGCTGCGCTCAAAGCAACCCCGCAAAAGGAAGGAAGTTGATGAGACCATGGAAGGAATGCTCATGATCGTAGCGTGGACGTCATTCGGCGTGGCAGCGTGTGCGGCAGTGGCTGCTGCTATCGTGTTCGCGAAAGCGGACGTGGCCGATGCCATCGCATTCTTGCGGTGCAAGCGAACGAGTGCACGTCAGGCTTCGAAGCGCGCACATGCTCATGCGGTGGCTGCAGCGCGGAGGGAGCGCTGATGACGGGCGTGTTCGTATGGGCCCGCAAGGGTATAGCGCTTCTCTTGGCGCTCTTGCTCATCGGATTCCTCTGGCCGGTGGCAGCACGAACAGGCGATACCGCGGCGTTCGGGGCAGATGCAGAGAACGAGGCTGTCTTGGAACCGCTGATCACAGCGATGTCCTTCGATGCTACTGCTCTGTCAGCCCAGACGTACCGGCAAGAGAACTCTTTGGACAGGCTCTTCGCGTGCGAAGAGGCAGATCGTTCGGCTTGTCTTGCACCGGATGCGGCGAAGCCTGATGTGTGGGATGCGGTCACGGCAGCGTTGCCCGAAGGGTTCCAGCCCGTGGATATCGCGAGCATCACGTGGGAGCGCTACCTTGCGGGATGCCCGCACATCAGCGCAGGCAACGGGGACCTGATCGCCGTCACGCAGGATGAGCAGGATCCTGATACGTGGATCTTCACGGTGCTCGCAGACGTTGCGGAGGAAGCTCGGGTCACTGTGGATGTTCAGATAACGCGGGGGCTCTTCGGGTGCGTGTGCGTGGATGATGCTGGCCAGGAGCAGAGCGTGGATGTCGCACTCGATCTGGATGCGTGCATGGTTTCCTATGACATTGCCCTGTCGAATGCTCAAGATCACGATCGGCGGGTCATCATGGATCTGCCGATGGCCTTCAGCAATGCGGTCTATATGACCCCTTCCGTGCTCTGCACAACTCCCTTGGCAGCCACGGGAAGCTATGACGTTCAGGCGATCGCCTCTGATCCTGCCTGCATCGATGTGCAGGCAGGGCACGAGGATGGCCGGATCCGCGTCGCTTGCACGCCGCGTGCCATGTTCCCAAGCGATCAGCACATGCGTCTGATCGTTCGATGCGGTTCGGATGTTGTAGCTGACCGAGACATAGCGGTTCCCGCACCTGCGAAGAAGCCAGTCGCGCTTACCATTCCGGACATGCCCTTCAGGGCCGAAGCAGACCAGGTTACAGCCGTGGCGCAAGCCTTGGATCAAGCGGCAGCAGATGCAGGATTTGCGGAAGCTGACCTTGCTGTTGCACCCACGGTGATCAGCGATGACAGCCTGCGCCTCGCATATCCGCTCACCGTGGATGGCTTCGATGCCACAGCGTCCTTCGAGCTTTGCCCTGCGTTGGCTGAGAGGTATGAGCTGGTTTCAAGCGATATGCCCTTCCATGTGCACGCACTGGAGCAGGAAGAGACCCCGGCAGGCTTTGCGCTCCTGAATGGCGCGTCTAAAGATACATGGGTCAATACGGATGTCGTCGCCCGCTATGAGGGCCACCAGCTTGCGAAGAGCCTTGACGGCACCTTCGCCGATGAGCAGACGATGAACTCTGCGGAAGGGTCCTACGTGGATCAATCCCTCTACGCCAAGGATAGCCATGGCATCATCACCAAGGTCACAGGGATCGCCTACAACGTTGACAAGACGGCACCGTGCTTGGATGCCTTCTCAGTGAACGGTGAACATGTGGCGGCAGGAGATGGGTGGTTCTTCCCTGCGGGAGCGCACGCCGTGGTCACGGTGTCTGATCGCGTTGCCGTCATGGCGAGCAGCGCACATGATGCGCATCCGGCAGCGTCAGGGCTCCAGCGCGACGGCGCCTCTGTGACCTACGAAGACAGCCGGTCAGGCAACATCGTCGTGCATGAGGATATCAAGCTGTCTCCCGAAAGGGATGCAGGTACGTTCTCCTTCGCGATAGAGGGAGATCAGGATGTCCCCATTCGCTCGTGCGCCGTTCATGTGCAGGATGCTGCGGGCAATGTGCTGGATGCGGATTTGGCGGAGGCCGCCAGCATCCCCGATGACGTCATGCGTTTGGTTGCCGATGCTGCTCCTCCGGAGCTCTCCGTTGCCTACGACGGGGTTGAAGGGCAGGGGGACGGCTTCTTCAACGCTCCGCGTACGGGCACCTTCACGGTGACCGAGGCGCACTTCCGGTCCCTGCAGACATACGATCCTGACCAAACGATCGTCTCTATCGTGGAGGACGGACAGGCGCATGTGTTCCGTGCAGCGCAATTCGAAAGCGTGGGCGGTGATGCGTGGCAGGTTTCTTTCGACTTCCGCAATGACGCCGAATACACCGTGCAAGCACAGGTCGTCGATCTGGCAGGGAAGTCATCGGCGCTTCATTTCGACCGCTTCACCGTCGATACGACGTCACCTGCTTTGAGCGTCGTCTTCGATGACGGTGATGCTGCACCCGGCAGGTTCTTCAACGCATCACGCACAGCCACCATCTCCATAACGGAGCGCAACTTCAGCCCTGAGCGTGTGGATGTAGCGCTCACCTCAACGGCAAGCAGTGGCATGGAGCTCACGCCGGCTTCGCAGAGCGCATGGACGGAGAGCGCTGGGGTGCACATGTGCACCGTCTCATTCCCCGGTCAAGGCATCTATGGCATGAGCATCACCGGCACCGATCGAGCGGCGAATCCGTTGCCGGGATACCTTTGTCCGGAGTTCACGGTCGACACGGTGGCGCCGGAAGTGACCATCAGCGTGGGTGGGGATCCGGACGCTGCGCAGCAGGCCTATCGCGGTCGGTGTGACATCGCCATCCTCATGACGGATGCCAATGTGGACCCTCTGTCATCGGCGTCCGTCGAAGCGGTGGGGTTGGGTGCCGCAGGTAGTCCGTATGCTCTCACGTCCACTGCATCTGAGACGCAGCTTGCCTGGACCTGCTCTGACCTGCCCGTCATCCCGGAGAGCGACAGCGTGTATCGCTTGGCCGTGACGGCGCGCGATCGCGCGGGCAACGAAGAAGTGCGCACGATCACCTGGTCTGTCAATCGGTTCGGCTCTACCTATATGCTGCATGATGATGTTCGAGACATGGTGAGCAAGGGGTACCTGCGCTCTGCAGATATGCGCGATGTCTGCATTACGGAGATGAATCCGAGCGGCGTGGATGAGCGGAGCGTGGCCATCAGCATGACGCATGGCATGCGCACGCGTACGCTCACGCGCGGGCAGGACTATTCCCTGACGCCGCAGACGGGCGCCCTCTGGCCGACGTATGAGTATCGGATCCGCAAGGAGTGCTTCGCTTCCGATGGCCTGTTCCAGGTGATGCTCCATTCCACCGACGTTGCCGGCAACGCTTCTCTGAGCACGATGGATGGCAAAGCAGCGGATAGGAGCAATACCGCGGAGGTCATCTTCTCGGTGGATGATACGCCGCCCCTCGTTACCTTCAACGGCATCAGCGAACGGACCATCTCAGGGCAGTCCCATACGGTGGGCTTCTCCGTCGAAGACAACGCAGAGGTGGCTCGTGCGGTCGTATCCGTGAATGGTGCAGCAACGCGCACGCTGGATGCGGATGCGCTGGCAGACCCCGCTTCGTGCAAGGTCTCCTTGTCTGCGGGAGATGCGGATCAGGTGGTCAGCGTCGAGGCCTTCGACAAAGCGGGCAACCGCACGGTGCAGACGTCGCCGTCTCTGTTCATCAATGCCAACCCCATCGCACGCCACCTCCATGACAGCCGCGTCATCGCGGCAGGGACTGCCCTCATCGCGGTGGCTGTCCTGGGTGCCGCTCTGCGCTTCAAGAGGAAGCCTCAGCACGGATCAAGGCAAAGGGCCTTGTTCACGGATAGAAAGGAACGAAGATGACGAACATCCGCATCAGCCCCGACCAGATGAGGGCCCGCGCTGGCGAATTCCGCAATGAGGCCGCTGCTGTGGGGGATTCCATCTCTGCGATGGATAGGCTCTTGGGACAGCTGCAAGAGGAATGGGAGGGTGAAGCCAGCCGTTCCTATGCCGATCGCTATCAAGGGGAGCTGCGTCCGGGCTTCCAGCGTGCGCAAGAGATGATCCATGAGATCGCGACGGCGCTGGACCGCACAGCCCAGGAGATGCAGGAGATGGACCAGCGCATCGCGAGCGGATTCCGCGGCTAGTCCCTCAGGACGCGGCAAACAGGAGCGGTAGGCCTCACATGTTGGTGACAGTCCAGTCAGCGGAGAGCGTGTCCACCATCGCGCTTCCCGAAGAGGTTCGGGGAGCCTATGGGATACGAGACGCAGCAGGCACTGAAGTGGCGCTCGCTGAAGCGGCGACGGCCCAGTGGTCCGTGCGCCCAGCTGCGCGCTGTCGCTTCGTGGCGTCGTCGGAAGAGGCCCTCTTGGTGCCGAATGATCAGGCGCTGATCTTCGCTCTCGAGGGCGAGGGTGGAACGTGGACGATCGTCTGCCGTCCTTCCCATGAGGGGGATAAGACCACGCAGATGCTCCGCGTTGCTCACGATGCTCATATCACCATCGGCCGAGCCCGTGACAACGCTCTCGTCTACGACTCTTGCTACGTCTCAGCGCATCATGCTGAGCTGGCCTATCTCAGGGATTCCTTCACGCTCATGGACTTGCGCTCCTCCAACGGCGTCTTTCTGAACGGGCGGCGCATCCCGTGCGCTGTGGCAGTGCGCGTGGAGCCAGGGGATATCGTGAGCATCCTCGGCTTGCGCATCACGGTGGGAAGCGGATTCATCTCGCTGAATGACCCAGAAGGTGCGTTGCGCATCGCGCAAGGATGCGGTCTCATGCCTGTTCAGGCGCTTTCTTGGCAGGGGTCTGCGTCCTCATCGCAGCACATCCTTCGACGAAGAGCCTTCCATCCGGCGCTCCGGTTCGCTCGCTCCATAGCGTGCAAGGAGGTCTCCATCGATCCGCCTCCACCTCAAGAGGCCGAAGATGAGACGCCGCTGTTGATGCGCGTCGGGCCCTCGCTGTTCATGGTCATGGCCTCCTGCGCTTCCGCTGCGGTATCGCTCACATACCTGACGGGGCAGGGGGGCAGCATGCTGCGCGCACTGCCGCTCTTGGCCATGGCTTTCGCCATGCTGATGGCAGGCGTGCTCTGGCCCGTCATCAACAAGCGCTATCAGCGCACTCGCCGAAGCGAGCGCGAAGCGCGCCGACGCATGGCCTATGCGCAGTACCTGAGCAAGATCCAGGCAGGCCTTGCAGAGGAGGCAGCCTTGCAGATGGAGATCCTGGAAGAGAATCGGATCGCCCCGCGTGAGTGTCTGCACATAGCTCATGACCAAGATGTGCGCCTCATGGCGCGCACGCCGCTCCATGCGGATCGCTTGGAGCTTCGGCTGGGACGCGGTGAGGTGCCGCTGTGCGCCAGCATCCGCTACCCCGAGGCGCGCTTCGCGGTGGATGAGGATGAGCTGCATCAAGTCTTGAGGAGCCTTCAGCGAAAGCCGCGCATCCTCACAAATGCCCCGCTTGGTTACCGGTTGACCGATGGTCCCATCATCGGCATCGTCGGCAGTCAAGGATTCACGGACGCCTTCTTGCGCGGCTGCTTGATCCAGATCTTTACCTTGCATCCCCCGACGGATGTGAAAGTCGCCCTGTTGGGAGATGAGGCAACAGCGCAAGCCCTGGCACCCTTTGCCGCCCTGCCGCATTGCTTCTCTGCTGATCGGTCCGTGCGCTTCTACGCAGCGTCCCTTGAGGAGGCGAATGTCGTGGGGATGCACCTGAGAAAGCTCGGGGAGACACGGCTGCCACAAGCTGAGGCTGCCGGTTCGCCATCCGTCCCCTTCGTGGTCCTTGCATGTCCGGCGAAGGATATCTGCTGCAAAGCGCGGATCGTGAAGGAGGTGCTCGCATCACCTGAGAAGGCAGGATGCGCCGTCATCGCATGCGCTCGGCACATCCATGAGCTTCCCGCTGAGTGTCATGCCATCATCGGAGAAGGCGAAGCGGACGGGGCTTTTCTGCTGGATCGCAAGGATCCTCGGGGAAAGCGCGTGCCCTTCGCACCTGATCCTCCGGTATCAGACGAAGAGGTGCAGCGGTTCGCGCTGGATCTTGCCGCGGCGCGTCTCGATGGTGCGGGCTCAGGGGAACAGCTTCCGGATAAGCTTGCATTCCTGGAGATGCATGGGGTCTCATGCGTGGAGCATCTGAACATCGCGAAGCGGTGGCGTACGGCTCATCCGACAGTATCGCTGGCGGCGCGCATCGGCGTGGATGCGGCAGGAGATGCCATCACGCTGGACTTGCATGAGGATTTCCACGGGCCTCATGGCTTGATCGCAGGAACGACGGGTTCCGGCAAGTCAGAGCTCATCATCACCTTCGTGCTCTCGTTGGCCCTCAGCTTCTCTCCTGTGGACGTGGCATTCGTCCTGATCGACTACAAGGGCGGAGGCTTGGCCAGGACCTTTGACAACGATCGCTTTCGCCTGCCGCATGTGGCTGGCACCATCACGAATCTGGATGGATCGGCCATCGTGCGCAGCTTGGCTTCCCTTCAAAGCGAGCTGCGCCGTCGGCAGCGTCTCTTCAATGAGGCGCGCGAAGCGCTTGGGGGAGACAGCGTGGATATCTATGCATATCAGAGCTTGTACCGCCAAGGCAAGGTGAGCCGTCCCTGTCCGCACCTGATCGTGATCGCAGATGAATTCGCTGAGCTCAAGCAGCAAGAGCCTGCTTTCATGGATGAGCTCATCTCGGCGTCGCGCATCGGACGCTCATTGGGTGTGCATCTGGTCTTGGCTACCCAAAAGCCCAGCGGCGTCGTCAATGACCAGATCTGGTCGAATGCGCGTTTCAAGATTGCGCTGAAAGTGGCTGACGCGGCGGATTCGCAGGAGATCATCAAGCGTCCCGATGCAGCGGGAATCGCGAAGACGGGCCGCTTCTTCCTTCTGGTAGGCTCCGACGAGCTCTTCCAGATGGGGCAATCCGGCTATGCGGGGGCGTCCTATCGCCCTGGCGTGGATGCGCATTCAGTCTGGGGGCAAGCGGTCAGCTACCTTTCGAACACCGGTCGCATACTGCTCTCGCAGGGTGCGCCATCAGAGCCTCAGCAGGGCATCAGCCAGTCGCAAGCCGTCGCTGTGGCCGAGAGCATCGTCAGCACAGCTCATGAGCTGGGCTTGCAGGCAGAGCCTCTCTGGTTGCCTGCACTCTCTGAGCGCATCACGTTGGATGAGCTTCAAGAGCCGACGGAACAGGGGGATGGTGAGAGCGCGTCGTTAGCGCCCCTCATTGGTCGCTATGATGCCCCTGCAAAGCAAGCGCAAGGCGTGCTTCGGTTGCCCCTGGCAGATGAAGGGAACGCTCTCATCTATGGCAGCGCTGATGCAGGTGCTGAGCTCGTGGTGCGCGCGGCGCTCCTCTCGGCTCTGCGCCAGCACACAGCACGCACGCTCCATGCCTATGTGCTAGATATGGGGAGCCAGTCCTTGAGAGCGTTCGCAGAGGCTCCTCAGGTGGGGGGTGTCATCGGCTCAGAGGATGCGGAGAAGCTGCGGCGCTTCTTCCCCTTCATGGATGCGCTCATCGCTCGGCGCCGCGAAGCCCTTGCGCTGTCTGATGGGTCGGCGAACGCTCCAGGTGCTCAGGAAAGAAACCTTCCGTGGGTGCTCGTCGTGGTGAACGGCATCGCTGCGCTTCTGGATGCGCATCCTGAGTGCGAAGAGCAGCTCATCGCACTGGCGCGAGGCTCGGCGTTCGCGCGCATGCGCTTGATCGTGGTGAGCGAGACCGCCACGGCCATGCGCATGCGCCTTCGCAGCTATTTCCGGCAGGTCATCGCGTGCGGACTGCCTGATCCTGCAGACTATGGCATGGTGCTCGGGCCATTGCAGGGGGCAGCCATCCCGCATGGATACGGGCGCGGCTTGGTGCGTGTCGAAGACATGCTCTGTGAATTCCAAGCAGCACACGCATCTTCGGAAGGGGAGAGCGACATAGAGCGCATCCAGGCAGACTGCCAACGCATGCGCCAAGAGCAGACAGCGTATAGGGCAGCCCTCTCGGTGCCGCTGCCGCCCGCCCAAGTCCTTCCAGATATGCTCGCATCGCGCACGCTTCCTGTACGGTCTGTGCCCTATGGCATCTTCGATGATGACCTCAGCACGGCAGCATTCGATTTCGCAGAGAGCGCTCTTGTGCGATGCGTGTTCCTCAAGCCCAAGGTAGGGGCTTCCTTCATGCAGGCGCTGATCCAGGTCCTCTTGGCGCGGGGCGAATCTGAGGTGGTGGTATTGGATCTGGCGCGCTTGCTGCCAGCCCAGCCTCTCGGTTGCGCCTTTGCCACGCGCAAGCATGAGCTTGCCATCCACGCATTGGAAGAGCGTCTTGAGCGCAGAAGCGGAGCACCTGCAGTCGTGCTCATATCAGGAATGAGCAGCTTCTTGCAGCAATGTCCCGCGGGCGTTGCTGCCGATCTGAAGGGGCGCCTGAAGAGCCTCGAAGCTGGGACGGGCGCACGGCTCGTCCTCTGTGATGTCGCAGCAGATGCCCCGTCTGTTCATGAAGACTGGCTTCGAGCGCATATGACCAGCCGAGATGGTCTCTGGATCGGTCCTGGCATCGGAGCGCAGAGCGCCATCGGCATGTCCTACAGCGACCGTTTGCTGCCGGACGCGAAGATGAGCGCACAGAGAGGCTACATCGTGGAAGGCGGCACCGCGCGCCTGGTCCATATGGTCTCGTGCGAAGGAGAAAGGAGAGCGGAGTGATCGAAGCACCGGAGTTCCTGCCATTGGGGTCAGTGGTATCGCTTGAGGGCAATCCCAAGAAGGTGATGGTGATAGGGCGTGCCCTTCTGTTCGAAGAAGCGGGACAGAGGACCTATTACGACTACAGCTTCTGTCTCTATCCCGAAGGCATGCTGGGCGATGCTGTCATCTACAGCAATCATGAGAACATCCAGGCGGTCCATTTTCGGGGATTGCATGACGAAGAGGATGATCGAGCTCTGCGAAGCATCGCGCAAGCGCTCGCTGCGCTGGATGTTCCCAAGGCAGACCCGCAGGCACTGGAAGCGTGGTAGGCGTGCCATGAGGATACGGGAATTGCAGAACCATATCGCGTCGTTGGAATGCGCCATTGCCAGCCATCGATCATGCTTGAGCCAAGTGGATGCGCACCTTGCGGCCCTTGAGGAGGCTCGTCGGTGCGTGATAGCGGCGCGCGATGAGGCGGAGGCGCTCATGCGGACCTGCTCGTATTTCACGCCGGTGACGTGGGCTGGCGTGCATGCGGATGCATTCATGGATGCTATGAGTCCAGGCGGGAGCGTTCAGCGCGAGGCTGCTTCGGTGCTGACAGGGTGCGAAGACCTCCTCGCGCAGATGGATGCGCGCATTCACGCCCTTGGCAGCGAACGGGATGCGCTTCAGAGCAGCATGCGTGCAGATCGGCACGCTATCGAGCAAGCTCGCGTCACGGTACGCCATCTTTTGAGAGCCAGGTGATCGTCATGGCAGACATCCAGATCAACATCAGCCGCTTCACGGAGGTCCACAAGGACTTAGAGCGGGCTCGGGCCAAGCTGGTATCGGCGAAACCCTCGCTCGCTGTTGATGTTTCGCATTCGGAGGCGCTCGCGGCTTTCAAGCGACGGGTGGACGACCTTGCGGCACTCGTGGATCTCTACGCTGCTCGCGTGGAAGCGGATTCGCAGCGGATCTACCAGATCGCGCTCAGCCTGATGGACCAAGACGACGCTTTAGCCAAGACGTATGCCGCCAAGATCGGCTCTTCGCTGGATGAGCGCTAGGAAGGAGCACTCTTCATGGGCTTTGACATCAAGATGGCGAACATCGACGCCATGTATGATCAGTATCTGGCTTACGCTGATCCAGATTCGGGCGGCCTGGCACACGCATTGACAGCGCTGAGGACAGCCGTTCAAACCTTCTCCAACATGCAGAGCTTCAAGGGCGAGGCAGCGGCTGCACTGAAGGGCTATCTCATGGATATGCACATCGTCTTCACGGCCTCCCTGCGAAGCCTCTGTGCTCTGCTCAAGACGGAGTATGCCACTCTGTATTTGGCTCGCTATGCCGAGGCACCGCTCTCTGAGAATGGGGCTGCATCATTGCCAGAGGACGAATTGGACCAGAAGAAGGGCCTGTTGGCTCAGATGCGTGATGAGCGCATCCCCACTTTGCAAGCGCATCTGGATCGGGCTCAGGGGCTCCTGCCACCAAGCTTCGGCCTTTCGGCGCCCTCAACAGCTCCCTTGGAAGAGGCTGTCGCTCTCGCCTCCGATGACATCCAGCGGCTTGAAGAAGGAGTGCGCGCCATCGAAGAGGAGGCTCGCTCTCGGTTCGAAGAGCGAGACGGCTTGTTCGCGTCGCTGCTCCAGCAGGTCAACAGCAACATCCAATCCACTGCCCTCAGTGCTGAAGCCATCACATCCTATGTACCGGGATCGCTCTTCTTGTCTGATGCTTGCCGCCTCGAAGCTCGTGCTCGGCAAGCCACTGATGCCTTCTGCGCTGAGAGGGCAGATGTGCTCATCCCTGTGCAGGATCAGATGCTCATGCGCCAGATCGTGCGTGAGGAGGAAGCCTATCGCCTCATGGAGGAAGGGCGAAGCCAGTGGGAGCTCGTGGGGATCGGTGCCAGCGTGGTAGGGACCTTGGCTGCTGCGGCCGCGGTGGTGGGCACCGGTGGCGCAGCTGCAGCCGTCATCGCAGGTGCGGGTGCGCTCAGATCCGCTTCAGGAACCTTCACGCGCATCCAGGACCGTATCAGTCAGAAGTACGCTTCCGATGAACCGGCTGGAGATGCTTCCCCAGACGATGCCAAGAGCAAGGCGTTCGGATCATCGGTCATCGCGGCTTCTGCTTCCATCAGCCAGATCCTCAAAGGGCGGCAGAGCTCCATCAGCATCCTGAACGGGAGCGCGAAAGGTGCCGTATCCATCACGGGCAACGCAGCACAGGCGCTCACGGTCTTGGCTGACCACAACCATGATCGCATGCGGCAAGAGGCGCAAGCCCGCTTGAGGAGGATCGATGCCTTGAAGGCACAGCTCTCCTCATCGAAGGCTGCTTGAGGAGAGCGCCATCATGGACGACAAGACGCTTCTGCGCGTGAAGCTCCCGGCCACGGGAAAGCACTATGACTTCTGGGTACCGGATGCCCTTAGCATGGAAGAGGTGGCGCAGCGCATCTGTCAGGCCATGCAGGCCATCGAGCCGGATTTCTTCCGCTACACCGGCAGGCAGACTTTGATGTGCGCGCTCACCGGTCAGATCCCTGATGGGCGTGCAACCCCTGAAGAGCTGGGGCTCGTTGACGGCAGTCCGTTCGTCGTGGTCTAGGAGAGACGATGAAGCTCAAGCTCAAGAAGCAGCGCCACGGTGTCGTGCTCACGGGTATCACGCGCGCAAGCGAAGAGTTCTGCTATGCAGAAGCAGAATGCGTGCGCACCGGGCGCAGCGATGTCCTCATGCCGCTCTCGTATACCCAACGCAAGCGCGGCTGGCGCTTCATCTACCACGCGCCAGCATGCTGTCCTCTGCAGCAAGCCCTGCGCTATGACGTCTCAGCAGAGCATCTCGAAGCCATGCTCGCTTCCTTTGCCGAGGTGGGCAGGGCGTGCAACGATCACGACTTGGCTCTTGAACGCGTCTCTTTCGACGTGCGCTTCATCGTCTTCGACCCAGCGCGCTACGCGTTGCGCTTCGCCTATCTGCCCGCACGCACTCGCCATCCTCGTACATCGGATCCGCTTCAAGCCATCGCGCATCTGGCAGGACGCGTGCGTGCATCGGATCCTGCCAGCGAAGCGTTGGCCGCTTCTGCATTGGACTACGCACGGCGTAGTCGCATCTTCCTTTGGCCCGCATACGCATCATTCCTTGCAGATCATGGCGTTGTCTTTTCGCGCCGCACGTCCGCGCCAATGTTACGTTCGTGATAATCTCTTGCCCATTTTCGGAAAGCTGTGCTAGCATCCCTGCAACGCGGATCGCATGAGCGAACAAGAGGAAAGGCATCATGGCTCAGAACGCGGCACATATCTCTGAAACGGCTTCCATGGCCGTTGCCGCTGCTTGCCTCCTCCGACGCGTTTCCCGACGACGACTTTCTTAAGTCGTCTTTTCTTATCTGAGGCCGCAGCGCGGCTCGTGCCCCACGGCACCACCACACCTTCGTGCGCCCATGCGCACAGCACCAGCAAAGCAAGACCCAAAGCAAGGATAAGCACGCCGCATCGTGAGCGGCACCGATCAGCAAGGAGCGCATCATGAGCAACGTAGAGAACACCACCAAAGAGAAGGTCATCCTGGCATATTCCGGCGGCTTGGATACGTCGGTCTGCATCAAGTGGCTGCAGGAGAAATACGGCTTGGACGTCATCGCGGTGGCGGGAGACTTGGGGCAGGACCATGCCGGCCTTGAAGCCATCAAAGCGAAGGCGCTGGCCTCCGGTGCCATCGACTGCTTGGTCGTGGACATGCGCGAGGACTTCGCGAACGAATACCTCTCCTGTGCCATGGCAGCGAATGCCATGTACGAGAACAAGTACCCCCTCGTGAGCGCGCTCTCACGTCCGCTGATCGTGAAGCACCTGGTAGATGCCGCGCATAAGTACGGTGCCAAATACATCGCTCACGGCTGCACGGGCAAGGGCAACGATCAAGTCCGCTTCGAAGCTTCCATCCTCATGTTGGACCCCTCCCTTGAGATCATCGCGCCAGTGAGGGATTGGGATCTGGTCAGCCGTGAGGATGAGATGGCTTGGGCCGAGGCACACGGCATCGACGTGCCTACCACCAAGGCATCGCCCTACTCTATCGACGACAACCTGTGGGGGCGCGCCATCGAATGCGGCGTCCTGGAGGACCCCTGGGCCGAGCCGCCGGCGGATATCTACACCATGACCGTGAGCCCGCAAGAGGCACCCGACGTTCCCACCTATGTCGAGCTCACGTTCAAGCATGGCATCCCGTGCGCCATCGACGGCATGTCCATGAGCTTCCTGGACATCATCTACAAGATGAATCAGATCGCAGGCATGAACGGCTATGGGCGGCTGGACATGATCGAGAACAGGCTCGTAGGCGTGAAGAGCCGCGAATGCTACGAGGTTCCCGGCGCGCTGGCGCTGATCGAAGCGCACAAGGCGCTGGAGGACCTCTGCCTTGAGCGCAGCGTGCTGCACTACAAGCTGGGCATCGAGCAGACCTGGGCAGAGCAGGTCTACAACGGCCTCTGGTTCTCGCCGCTCAAAGAAGCGCTGGATGCATTCCTCGCCGACACGCAGCAGTGCGTCACAGGCACCATCCGGATGAAGCTCTACAAGGGCAGCTGCACGGTGGTCGGACGCAAGAGCGCCTATTCGCTCTATGATTATGAGCTGGCCACCTATGATGCCGAGGACGAATTCGATCACGACGCAGCCAAGGGCTTCATCGAGCTGCATGCGCTCACCTGCAAGGTCTGGGCGAAGAATCGTCTGTCCATGGGCGCGAAGATGAATCAGTTCGGCGCTGTTACCTCCACGACGGATGAATTCACGCAGAAGGGCTCTGAAGTGGTGGAAGAGGCTGAGGCGGTCACGCTGGACGCGGCATCGACGCTGGCCTAGGCACCGCTTCGTAGGACGAACAGGAAGGCAGGGGATATGGCGCTTTGGTCAGGCCGCTTCGAAGAGGGCGTCGATGCGTTCACGCAGCGCTTCGGCGCATCCCTTCCCGTGGACAAGGCTCTGTATGCGCAGGACACCCAAGGGTCGAAGGCGCATGCTGCCATGCTGGCCGCGCAAGGCGTCATCTCGCAGGAGGATGCGGATGCCATCACCCAAGCGCTCTCGGATATCCAGCAGGAGATAGAAGCGGGCACGTTCGCCTTCGACGTCAATGACGAGGACATCCACATGTCCGTGGAGTCAGCGCTCATCCAGCGCATCGGCAGCGCGGGAGCGCGCCTGCACACGGGACGCAGCCGCAACGATCAAGTGGCTACGGATACGCGCTTGTACGCCAAGGAGCGCGCAGGTCAGCTCATGGCGGCGAATGTGCGCTTGCGTCAGGTGCTCATCGAGCAGGCAGAGGCGCACGAAGACGTCATCATGCCTGGCTACACGCATATGCAGCACGCTCAGCCGGTGCTCTTCGCCCATCATCTGCTGGCCTATACCTGGATGCTCGCGCGCGACTTCGAGCGCCTGGCGGCAGCGCGCAAGGCAGCGGATGCGAACCCGCTGGGGGCTGCGGCGCTCGCTGGCACCACCTATCCGCTCGACCGCTTCGCCACCACGCAGGCTCTTGGTTTCAGCCATCCCATCCCGAATTCGCTCGATGCGGTGTCCGATCGGGACTTCTTGCTGGACCTCATGTATGCGGCCAGCGTCTCATGCCTGCATCTGAGCCGGCTTTGCGAGGAGATCATCCTCTGGTCAACGGCAGAGTTCGGCTTCATCACGCTGTCGGACGCATATTCCACGGGATCCTCCATCATGCCGCAGAAGAAGAATCCTGATTTCGCTGAGCTCATCCGCGGCAAGACGGGGCGCGTGGTGGGCGACCTCATGGCGCTCATGGTGACATTGAAGTCCCTCCCGCTGGCGTACAACAAGGACATGCAGGAGGACAAGCAAGGCGCGCTGGATGCAGCGGACACGCTGGAAGACTGTTATATATGCATGGCGGGCATGCTCCATACCATGACCGTGCATCCGGAAGCCATGCTCGCTCAGGCGAAGAAGGGTCATCTGGCCGCTACGGATGTGGCGGACTATCTTGCCAAGCGCGGCGTGCCGTTCCGCAACGCCCATGAGGTCGTGGGGCATCTGGTGCTCACGTGCGAAAAGCGTGGCTGCAACTTGGATGATCTTTCCCTGGAGGACTTCCAAGCGGAGAGCAGCGTCTTCGAGGCAGACATCGTGGACGCTCTGGACCTCCACGCCATCGTGGATGCGCGCACCACCTATGGTGGCACGGCTACCGCTGCCGTTGCCCAGCAGCTCGTGGAAGCCCGCGAACTCCTTGCGAAAGACGAGCAAGCCATCCAGCTTCCCTGATACAATCCTTCTTCGTATCTCAAGAAGAAGGACAGGACATGCTCTCACCTCAAGAACAGCTGCATATCATCCAGTCTGGCACCGCGCAGATCGTGCCCGAAGAGGCTCTGCTGAAGAAGCTCTCGCGCGACGTTCCGCTGAACGTGAAGCTGGGCGTGGACCCAACCGCCCCGGATATCCATCTGGGACACGCCGTGCCCCTGCGCAAGCTTCGCCAGTTCCAGGATCTGGGGCATGAGGTCACGCTCATCATCGGTGATGGCACGGCCCTGATCGGAGACCCGTCCGGTCGCAACTCCACGCGTCCGCAGCTCTCACGCGAACAGATCAGCCAGAACGCGCAGACCTACGTGGATCAGGCCTTCAAGGTGCTTGATCCGGAGAAGACCACGCTGCGCTATAACTCGGAATGGATCCTCGATCTGGACATGGAGGGGCTGCTCAAGCTTCTGGCGAACTTCACGGTGGCGCGCATCTTGGAGCGCGATGACTTCCATAACCGCTACACGGGCGGTCAGCCCATCAGCCTGCATGAATTCCTGTATCCGGTCATGCAAGCCTATGACTCCGTGGTCATCAAGGCTGATGTGGAGCTGGGCGGTACCGATCAGCTCTTCAACCTGCTGGCAGGGCGTGAATTGATGGAGAAGCTGGATATGGAGCCGCAGGTCTGCCTGACGCTGCCGCTCTTGGAGGGCACCGACGGCGTTCGCAAGATGTCGAAGAGCTACGGCAACTACATCGGCCTCACGGACACCCCAGAGGATATCTTCGGCAAGGCGATGTCCATCCCCGATGAGATCATGGTCAAGTACTTCCGCTTGGCCTCGAGCCTTCCTGTGGCTGAGATCGACGCCATCGAAGAAGGGCTTGCTGCTGATGCACTGCATCCGAACAAGGTGAAGCGGCAGCTGGCGCGCAATCTGGTGGAGCAGTATCACAGCGCTGATGCCGCCGTTGCTGCTGAGGAGCACTTCGACAAGGTCTTCAAGGCGCACGAGGTGCCGGATGACATCCCTGCCTTCACAGATGCGCTTCCGTTGAACGACGAGGGTCAGGTCTACCTGGCTGCGTTCCTGCATCAGACGGGCCTTGCAGCCAGCGCGGGCGAAGCGCGGCGGCTGATCGACGGCGGTGGCGTCAAGATCGACGATGTGCCCGTCGAACCGAAGCGCTACAACGTGGACCCGGATGTCTTGAACGGTGCCATAATCAAAGTAGGCAAGCGCAAGTTCCTCTCCATCCAACCTTCGCTCTAAGCTGTATCAGGGGGACGGAGGCGGTCTGTATCAGGGGGACGGAGGAGTGAGACGCGCGTTGCGCGTCTCACTCCTCCGTCCCCCTGATACGCTTCCCAAAAGAACTCTCTCAAAAAAATTTCCAAGAATCTCAAGAAAAACCGTTGACAAGCCGTAGGGA
>CANODU010000016.1 GCA_947565185.1 uncultured Eggerthellaceae bacterium | reverse complement strand
ATCAAGCATCTCTCCTTGAAGGATATCTATATCCTTCAAGGAGAGATGCTTGATCAAGCGGTCCAGGAATGCCTCTCGGTCCCTATCATCCTCGAATATGATCTGCCTTCCGACACCCCTCCCTGTCAGATGATAGACCTCGGTTTCGCAGTTTTTTCGTGCGACTCGCGCCATACCACCTTCTTCCTCCAGAAATGCGGAAGAGCAGTGTAGCGAACGGGCCTTCAGCGATTCATCACGGAATCGCACGGTTTTCGCGCTTCTTTCATTGCGAATCGAACAAATTGCATGTCTCACTCCTCCGTCCCCGTGATACCCGTGATACACGAGCGCATTACAGTTACGGGCCATGAGCCCTCAGTGCCTTGGGAGCGCCTACAGTATGGACATACAGCGCGTCATCGGAAATCTCTTGGAAGGCGAACACCATGCTTCGAAAGATCATCAGCATTGACGAAGACCTCTGCACCGGCTGCGAACTGTGTGTGAACGCCTGCCATGAAGGCGCCATCGGCATGGTGGGTGGCAAGGCGAAGCTTCTGCGGGATGACTATTGCGACGGCTTGGGCGACTGTCTGCCCGCCTGTCCCACGGGAGCCATCACATTCATAGAACGAGAAGCGGCCCCCTATGATGAGGCTGCCGCATTGGATCACCTCGCTCGCGAAGGCCGAGACGCTGCCACCATTGCCGGAGCGGCCGTTGCGGCAGAAGTAGCAGCTGCGGAAAGGTCAGAAGCGGGCATGCGTCCTTCCCAGATCGCCTCCTGGCCCATCGAGATCAAGCTGGTTCCCATCCAGGCACCCTATTTCGCCGATGCTGATCTGTTGGTAGCGGCTGATTGCACGGCATTCGCCTATGGCGACTTCCACAAGGACTTCATGCGCGACCGCGTGACCATCATCGGTTGTCCGAAGCTGGACGGCGTGGACTATGCCGAAAAGCTGCAGGCCATCCTTGAGAGCAACGACATCCGCTCCGTGACCGTCGCTCGCATGGAAGTGCCCTGCTGCGGCGGCTTGGAGAACGCAGTCCGCCGGGCGCTAGAGGCATCGGGTAAGGACATTCCGCTTGAGGTGATCACCATCTCCCGCACTGGGAATCTTCTCTGAGGAGGGGGCGTATCAGGGGGACGGAGGAGTGAGACGCGCGTTGCGCGTCTCACTCCTCCGTCCCCCTGATACGCCTACAACAACTGGCGATAGAGTGCCTCGTTAGCAGCACCGAATACGTCGAAGATCACCGTCATGTCGCTCGCGTTGCTCTGGAGCCATTCGCGCACCGTCGCGACAGCGATCCGCGCAGCCTCATCCTGTGGGAAACCGAACACACCCGTGCTGATGCAGCAGAAGGCCAGAGACTCACACTCCAGATCAGCGGCCGCGTCCAAGCACGACCGATAGCAGTCCGCCAAGAGCCCACGGTCCGTCTCAGACACCCGACCCTGCGCGATAGGCCCCACCGTATGCAAGATGTGCTTGCTGGGAAGGTTGAACGCGTCCGTTACCTTCGCCATGCCCGTAGGCTCAGGAAAACCCTGCGCCTCCATGATGCGGGCGCACTCAAGACGCAGCTGTACTCCTGCGAAGGTGTGGATGGCGTTGTCGATGCAGTGATGTCCCGGAACGAAGCAGCCGAGCATCTGAGAATTGGCAGCATTCACGATGGCGTCTGCGCCAAGGGTGGTGATGTCACCACGCCACAGCTTGATGACGCCTGAGCCCGCCGCAGGTCTGATGGTCTCTGGCTTCGTCACGCCTCTCAAAGCAAGGATGTCCTGCAGAAGACCATCCTGTAGCTCCAGAAAACCCTCAGGAACGGGCGCAGGCGGCCGGATGTTCACCAACGCTCGGAAGAGATCCCATTGCGCTTGGGCATCCTCAGCCGAAGGTGCTGCAGGCACCTGCTCTCCCTGCATCTTCCGCTCCTCTAACAAGAGCGCATTCGCAGCGCAAAGCTTCTCCCGGACAGCCTCAGCCAGCTCACCATTCATCCGCAGCCCATCCGTTGCATCTGCCATCATGTCTCCTCGCTCCTGCTACTTGTCATGCAGGCATCAGCCCTCGCTCCAGCCAACTCATCAAGCACTGCGTCGATATCCCCATCGATGCAGATGGATTGCTCCTGTATCTGAGGGGGCGCCCAAGTATCTCCTTTGTTCACACATGCATAGATGGCTTGAGGGTTCCGGGCCGTCATGTTCCAGAAAGGATACTTGATGATGGCCGGCGTGTTGCCACCCACTCCCAGCTCTAGAAAGACCACGCGCTGGCCGCCCTGTGCATGGGACGCCAAGAACGCATCGTAGCGGGCAGACGCCTCATGCCAGCCCTCATCCTCCACGAACGTAGAATCGATCCGCAGATTCATGGTGGCAGACCGGCCACAGCGCGGACAAGTTGGCACCAGCTTGCTCGGCACTGCCATGGCAGGCCGCACACCTGCAGGGATATCCAGCGTCCCATCAGCACCCACATCGAATCCTTGAGATTCGACCATCGCTCGTACCGCATCATGGTTGTCCCATGTGCTTTGGCTGCAAGGACCTGAGCATTGGAAGAGACCGTAGTCTCCCTGGGTGTAGAAGAGCCGCTCCTTGCTTCCAGCACGCTGGAAGCAATGATCCACATTCGTGGTGAGGATGAAATATTCCTTGTCATCCAGGAGCCTGCGCAGTTTGCCATAGGTGTCCTTCGGGATGGGCCCATAGCGATTGACCCATATCTGGCGACTCCAAAAGGCCCAATGCTCTTCGGGAGATTCGAAGGGGTAGAAGCCTCCTGAATACATGTCTTGGATTCCGTATCTCTCAGCAAAGTCACCGAAGTATTCCTGAAAGCGATCACCGCCATAGGAGAAGCCTGCCGCTGTGGACATGCCTGCTCCCGCACCCACCACGACGCTCTCACATGCATCAAGCGCTTCCGCAAGACGATGAACGCTCTGGCTCTTCTTGGCATCCATGACCCAGCCTCCTTCCTCCCCTGGCACCATCCGCGTCCTCAGATCCATGCCACCCGGTTGGGATAGAGCGGTTTGGCGTCTCGCTCGGTGCTCTCTGGATGCCCAACCACCAGATGAAGCTGGGCTTCGTAGTCATCCGGAATGCCAGCATCTCTTTTCACCTGACACCCGAAATCTGTGGCGAACGTGCGTGCCGCCCGACTCACGAAACAGCTTCCCAAGCCAAAGGACCATGCCGCCAGCATCATGTTCGCAGCGCATAAGGAGGCGTCGAATGGCGCGTAGGACCATCCTTTCGGTGTGAAGACCGTGATGACCACCGGTGCATCATAGAAGCCATTGGTGATGCCCACTTCGCAGGCCGTGGAGGGCTGTGCTTCTAATACGGGATAGTAGCCCTCATCGTAGAGAGCGTTCGAGATGCTCCCCAGCCGTCGATTCACAGCTTCATCCTGGCTCACCAGCACGATGGGGGCCTGGCATCCTCCTGCGTTGGCTGCGTGCAGACCTACATCCACGATGACATCCAGCACCTCAGGTGCCACCGAATCGTCTGTGTAACGGCGAATGCTGCATCTCTCGAAGAGGGCACGCAGCACCTCATTGGCAGACGCGTCAGCACCAGGAGGATTCCCGACGCCTTTGCGCGGAAAGGTTCCGTCCAAGGTTGGGGTCTCATCAGGCTGATTCATGGCATTCACGCTCCCTGCATCTGCTTGCGTCCCATCAGCTCATTGCGCTAGCATTCTTACATCAAAGGTTTCAAATGGAAAGCAGGCACAATGAAGTGCTGTAGGTACCGTTTGGTAACCATTGATGCCTTGCAGGGAATTCTTGTAGAGAGGTTACAAGGAATGGAAGCAGATTCGTACGATCTTCCCGCCTGTCCGGTGGAAACGACGCTCATGCTCATCGGCAATAAATGGCAGGCGCTCATCCTGCGCGACCTGCTTGCGAACGGCACGCTGCGCTTCAAGGAGCTCCAACGCTGTATTGGAGGAATCTCCCAAAAGGTGCTCACATCCAACCTGCGTCAGATGGAAGCAGCGGGACTTGTGGATCGTACGGTCCATGCCGAAGTGCCACCGCGGGTCGAATACTCGCTCACGCCGCTCGGCAGGTCCTTGGAACCGGTGCTGGATGCCATGCGGCAATGGGGCGAAGACTATCAGTCTGCCCTTGGCGTATCAGGGGGGACGGAGGCAGTCTGTATCAGGGGGACGGAGGAGTGAGACATCCGAAGAATGTCTCACTCCTCCGTCCCCCTGATACAGACTGCCTCCGTCCCCCTGATACGCTCTCAAAGCAACATGATAAGGGTGCCCACGGTCACCATAGCAAGACCGACAGCTGCGCGCTTGGTCAGCCGCTCATGGAAGACGATGGCGCCGAATGCGATGCTCACCAGGATGGAGAGCTTGTCTATGGGCACCACGAGGCTTGCCGGTCCCTCCTGAAGCGCCCGGAAGAAGCAGAGCCACGACGCGCCCGTGGCAAGACCGGAGGCGCAGATGAACCCTAGCTCGCGGCGATCCATTCCCCGTAGATCAGCTTCCTTATGCTGCACGGCCACCATCATCCATGCCATCACCAGCACCACGATGGTGCGAATGGCAGTTCCCAGGTTGGAATCAACCCCAACGATACCCACTTTGCCTAGGATGCTGGTAAGCGCCGCGAACACCGCGCTCAGAACAGCATAGAAGAGCCAGTGCCCTTGCAGGTTCTCGTCTGTGTCTTCCTTCGGATCGATCATGAGGAACGTCCCCACGCCCAACATGACAAGCCCGGCGATGGGGGCAGCCCCAGCAGGTTCCCCCAACAGCAGAAACGAAAGCAGCACCGTCAGGATGATGCTGGACTTGTCCACCGGAACCACCTTGTTGATGCTGCCCAGCTGGAGCGCCCGGAAATAGCAAAGCCAGGATGCGCCCGTGGCAATGCCGGAGAGCACCAGGAAGAGCACTGTACGTGCATCAAGATCGAAGATCTGCGACTGGGTGCCTTGAACGAAGACGATGGCCCAAGCGAAGATGAGCACCACGCCCGTACGGATGGCAGTGGCCACGGTTGAATCAGTGGTGCGAACGCCGCATTTCGCCAGCACGGACGTCAGCCCGGCGAACAGAGCCGATCCTGCCGCGAATGCGAGCCACATCCTTCCCTCCTGCCACCAGCGATCCCACTCCAACACCAGCATGGTAGCAGCTGAAAGGAGGCAGTCTGTATCAGGGGGACGGAGGAGTGAGACATCCTCCGGATGTATCACTCCTCCGTCCCCCTGATACAGACTGCCTCCGTCCCCCTGATACACTCTATGGTGACATCATGCACCCAGAGAGAGGACACCCATGGAACGCTCATATGAGGAGCTCATCGTCAGCATTCCCGACTACCCGAAACCAGGCGTCACCTTCAAGGACCTGACGCCCATCTTCGATGACGGGAACGCCTTCAGGGCAGTCGTGGATGACTTGGCGGCACATTTCGCTGGACACGACATCACGAAGGTCATGGGGGCGGAAGCTCGTGGCTTCATCGTGGGAGCAGCGGTGGCCTATGCCTTGGGCATAGGATTCGTCCCTGCCCGCAAACCGGGCAAGCTTCCCCGCAAGACCATCAACACCACCTATGACTTGGAATACGGCTCCGATGAGCTGGAGATCCACGAAGACGCGCTCGGAAGCCAGGATACCGTTCTCGTGATCGACGACCTGGTGGCATCAGGCGGCACCGCCGTAGCCATGGCAGAGCTCGTACAAGCCTGCGGAGCACGATTGGCTGGCATGGGCTTCATCATGGAGCTCGGCTTCCTGGATCCTCGGACCAAGATCGCGCAGGCAACGGATGCAGAGGTGTTCTCCCTGATAACCGTTTGACGTCGTAGGTACCGGCAAGCCGCCACCTACGGGATGTCATGCAAGCAACACCCGTAGATGACGTGTGAGCGGCATCTTTCAGCACCCTCGGGATGCGCATGAAGACCGCATGCGCATCTACGACAGCTTCTCCTCCAACAGCTGATTGATGAGCTGCGGGTTGCCCTTGCCGGCCATCTGCTTCATGCACTGCCCAACGAAGAACCCGATGAGACCCGTCTTGCCACCCTTGTATTGCTCTACCTTGTCAGGGTTCTCAGCTAGAACAGCATCCACCACTGCTTCGATGGCGCCCGCGTCAGAGACTTGCTCCATGCCGCGCGCCTCCACGATGGCGCGAGGATCAGCGTCTTCTTCCAGCACAGCCGCGAACACCTCTTTGCCCTGCTTGGATGAGATGGTGCCTGCATCCACCAAACCTACCAGCTCTACCGCCCGTGCAGGCGTGAGCGCGCTCCCATCCAAAGCAGCATCGGGATTCGCATTCAGCCATGCCGTCACATCATTGATGATGAGATTCGCCACGGGCTTCGCCAGCTTAGCCGCATCCGCGCCCTCCTCAGAGGCGAAAGCCATGCACGCCTCGAAGAATGCCGCCGTCGCGCGATGCTCCACCAGATGCTGCGCATCATAGGCAGAGAGACCGAACTCCTTCTGGAACCGCTCTGCCTTCTGATCCGGCAGCTCGGGCAGCTTCGCGCGCACGCGCTGGATGAATTCATCGGTGAGGTCATAGGGGGCCAGATCCGGTTCCGGGAACAACCGATAGTCATCGGCCGTCTCCTTCACGCGCATGACGATGGTGCGCTTGGCGGACGGATCCCAATGCCGCGTCTCCTGGTAGATGGTGCCACCCTCATCCAGCACCTGCGCTTGACGGCGGATCTCATAGAGAAGGCCGTCATGGAGGCTCTTGAACGAATTGATGTTCTTGAGCTCCGTCTTCGTGCCCAGCTCCGTGCTGCCACGACGGCGCAGGCTCACGTTGCCGTCGCAACGCAGGCTGCCCTCTTCCATGGAGCAGTCGGAGATGCCCAGCGTCAGGTATATCTGGCGCAGCTTCTGCATGAACAGGCGCGCCTCTTCGGGCGTGCGCAGGTCCGGCTCTGTCACCAGTTCGATGAGCGGCGTGCCCGCGCGGTTGTAGTCCACCAGCGAATGAGTGGCACCAGCGATGCGCCCTTCCTCGCCGCCGATATGCACCATCTTGCCCGCATCCTCTTCCATGTGGATGCGCGTGATGCCGATGTGCGCACGATACCCATCGTCGGTCACGGTGACGTTCTCGAAAGCGTCTCCCGCCGCTGCATCCTGGATGCCATAGCGCTCTTTCGCAGCCGCGCCACCTACTTCCAGATCCAGATGCCCGCGCATGCAGAAAGCCACAGGTCCCTGGGTGGTCTGGAAGTTCTTCGCCATGTCCGGATACATATAGTTCTTGCGATAGAACATGGAGTGCTTCTCTATGTCGCAATTCGTGGCCAGTCCCGCCAGCACGATGGATTCGATGGCTGCCTTGTTCGGTACCGGCAAAGCACCGGGAAGCCCCAGGCACACAGGACAGGTGTGCGTGTTCGGTTCCGCGCCGAACTCCAGCTTGCACCCGCAGAACATCTTCGTCTCAAGCGTGGTCAGCTCTGTGTGCACCTCTAGCCCGATGACCGCCTCGTAGCGGCGAAGCACCTCTTCCAGCGTCTGCATGCTACTCACCTGCCCTGAAGTCCGGTGCCACCGGCGCGGCGCCATAGATCCGTTCCAGCTCAGCCGCCACGCGCAACATGTTCTGATCCGCGAATGCTGGCGATATCAGCTGCGCGCCCACGGGAAGACCCGTGTCAGCGCCCAGCCCTACCGGCATGCTCATGCCACCATTGCCGGCTATGTTGATGGAGATGGTGAACATGTCAGACAGATACATCTCCGTGGGCTCTGCTATCTCACCGAACTTGAACGCCGTGCGCGGCGCCGTGGGCGCGAGCAAGCAGTCCACCTCTTGGAACGCCTTCGTGTAATCCTCGGTGATCAGCGTGCGCACTTGCTGCGCTGGATAGTAGTACTGATCGTAGACGCCAGCGGAGAGAAGGTAGCTCCCCAACATGATGCGCCGACGCGCCTCAGGGCCGAAGCCCTTCGCACGGGAGGCCTCGTATTGGCTGCCCAGGTCCTGGTGACCCGGGTCGGAATAGCCATAGCGCACCGAATCGAAGCGGGCCAGGTTGCTGAACGCCTCGCACGGCCCCAGCACGTAGTACGCGCTGATGGCAGCCTTCGCGTTCGGCAGCTCTATCTCATGGAGCTCTGCCCCTGCTGCCTCCAGCTTCTGCGCCACCTCTTCCATCTTCGCCTTGACCTCAGCAGAGAGGCCCTCGGCCTCCAAAAACGCCGGGATCACGCCGATCCTCATGCCGGAGACGCCCTCATCCAGATTCGCCGTGAAGTCCACGGTGCAGGGCTGGGACGTGCAATCCAGCGGATCATGTCCGGCGATGGCGTTCATGGCCAGTGCTGCGTCCTCCACCGTGCGCGCGAACGGCCCCACTTGATCCAGCGAGCTGCCGAAGGCGACGATGCCGTAGCGGGAGACCACGCCATAGGTGGGCTTCACGCCCACCACGCCGCAGAACGACGCGGGCTGGCGGATGGATCCGCCTGTGTCAGAGCCCAGCGTAACCGGCAGCATCCCCGCTGCCACCGCCGCCGCGCTCCCCCCTGACGATCCTCCAGGTACGCGCGTGACATCCCATGGGTTGAAGGTGGGCCCGAATGCGCTGGTCTCCGTGGAAGAGCCGAACGCGAATTCGTCCATGTTGAGCTTGCCCACGGGCATCGCTCCCGCGCTGAGCGTCTTCGCCACGCACGTAGCCGTATAGGGAGAGATATAGCTTTCCAGCATGTTCGATGAGCACGTGGTATGCGTGCCTGCAAGGTTCATGTTGTCCTTATAGCCCACCGGCACGCCCGCCAAAGCGCCTACCTGAACGAAGGTGCCCTGCGCCACGCGCTCATCCAGCGCATCTGCCGCCGCCAAAGCAGCGTCTGCGGTCACCTCTAAAAACGCATGCACGCCCTCGTCCGCGCGTTCGATGGCATCCAGCACTGAGCGCGCCACCTCATGGCACGAGAACTCCTTCGCTGCCAGACCCTCTTGCAGCTGCCGAACGCTCATCTGCCCGAAGGGCATCGTGCAATGGCTCATCAGCGATCACCCCCGTCGCTCAAGATGGCGGGGATCAGGAAGCTGCCATCTTGCTGCTTGGGAGCGTTGTTGAGCGCCTCTTCTTGGGTGAAGCTTGTGCTCTGCACGTCGTCGCGCATCACATTCGACAGGCTCCCGATGGGATGGAAGGTGGGTTCCACGCCGTCAAGGTCATAGCCGCGGATGACCTCTAGGCTGTCTATGATGGAGTTCAGGTCCACGGTCATCTGCGCCACCTCGTCTTCGGTCATGCCGATCCGGGTGTATTCCGCAATGCCGCGCACATCCGTCTCCGTGAGATGCTGCGTCATGACGTCTCTCTTTCGCAAGGGATCTTGGATACGGAAATGATACCGCAGCTTGTGGCGCTCCCCCAGGGATATTCATGGAACCGATGACGCACCATCTGATTAACCTAGCCACCCTTGCAAAGCGCATGTCATAGAATGCTCCATGCTGCTCTTCCCCTGAGAAGAGCGATGAAATCTGACGAAGAAGAGAAGCGCATTGATAGAACTGAGAGATCTGAGCAAGGAATTCAAGACCGCGAAGTCGGATATCTTCGCCGTGCGCGATGTGAACCTCACCATCGAAGACGGCGAGATCTTCGGCATCATCGGCTTCTCCGGCGCGGGCAAATCCACGCTGGTGCGCTGCATCAACCTGCTGGAGCGCCCCACGTCCGGCTCGGTCATCATCAACGGCACGGACCTGACGCGCCTTTCGCGCGCGCAGCTGCGGGCCGCGCGAAAGAAGATCGGCATGATCTTCCAGCAGTTCAACCTGCTCTCGCAGCGCACCGTGGAGGCGAACATCCGCTATCCGCTGGAGATAGCGGGCATGAGGCGCGAAGCGGCGGATGCGCGTGTGAAAGAGCTCTTGGAGCTGGTGGACCTCACGGACAAGGCGAAAGCCTATCCCTCCCAGCTCTCCGGTGGCCAGAAGCAGCGCGTGGCCATCGCACGCGCTTTGGCTCCTGATCCGGAGATCATCCTCTGCGATGAAGCCACCAGCGCGCTCGACCCCATCACCACGAGCTCCATCTTGGACCTCCTGAAGTCGCTGAACGAGAAGCTGGGCGTCACCATCGTGGTCATCACCCATGAGATGCGCGTGGTAGAGCAGATCTGCGGACGCGTAGCCGTCATGAGCGAAGGCGAGATACGCGAAGTCGGCACCGTGCGGGACGTCTTCCTGAACCCTCAGTCCGAAACGGCGAAGCGCCTGATAGACCCAGCGCGCTCCGAAGACGCGCTTGCGCAGTCCACTCGTACGCTGCGCATCGCCTTCACCGGTGACGAATCCGGAGCGCCGGTCATATCCGACATGACCATCCAATGCCAGACGATGGTGAACATCTTGGCTGCCAACACGGAGAACATCGGCGGCAAGGCGTTCGGCCAGATGCTGATAGAGCTGCCGGAAGACCCATCCGCCCAGCAGCGGATCAAGGACTATCTGCGCGGACGCGGCATCCATTACGAGGAAGGAGGTGATGCGTGATGTCTCCCGAGATGATAGACCTCTTGCTCACGGGCACGTGGGAGACCCTCTATATGACCATCGTGTCAACGGTGATCGCGTATGTGCTCGGCATTCCGCTGGGGATCATCCTCTACATCACCGGAGAGGGCGGCATCCGGCGCAACCGTGCAGTGAACCTGGTGGTGGGCGTGATCGTGAACATCCTGCGCTCCGTCCCGTTCCTGATCCTGCTCGTGTTCATCCTGCCGTTCACGCGCGCCATAGTAGGCACCACCATCGGATCCACGGCCACCATCGTGCCGCTCGTGGTAGCGGCAGCCCCCTATGTGGCGCGCATGGTGGAGTCATCGCTCAAGGAAGTGGACGCGGGCGTGATCGAAGCGGCGCGGGCCATGGGCTCATCCACCCCGCAGATCATCACCAAGGTGCTCCTTCCCGAAGCGAAGCCGTCGCTTCTGGTGGGTGCCACCATCTCGCTCGCCACCATCCTGGGCTATTCCGCCATGGCTGGATTCGTGGGCGGCGGTGGCCTGGGTGCCATCGCCATCAATTATGGCTATTACCGCTATCAGTCCGACATCATGCTGGTCACGGTCATCTTGCTGGTGATCATCGTCCAGATCTTCCAAGAGGGCGGCCTGAAGCTGGTGAGCAAGGTAGATAAGAGAACGCGTTAGAGAAGCACAAGGAGGATATCCATGAAGACGACATTCTTGAAGAAGGCAGTGGCCCTCGTGGCTGCATGCGGATTGGCCACGCTGGGGCTTGCAGGGTGCGCGGGCGGATCATCGAGCGACAGCTCCGCGTCCTCTGCTGCTGGTGCGGATGGCAACGTCATCCGCGTGGGCGCATCGCCCTCTCCCCATGCTGAGATCCTGAACCAAGTGAAAGATGCGCTGGCTGAGAAGGGCTACACCCTGGAAGTCGTGGAATACAACGACTACATCCTGCCGAACACCGCTCTTGAGAACGACGAGCTGGATGCGAACTACTTCCAGCACATCACCTACCTGAACGACTTCAACGAAGAGAACGGCACGCATCTGGTGAGCGCTGCGGGCATCCATTTCGAGCCGTTCGGACTGTATGCAGGCAAGACCACATCCTTGGCTGACCTCCCCGATGGCGCAACCGCGGCCGTGCCCAACGACACCACCAACGAAGCGCGCGCTCTTCTGCTCCTTGAGCAGGAAGGCCTCATCAAGCTGAAGGAGGGAGCCGGACTCACAGCCACCAAGCAGGACGTGGCCGAGAATCCGAAGAACCTGGACATCCAAGAAGTGGAAGCAGCGCAGCTGCCGCGCGTCCTACAGGATGTTGACATCGCTGCCATCAACGGCAATTACGCGCTGGAAGCTGATCTGAACGTGTCCGATGCGCTGGCCGTCGAGGGCTCGGAGAGCGATGCGGCGAACGCGTATGTGAACGTCATCGCGGTCAAGGAGGGCAACGAGCTCTCTGAGAAGACGCAGGCGCTCGTGGAGGCGCTCACCTCCGACGCGGTGAAGAGCTACATCCAGCAGACCTATGACGGAGCTGTCGTTCCGCTGTTCTGATCCGCTGCACATCCGCAGAGCACGCCGAGAGGCGGGATCCTGACCGGTCCCGCCTCTTTTCTTTGCTGCGATCCGATATTCGCAGAAGCGCAACGATTCTCCGACGCAACTCATGACAGCTGTGGTGGGAGCGCATAATCATCAGCGAGAAGCGGAGAACGCGAAGGAGGTGGGTGGCATGCGGAAGGAGACCTGGGTCACCGGCCTTGCGCTGTTCGCCATGTTCTTCGGCGCGGGCAATCTGATCTTCCCGCCCTATCTGGGCATGGAAAGCGGCAACCTCTGGCCGCTCGGCCTGGCGTTCTTCGTCTTGATAGATGTGGTCATGGCATGCCTGGGCATCTATGCGCTTGCCGCTGCTGGAGGTGGCGAGATAGCCTTTCGCCGCACCATCGGCAAAGTGCCTGCGAACATCTTGAACACCGCGGCCATCGTCTGCACGGGCATCCTGATCGCCATGCCGCGCACCGCCGCTACCACCTACGAGATGGCCATCGTCCCGCTCTTCGGCTCTTCCGTGGACCTCTTGCCCTTTTCCTTGGCGTTCTTCGCCTTGGTGTGCGTGCTCACCATCACGGAATCCCGCGTCGTGGACATCATCGGCAAGGTGCTCACCCCGCTTCTGGTCGTCGGCATCGGCGCGCTCATCATCTGCGGCATCGTGAACCCCATCGGCCCCATAGGAGATCCCATCTCCCCCACCGTGGTCCAGGACGGCATCTCTGCAGGCTACCAGGCTATGGACATCATCTGCGTCATCGGGTATTGCATCGTCTTGCAGAACGCCCTCAAAGCTGACGGCATCAAGGACCGCAAGAGCCAGCTTGTCATCTTGAGCCTCGCCAGCGTCATCGCTGCCATCTTGCTGACGCTGATCTACGGCGGCCTCACCTATCTGGGCGCCACCACCAATCAGACCTTTGGACCGGGGCTTGACCAGGCAGCGCTCATCGTGGCCATCACCCAACGCTTGATGGGAGATACGGGTGTCATCATCTTAGGGATAGTGGTGCTCTTGGCATGCCTGACCACGGCTATCGGCCTCATCAGCGCCACAGCCGAATACTTTCGCCAGCTCACCCACAGCCGTGTGAGCTACCGGTTCGGCGTCATCTTCTGCGTCGTGGCCGGCGTGCTCATCTGCAATCTGCAGCTGGAGAACATCATCCGCTGGGCAAGCCCTGTGCTTGCCATGGTGTGCCCTCCGTTCATGACCACCATCGTGCTCATCCTGTTCGCCCGATTCATCCCTTCGAAGCGCCTCTACCAAGGTGCTGCGCTGGGCGCGTTCTTGGCCAGCCTGCCCATAGCGCTCCATGATGCATTCGGCCTGTGCGCTTTCGTGGAGAAAGCATTCCTGTTCTCCTACGGATTCTCATGGGTGCCCGTAGCCATCATAGGTGGCGTCATCGGCGCGCTCATCGGCATGGCCGAGAAGCGGAAGAGGGAACCTGCAAAGGCATCCTCAGGCTGAGAGCGCCTCCGGCTCTGCCCTTTGCACAGCACGAGCAGCCAGAACGGGCTGTACCAGATGCATCCCATAGCGGGCGAACACGAACGTCACCATGATCGTGGCGAACAGCATCTCCGCCGCACAGAGCGCTTCCAGGATGGCAGGTGTGAAGACCCCTGCCGTTGCGAACGCGTCAAGGGAAACGGAAAGCGCAGTGGCCGTGATGACGAAGGGGAATGTCATGGCCGCATAGCTGGGAAAGAAGCCATTCTTCAAGAACACAGGGACTCGGGTCAGCACCACGGCGAAGAACATCTGGGCCAGCACCAACAGAATGCTCACGAACATGAGGTTCGGCTCTTCCGCAACCGCAAGGTACCCTACGATGGACAGGCTTGCGGGTGCCGCATAGATGCAGAACAAGGGCCGCGCTCCATCGGGCACAGGATGCTTGATCAGGCGCCACGTGACCAGCGCGAGCAACGGCAGATAGCTGGCGAATCCGATCCAGAAGAGCACGCGACCGAATGCCTCCGCGCCGAAGACGGGAGAGGTCACGGCAGCCACGATGATGCCCACATAGCAGATGAAGTAGGTAGGGAACACCTGATCCAGCTTGAGTCCTTTGAGGAATCGGCAGGCGAACCATACCATGAGCGCCAGATGACAAGCGATGGCGCCTATCCAAAGAGCAAGGCCGACGGGAAGCGAAAGCGGTGCGATGTATCCCGCCAGCTGCATCAGCGTCATCATGAGCGTTGCCGATACGCTTGCCAGGATGGGATTCTTGAAGTCCTCTTTGATCATATCCGGGTAGATGACCACCTTGCAGATGACCAACGCCACCAACAGCGCAGACAGGACTCCGCACACAGGCCGGACGATGCCGATGACCGGCATGAGCAGGTTTCCGAGGGCGGCCAAGCCCAACGCGACTCCCGCAGTGGGGATGGGTACGCCCTTGATCAACTCTGACATGCGAAGCCCTTTCTCTTCTGCCCTCATCCACGCAGCGCCGATCTCTATGCAGCGCTACGCAGGAACCGATGCCTGCGATTATGCTCGACTGGTTACGAAAAGAAAACTTATGCTTTGTTATGCGTCCATAAGATTCTATTATGGTTGCATACCACTACGAGAAGGGCCGCATGATGCTCGATTTTCGCGTGAAGACATTCCTTGCCGTCTGCCAGACCATGAGCTATACCGCAGCAGCGAAGGAGCTGCACATCACCCAACCTGCTGTCTCTCAGCATATCGCGTTCCTCGAACGGGAATACAACGCGAAGCTCTTCGCCTACCGCAACCGAAAGCTGCATCTCACCAAGGCGGGGTACATGCTGCGTGATGCCTTATCCACCCGCGCTCACGACGATGCGCTCTTGCACCGGAAGATCGAAGCCGTTGACAGCAGCGTTCGCCAAGACCTGAAGCTAGGCATGACGCTCACGGCCGGAAAGTACATCGCTGCGCGTCCGCTGGCGCGCTATCTGGCTGAGCACCCGGAGGTGCACGTGACCGTGAAGTCCGGAGGCACGGCTTCGCTGCTGGGACTCTTGGACGCGGGTGCCATAGACTGTGCCTTCGTGGAGGGCCTCTTCGACAGCGCTGCCTATGCGTGCGATACCTTCTGCACCGAGCGCTTGGTATGCGCATGCGCCCCTGACCATGACCTGGGGGACACGCCCGTTGCCATCGAAGACCTCTTGGGACAACCGCTCTTCATACGCGAAAAGGGCTCCGGCACGCGTGCGGTGCTGGAACATGCGCTGGCCGAGCGCAACCTCTCGCTGGATGCGTTCGCTGAGGTGTCAGAGATCGGCAGCATCGACATCATCAAAGTGCTCGTAGCCGAAGGACTGGGGATCACCTTCCTCTATGAGGCAGCCGTCCAGCGCAAGGTGGCAGAGAACGCGCTCAGCATCATCCCCCTCATGGGCAAGCCCATCGAACACGGCATCTCGTTCGTCCGCTTGAAGGACAGCGCCTTCGAAGATGAATTTGCGCAACTCTTCACTGCCCTGCAGCGCCTCGCGTGATAACGGCCTCAGCCAATGGGTTTTTTCGTAGTGCAGATCTTTAGATCTGCCCCTCTTGAGTGCAAGTTAGTGCGGATACTAGCAACAACCAGCACAAGTGAAAAAACAATGCCCTTTGCATGCATATGCAAAGGGCACAAGAAGGTGATAGGCCTGTGCAAAGCACAGGCCTATAGTTTTGGAGATGTGCGGCCAGTTGGCCGCACCCACGACAACCAAAAAGGCAACAAGCAAAGAAGAGATGCGGGTACCTGCCAGGCACCCGCAGATCCTAGGTGTATCAGGGGGACGGAGGAGTGAGACGCGCTGTGGGCATCTCACTCCTCCGTCCCCCTGATACGCCACCAGTTGGCCGCACCCACGCCAACCAAAAAGGCAACAAGCCAGGAAGAGACACAGGTACCTGCCAGGCGTCCGCAGATCCTGTGCGTGGCCCCCGGAGGGGGCTGCCGCAGGATCTGCGGCCTACCCACAAAGAAGGTGTAGAGCTGAATGAGGTGATGGGGGTCGAGGGTGATTCTGCAGCCCAAGAAATCCATGATATACACCATCATGGATTTCGCAGGGCGAAGCCAAACCCGAGCGCCCCCATCACCCCATGAAGGCAGAAGGTTGTTATAGGTTTGTGCAGAGCACAAACCTATCGTTTAGTTCTCGTGCCGGCAGTTGCCGGCACCCACGAGGATTGAAGCCATTCCATGAAAAGAGGCATTGCAAAGCAATGCCGACACACTTTGGAAGGGTGCGGCCAGTTGACCGCACCCACGAAGACAGTGGCTAGCAGGCGTCTGCCAGTGCCTGGAACAAGGAAGCGTGATTCTCCAGGTATTCCGGATGCCACTGCACGCCAAGGAAGAAATCCTTATTCGGCGCCTCTACGCCTTCGACGATCCTATCTTCACCCCACGCATTCACCGTAAGCGGTGCGGCAAGGAGGTTCACGCCCTGATGGTGGATGCTGTTGATCTTCCCTTGCTGATGCGTGCCCAGGATGCGATCAAGCTGCGTCCCCGCAACCACCGAAGCCGCCTCTTGGGCATTCGCGTAGGGCTTTTCCTGCATGTGCTGCGCATCCGTGATGCCGCACACGCACAGGTCGCGATAGAGCGTGCCGCCCAACGCCACGTTCAGCACCTGCATCCCGCGACAGATCCCCAAGGTGGGGATGCCGCGGTCAAAGGCAAGGCGTGCCAGCTCCAGCTCAAGGCCATCGCGGTTCTCCGATACGGCAAGGAGCCCGTCAAGGCAGGGAATGCTATTCACGGCAGCCAATGCCGTGACCTCGCGCCCATCCAGCACGACGCGCTCATCCGTAGCACGGATGTTGTCCACGGCATTGCGCAGGGCATCATCCACAGGGCAATGCACGCAATCAGATGCGTAATCTGCTGCGCGCTGCGGTGCACCATACGGCCCCGCCTCCACCGCTTGGATGCGCGCCGCTTCTTCAGGATGCAAGGATGCACGCACATGGCTCATGGTCACATCCATGTAGAATCGTGGATGGATATCGCCTCCACCGGTGAAGAGCAGCCCGTCAACGAGCTCTACCACCTCATGCGCCAGCGCCTTGTTCGCCTCCACCCCGCCAGGGATGGGCGTGATGAGCACCGGCGTGGCTCCCGCTTCAGCCACGCGGTTGATGTATTCGATATTGACGCGCTGGAAGCTATCCGCTTCATTCAGCGTGGTGGTGATGCCGATGATCATCTAGGTTCTCCCAGCTCATGCAGCCGCTCCTCACAGAAGCGTTCATGATAGCTCAGGAGGCGACTGCGCGCTTGCGTGAGAGCGCTGCGATGAACCCGATGGCCACCAGCAGCAACACGGCAACGCCTATGAACATAGCGGCGAATCCCGTGGTATCCAGAAGCGTCCCCCAGACGAAGCCGGTGATGGTGAGACCCAGCGTAGCGGCCATGGATATGCGCGCGTAGATCTTCGCGTAGTCCGCGATGCCGAAAGCATGCCGCGTGAAGATGGGCAGCATCACATTCGCCACACCATAGTACACGCCGAAGGCGAATGCTCCTGTATAGAACAAGGCCATGCTAGCGCCACCGAAGGCCAAGCATGCGATACCCACGACGCCCAGGCCAACAGCCACCATGGCGCTTGCGTAAGGATGTCGCTCCCCTACGCCACCCAGCACGATCTTGGAGATGGTCTGCCCCGCCATAGCCGCTGATGACGCCGTAGCTCCCAAGAGCGGGAAGGCCTCGGATAGGCTCAGCGTGGCCGCATAGCTGGGAACCACGTAGTAGACATACATGCCGAAGTTCAGCAGGAACGCGATGATCACGATGAGGAAGAATGTCGGTGCCTTGAACGCCTTCGCAGCTGGCACGCCTGACGCCTCATACGCTGCTCCCTGCGCCTCACCATCCCCTGCGGCCATCTTCGCTGCATCCACCTCAAGGCCCACAGGCACGAGCCCCTTATCCTCAGGAGCGCTTGCCGTACAGAAGATGGTGAAGGGCAGCGTGACCACGCTCAAACCCGCGAATACCAGATACGTGGCAGACCAGCCGATAGCTTGGATGAGCGCACCTCCCACCGTGCTCCACACCACGCCGCCGATCCCGGTGAAGGCCATGATGATGCCCACATAGAACCCAGCGCGCTTGGCGAACCAACGGTTCACCAGCGTGGAAGGCGCGATGTAGAGCAGAAGCGATACCGGTGCTCCCATGAGGAAGGCGCCGACGAAGTACATCCAAAGCGAATCCGTGAAGGAGAGCCAGACGAACACGAGACCGCACAGGATGACCGCACCGCTCAAGACCACGCGTGCATCGAAGCTCGTGATGAGGCGCCCCATGATGGTCATGAACACGAAGCATGATGCCGCGATGATGGAAGCGTAGTAGCTCACCACTCCCACGCCCGCACCGATATGCTCCGCCACGGCATGATAGAAGATGCCCTGACAAGAAAGCCCCAAGGACAGCGGCATGAAGCTGGTGAGCACCAGCGCGAACACGACCAGATATCCGAAATGCAATCGCTTCATGACGTCCCTAGAAGATGACGAGGAGATAGGCCGTGGCTATGAGCACGGTGACCACCATGATGGGGAAGCCGTATTTCGTGAAGCCCATGAAGGAGATGTTATACCCTTCCTTGCTGGCTATGCCCGAGAGCACCACGTTAGCTGATGCTCCCACCAACGTGCCGTTGCCGCCCAAGCATGCACCCAAAGAGATAGCCCACCACAGCGGGAACACGTCGATGCCCGTTTGCGACATGACGGTGATGATGGGGATCATGGTGGCCACGAAGGGGATGTTGTCCAAGATGGCTGACAAGATGGCCGATGCCCAGAGCAGTGCCAGCATGAGCAGCACCACATCTCCGCCGGTGACCGACACCAGCCACTGGCCGATCATGGTGATGACGCCGGTGTGCTCCATAGCGCCCACCACGATGAAGAGCCCGAGGAAGAACCCGATGGTCCCCCACTCCACGCCTTCGATGGCCACTTCAAGATCGCATCGAGAGATGAGCAGCATGATGGCCGCCGCCGTCAGCGCGATGACCGAGGACTCCAGCCCCAAGACGCCATGCATCATGAAGGCGATGGTGACCAGCACGATCATGACGATGCTCTTGTTGAAGAGCGGCTTATCCTTGATGGCCTCTTGTTCAGAGAGCGCCATCACGGCCTTCACATCATCTTCCGCCACCGATAGGTTGCGCCCGAACAGGAACTTGAAGATGATGATGACCACGGCCAAGATGATGACCACTACCGGCGCGTCATAGATGATGAAGTCGAAGAACGTAAGATTCGCGGCAGACCCGATCATGATGTTCGGCGGATCTCCGATCAAGGTAGCCGTGCCACCGATATTGGATGCCAGTATCTCAGCGATGAGATACGGCACCGGATTTATCTTGAGCGTTCGGCAGAGCATGATGGTCATGGGGCCGATGAGCAAGATGGTGGTCACGTTATCCAAGAGCGCCGAGAAGATGGCCGTGATGATGACGAACGCCACCATGATCAGCCACGGCTTTCCCTTGCATATCTTCGCTGACTTGATGGCCACGAATTCGAAGAGGCCGGATTGGCGCACCACGGCCACGAACATCATCATGCCGCAAAGCACGCCCAGCGTATTGAAATCGATGGATTCCATGCCGGTATCGAAATCCACCACGCCGATGATGATGAGCGCCACTGCGCCCAGAAGCGCCGCCAAGGCACGATGGATCTTTTCCGACACCACCAGCGCCATGACGATGACGAATACCACAACGGAGGTTATCTGCAGTGCATCCACTATGCTTACCCTGCTTTCTTCAGGTAGGGTGAGCGCAGAGGCGGGGGCTCGCCTGCACAAAGGGAGAAGGTGGTGTTGACCTCCGTGCAGGCATGCGTGAGCTGCTCCCTGCCTCTTCGCTCACGGAACTCGATATCTAACGCCGCTTCTTCTTGCTCTTCTCGCTTCGACGGAACTCATCCATGCGCTTATCATAATCTTGGAAGAACTCAGAGCGCTGCTGCTCCTTCGATTTCCCATGCGTCCGCATGCGCGCCGTTACCGGCACGAGCACGAGGAACACGATGCCGATGAAGATCATCCCGACAGCGGCAGCACCGACGAATTCCATGATGCGCACCTCCTTGATGCAACAAAGGGAAGGTCCGGTAAGGAAAGCGGCTGCTGAATAGCTAGGATATCCAGCAGCCGCGACAAGAAAGCGGAAGAGTTTACGCTTGGAGCCTTACAGGATCCGTCTTAGACGGGAACCACGAGACCGCAGATGAACGGTGTCCAAATGACGGTCAAGATGAGCAGGATGACCGTGCACACCCACGCACGAGACACCCATTCCTTCATGTTGAGCCAGCCCTTTTCGTAGCAGATCATCATGATGGAGTCGATCGGCAGCCACGTGGTCACGCCACCGAGAATGCCGCCGATGCAGGCGATGACTGCCGGATTGATGACGATCTGAGTAGCCTCAGCGCCAACGCCGCCATTGACGGCAGTGACGACAGCCACCATGAGGGGCACGGCAACGGATACCGTCGGCGGCCCCACAGGGATGGCGATGTGCAGGATCATGGTGACGACGCACATGACCAGCACGATGAGGATGGCAGGCCACGTCTCAGCACCAGCGAAGGTGACGTTGACGAACCAGCCAGCAGCGCCGGTGCCAACCAGGCCCGTGGACAGCGCTTGCACGCCGATGATCATCATGATGATCTCCCACGGGATGTTGCTGTAGAACTGCTTCTTGGTCAGAAGGTCGATGCCCGGAATGAACGCGATGACGCAGAAGATGAACGCAACGAGCATGGAGTTGATCTGCGGGAACCACGTGGACATGATCATCAGGCCGAAGGCGATGACGAACCAGACGATGAGCTTGATCTCGCGAGCGGTCATCTTGCCGAAGTCGACGAGCTTCGCCTCAACGATAGTGAGCGCCTCAGGCTTGATGTCCTCGATCTTGAAGACCTTGCTCACATACAGGCCAGACAAGAACGACGTGACCAGCGCGAGCGGGATGTTCACGATGCACCAGGCAAGGAACGTCACGCGCACCTGCATGTACTGCTCCACCATGGTCATGCACAGGATGTTCAGCGAATTGCCGATGGGCGTGCCGATGCCGCCGATGGCAGCGCCTGCGCCAACGGCGATGGTGAGCGCCTTCGCCAGATTGGATTGTCCCTTGATACCACCGTTCGCTTCCACGATAGAAAGGCCGATGCCGATGAAGATGGCAGAAGCCGCCAGGTCGGACACGAACATGGAGAGCACTGACGTTGCCAGGGTGAAGCCGATGATCAGCTTCCGAGAGTTGCCCTTAGCCCATTTCAGAGCAACGTTCGCCACGCGGTACGGGATGGGCGTGGACATGACCGCGCCAGATACCGTGAAGACGAACAAGCAGTAGATGGGCACCAGCAAGCTTGACTGGTTGAACACGCTCTGGATGACCTTGCCGTCTTCCAAGGTAGTGGTGGAATACGGCAAGATCCCTGTCACAGGGATCAGGAAGAAGATGAGGACCACGGTGACGATGAAGGGCATCGCCTCGGTGACCCACAGCACGATGCAGCAAAGCAAGATGCCTATCGCCGACATAGCAGTGCGCTCAAGACCCGTCGGAACGGGGCAGACGAATTGGAAGAACAGGAACACCAATGCCGCCACGATGATGGCGATAAGCTTCTTGGGTTGCATAACGGCTACAGCATTCGCCTCAGCCGTTTGCTTCTCTTGGACGATATTCGTCTCAGTATTGCTCATGTAACCCTCCTTCTTCAGGAGATAGATGGTCTGAATTGCTTTCGCTTGACTCCAAAGCATCCATATCTGTTCCGCTTGTGTGTGCTTCCTTGTCAGAAACACCAGGAGGAGCTACGCCCTTCGGCTTCATGTTGCGCAACTCTTTGGCTATCTCTCGCCCGCATCGTCCACAGAACGAACAGAATGCCCCGCAACTGCCCGCCATGGGATACCTCCTCGTGTGGGCCCGGGTCGGAAGGGGGGAAGACCGACCCGAGCCGTAAGATGGAAACGCTATTCCGTGACAGCCTTCCTAGGGAAGGAAGATGGCTGCCTTCTTGCCCTTCTCAGCAAGCTTCTTCGCGCATTCCTCGATGGTGCCGTACTCCAGCACCTTCGCCTGGCACGTCTGCACGCAAGCGGGCATGAGTCCGCGCTCTACGCGTGCCTCGCACAGATCGCACATCTCGGTGGGGTATGCGACGAAATCCCAGTGCCACTTGCCCTCAGGTGCGTCCGGATAGTGGATGGGCCTATCCTCCAGCACCTTGATGCCGTTGGTCTCAGGATCGAAGTCGTGCTCGTTGCGGCAAGCCAGTTCGCAGCTGTGGCAACCGGAGCAGAACTCTAGATCCAGGTACAGAGCATGTTGCGTCATTTCGTTACCCCCATCTCTTTCTCGTAGTCAACGGGATCGACCACGGGAGAGTCGGCGGGACGCCACGTCTCTTGGACGGTGAACTCACCCTGGCGGCTCTTCTCGAGCACGATGTGGTCAGGCTCATTCGGGCCACCGAGGCTATCCGCCTTGCGGATGCCGCAGATCATGGACTTGAAGGTGTTACCGAAGCCAGTCTTCGCGTTCACGCTGTTGGGCATGAGCATGTTGACGTTGGACTTCCAGTTGCCGAAGAGGTTCGGCTCAGAGCCTTCCTCTTCCGGATACCAGAAGCCGTGCATGCAGTGGACGACACCCTTCTTGATGATGGGGGTGACGCGGGCCATCTGGCGGATGCACCCATAGGGAGAGAAGACCTCTACCCAATCGCCCTCTTGGATGCCGTACTCAGCAGCATCTTCGGGGTTCAGGTCAACCTGCGGCCACGGGGTGATCTGGCGCAGAGACGGCACCTGCTTGTGCTCAGAATGGAAGAACTCCTGGCGACGAGCGCCCGTGGTGAGCACGAAGGGATACTTCTCCTTCATCATCTCGGGCATGGTGGTGGGACCATAGGCTGCCGGCTCATAGTAGGGCAGCGGATCCTCGTCGAAGTTCGCGTACGCATAGGAGTAGAGCTCCACGCGGCCGGTCTGAGTGGGGAAGCCCACCTGGCCGTCCGGACGCAGCTTGCCCTCCTTGTACTTGTAGTACGGCTCGTTGGACATCGTGACCACGTTGTCACGCAGCTCGTCCCACGGCAGCCAGCTGCGGAACACATGGAAGTTGTTGTACGCCTCATCATCTTCGAAGCGGTTCCAGAAGTCCGGATAGGTCTTCTTGCCCACTTCCAGCATGATCTCAACGTCAGACTTGCACTCGTCAACCTGGACGCACTTGTTCTGAGCGCCATAGAAGGAGGCGTTCAGACCATAGTGGGTGACCACCATGCCGTCATGCTCGATGGTGGAAGCCACCGGCAGGAAGACGTCGCAGCACGCCATGATGGTGGGATTCATGAACAGGTCAACGGCGAAGTTGAAGTCCAGGCGCTTGAGCGCACGCCACCAACGCTGCGGCTCAGCACCGATAGCCGTGCCGACGGGGTTGGAGGAGACGAAGCCTGCCATGTGCATCTGATACGGATCATTCGTCTCCAGGCACTTCAGGAACTCGTCAGGCTGCACTGTCCAGAGGACCTGGCCCACGCAAGGATACTTATCCACGCCGATGCGCTTGGTGTACCACGTTTCCTGGGTCATGATGCCATTCTTGAGCGCCAGCTCAAGGGTGGAGTCCGTAGCGTCGTCGACCTTCTCATCAGCGGAGATGGAGCCGCCGTCGCGCACGACGCTGCCCTGGTCATCACCCATGCCAAGGGTGGTGCCACCCGGAGCATCCAAGAAGCCGGTGATGGACATGAGAGCCACGAGGCACATGCCAAGCTGAGCACCATTGGTGGATTCGTCTGTTGCCAGACCCCATGCCACGCTGGAAGGCTTCGCCTTGCCATACATGCGGGCTGCGCGCCAGATCTGCTCCTCAGGAACGCCACAGATCTCCGCAGCGCGTGAGGGAGGCATCTCCTGAACGCGCTCGACCAGCTCGTCGTAACCATAGGTCCACTTCTCGATGAAGTCGTGGTCCACCAGATCTTCCTTGGCCAGAACGTAGATGAAGGCCATGGCGAGCGCGGTGTCGGTGCCCGGAAGCACTTGCAGGATCTCCTCAGCGCGCGTGCCGAGCCAGGTGATGCGGGGGTCCACCACGATGATCTTCGTGCCGAACTGGCGCATCATCTCGATGACAGCATGACCATACAGGCCGTCAGGGTTGGAGCGCAGCGGCTCCTTGCCCCAGATGAGGATGACCTCAGGAGCAACGAAGCGCGGGTCGTCGTAGCGATCCGGGAACTTCGCAGCGTAGTCGATCTCAGGGTATCCGCCACCCATCATGAACGCCGTGTTGGTCATACGCGGACCGTAGCAAGACCAGCCAGCCTGAGCGTAAACGGAGTTCGGCGTGCCGAAGACGAGATTGGCCCACTGCGGATACCAGTTGTTGGCCTCACGGCCGGTGCCACCGAAGACCGCGATGGTCTCCGCACCGTACTTCGCCGTGATCTCCTTGGCGGCGTTCGCCACCAGATCGGTAGCCTCGTCCCAAGAGCACTGCTCCCACTTGTCCTGGCCACGATCTTCCTTGGCGCGCTTCATCGGGTGGATGATGCGATCGGGATGATAGATGTACTCCTTGAGAGCCAAGCAGCGCGGGCACAGGGAACCACGGGTGATCGGATGATCGGGGTCACCTTCGATCTTCGTCACCTTGCCATCCTTCACATGGACCTGCAGGCCGCAGCCTACGGGATGGCATCCCGGAGGTGACCAAGCGCACGTTCTGAAGATGGTCTCGTCGCCTTCCTGGCGTTTCCATTCTTGCATGTACCTCTCCTCTCCCATTCACGAGAAACCTCTAACTGCACGGAGGTCCGAACATGGCTGTGCGAGGCATGCACTGGATCATCCGCACGCGTTGATTCTGTTTCCGAACTGAAACGCTGAGAAGATGGGTCATTTCTCAGGGCGACAAACCTGATTTGTCAGTTACCGGCGAAAGCTCGTCTGAACAGGGAAGATCAAGGGAAAGGGCAAGTGCTTCCGTACGTGCTAGTCGCTGATGGCGTTGGCAGCTGCCTCAGCGGCGGAGACGTAATTCTTGTCGCCTTCGAAGGTATCCTGGATGCCACGGATCAGCTTTGATATGGTGGCGAACTTCTTCACGTCCATCTGAAAGAGCACATAGAAGTGCCAATCCAGACGCGGGTCGTCAATGGGCACCGTGCGGATATCCTTCGGCGGCTCCACGGCGAACTTCTTGGACACCAACCCCATGACCTTATAGCGGCGCACCATATGCACCATGGATGAGGTGGACGTGATCACGCTCGCCTTATCTTGGTCGAAATTCAGCTCCTTCATCTGCGTGAAGAGGGGCTCGTACTGGAAGGGTGGCTTCGACATCAACAAGAGCTGCTGTCCTTTGAGGTCCATGACGGACAAGCGATCCTTCTGCGCCAGCGGCGAATCCACATTCACCACCGCATACGAGTGCGAACTGGCGATCTCACGCACGTTGCATTCGGGAAATTCGCGCTTCATGCACATGACGATAGCCAGGTCAGTGCGCTCGGTGAGTACCAGCTCATAGCATTTCTCGCAATCGCATTCGCGGATGCGCAGGTTATCAGAATAAGAGTGGATGAATTCGTCAGTCGATGACGGGATGCCCGCGAACAGGTTATTGCTGACAGCCAGCGTGAGCATGTCGGATGGGAGCGTGCTCTGCGCGAACATCACATCGAAGTTCTCCACCTGCTCCACGATCTCGCGTGCGGCACGCGCCGCTTCCACGCCATCCGGCGTCAAGATCATCTCGTTGCCCTTGCGCTCGAACAGCACGGTGCCTAGCTTGCTCTCCATCACCTTGACGGAATGCGCGATGTTCTGCCTGCTGGTGAAGCAGCGCTTTGCCGCTTTCGCAAAGCTCGTGCTCTCCGATGCAGCCACTAGATGCCGAAGATGCTGTATCTCCATGATGCGAACATCCTCCTTCTCTATGCACTTCCAGAGAACCCAGAACGAAAAGAAGAAGGAGAAACTCCCCCGTTGGAATCACATTTTGGAATATGAGACGGAAGCCGTACGGATAATTGTTGTTGCAATAAGGAAAAAGTTATTTGTCTGTGCACGTGCATCATGGATGCACAGGGATGAGGCTTAGAGAAGCCCCCCCCCCGCTTTTTGCGCGCGACGCCGCAGATCCATTCTTTCGACCATGTCCCCCTCCATCGTCAAAGAACAGCCAGATGCCCTGCATTATCTCACGAACGAAAGCGCCTCCTTGCGGAGGCGCTTTCATGGATATATGGCAGATACCGCCACTACCCTAGACGTTGAATTGCAAATTCAATGGATAAGGTGCTACGGAATCTTAGACATTGAATTTGAAGTGCATGACGTCTCCATCCTGCACGACGTAATCCTTACCCTCTTGACGAAGCTTGCCCGTCTCCCGACAGCCCTTCTCTCCGCCATTCGCAACGTAGTCCTCAAAGGATGCGGTCTCTGCCTTGATGAATCCGCGCTCGAAATCCGTGTGGATAACGCCCGCCGCCTGAGGAGCCTTGGCTCCGATAGGGATCGTCCATGCACGGCTTTCTGTGTCTCCGCTGGTGAAGAATGACTGGAGTCCGAGGAGCTTGTATGCTTCTTGCACGAGACGCGCCAAGCCGCTTTCGGAAAGTCCCATGGCTTCCAGGTACTCAGCCGCCTCGGCAGGATCCAGCTCTGCCAGGTCAGCCTCCACCTTCGCTGAGATGGGCACGGGCGCAAGGCCGTCTATCTTAGGCAGATCAGCATCCATCTGGTCCTCGTCCACATTCGCGATATAGAGCATGGGCTTCATGGTGAGCAAGTGCAACTCATAGATGGCTGCTTGCTCTTCTTCGTCAAGATCAAGGGTGCGCGCACGATGACCTTCGTTCAGCCCTGCCAGCACCTTCTTCGCGGTTTCCAGCTTCTTCGTAGCAGCCTTATCGCGCTTGGCCTCCTTCTCAAGGCGCGGCAGTGCCTTCTCCACTGTGGCGATATCTGCCAAGATGAGCTCTGTCTTGATGGTCTCCACATCCGAAAGCGCATCCACCTTGCCCGCCACGTGCACGACATCCGGATCCGAGAAGAAGCGCACAACTTCGCAGATGGCGTCCGTCTCGCGAATGTTCGCCAAGAATTGATTGCCCAGCCCCTCCCCTTGGCTGGCACCCTCCACAAGACCTGCGATATCCACGAATTCCACGGTGGCTGGCACGATGCGCGCAGGGTTGTCTATCTGGGCCAGCGCATCCAGGCGCGCATCAGGAACCGGCACGACGCCCACATTGGGCTCGATGGTGGCGAACGGATAGTTGGCCGCCAGACCGCCCTTGTTCGTCAAAGCCGTGAACAACGTGGACTTGCCTACATTCGGCAACCCTACGATCCCAATAGAAAGCGCCATGTCCCACTCCTCAGCAATCCGAAATCCATTCAATCAATAGTAATGGTTTCGTGGCATTCCTCAAAGCAAAACGAAGGACCCGACCCGCAAGAACAGCGGATCGGGTCCGAAGCAGTTTGACCGAGATGCCAGGAATCGGCTAGAGGATGGCCGCCTTGATGGTTGCAGAGAGCGGGTGTCCCGAAGTGCCGGTAGTGGGATCTGTTGTCTGGAAGCAAGTATCCCAATCCCACGGGGTGCCCGTTGCAGGATTGATGCCGGGGATGTTGGCCGTGCCCGTCACCGTCATGGAAGGCAGACCGTTGCTTCCCTTGGAAACCGCACCCTTCAACCCAAAGTGATCCTCCAGGTCCCACTTCAGATCAACCATGCCGCCCTTGCCTTTGACCTTCACGTTGCTGAACGCAGCATCGATCTGATCTCCGTTATGAGCCACGCTGCCCTCAGTGGCCACGATGAACGTGCCATCCGCAAAGGTAGCTGCCGTACGTGAGATCTCGCGACCATTCACATAGAAGCGAAGCGTGTTGTCATCCTTGAACCAAGCGATGCGCACACGTGCCGTACTACCCAATTCAGCCGGGCTCACATAGAAATACTCCTTGCCCTCAGGTCCAGCTTCTGTGGCATGGCTCATGACATTCTCCACCAGGAAGCAGGTGTTGTTCGGGAACTGGCTGTACTTATAGCTCATGTTCTGCTCGTACTGGATGCCGAAGCTTGCCACAGCGTTGCCCGCCGTGCTGGAGATGTCAACCTTCGCATGGGAACCGGTGCCGCTTCCCTTCAGGTTCATGTCAGCCTCCACGGCAACATAGGAGCCATCGTTTTCGATGGTGGAGTCATTCACGAGCGCATACCAACCGATGCCCTCCTCATTCCAGCCCGTCTTCACCAGACTGTCATTCTCTGCCTTGCTGGTAGTGTAGTTGTGGCTGCCGGAATTGTTGTAGTCAGCCTGCGGGTCCACGTTGGGATTGAATTGTCGATACAGAGGCTCTCCCGTTTTCTTATCAGCTGAGTACCAGCCGATGTCCTCATAGCTCCAACCCACCTTTTCCAGATGCTCTTTCTCTTCCAAGCTGGTGGTGTAATGATGGTCTGTTCCGCTATACAGGCGATAGACGGGAGTATCGCTCGTGGCAGGAGCCAACCAACCAGTACCTTCATACTGCCACCCATTCGTGATGAGGCTATTGCGCTCGAATGTGCTTGCGGTATAGAAATGTTCGCCAGAGTTAGGGTTGTACATGCGATGCATGCCGATCTTGCCTGTCTGGTCAGTGTCTGCGGCATAGGCGCTCTGGGCAGGTGCGAGCATGCACAGCCCCACGATGAGTGCACAGATTCCAGCCGCGAGGCCCAAGAATCCGCCGCGACGAGAGATGGTGGAATGAGAGATCATGGATGCCCCTTTCGGTTGTCAGCCCTTGTCAGGCTTTGATGGAATAGTATTGCATCAACAACGGTTTCCTTTGCATAAAAGCGAACTCCATACATAAATGCTACATCGAAACGCCCCAGCTCGTTATCCAGAAAATGCAGCCAGATACGAGCTGCAACTTTCGTAGGCTTTCGCATAAAGCGTCCTCTCGGACGCTTTATGCTGCACCTTCGCTACGACGTAAGGCCACTGGGTGCCGCAGCGAAAGTCGTCCGCAAAGCGTGCGGCTTACGATGT
>CANODU010000015.1 GCA_947565185.1 uncultured Eggerthellaceae bacterium | reverse complement strand
CACGCCTCCGTCCCCCTGATACGCCTCCGTCCCCCTGATACAGCCCTCCTCCGTCCCTGTTATCCCTGTTGGCCTAGAGATGCTTGAGGTTCGTGCGGTAATGCCGCAGGCGCTCTTCGCCGATGTCGGTGATGACAGCATCGAGTGTGGCCAGAAGCTGTTCGCGCTGCTCTGGGAGGTGCCCGTGAAGCATCACGGGATTCGACGCGCCGAGCATTGCGAACTCGACAGGGATCCCCAGGTGCGACACCAGCTCTTTCACCTCCTCGTATTTCTCCACCTCCCGCGCCTCGCACCAGCTTCCGGCTTGGATCTCCGTATAGAGCTGAGAGCTCTTGTAGACCGTGAGCATGTTCGCCCCGATGAGCCAGGGGTGTGTTCGGTTGCAGATCTCTGCCGTTGCCCGTGCCCCTTTAATGCCGCGTTCGCTGCCTGATATGCCGACTAAGTAGAAGAATGCATAGCTGATGTTAGCTGCGCTCAGCCGTGCGCATTGTTCAACGATGTCTTTGGCGGCGTAGCCCTTATCCATGAACGCGAGCGCTTCGTCATCGCCCGTTTCGATGCCAATGGTCAGTCCGTTGAATCCTGCCCGCGCTAGGTCGGCGAGTTCTTCGTCGGCCTTCGTCGTGATATCGGTGACACGGGCGAAGCACCCGATGCTCTGGCACTGCGGAAAGTATGTACGCACCAGCGCGGCGATCTTCAATAGATGGTGCGTTTTGAGCCCAAAAGGGTTCGCCCCTGCGAGGAATACGCGGCTCACGTCTGCCTTGTCCAGCTCGAACAGTCGCTCTTCTGCCTTGCGCAGCGGGTCGTGATACCACGTCTGCGCCTCAAGGAGGTCTGCTTCGATGTCCTCCAGAGGAGAAGGGCGAAACTTGAATGGCAGGTCATCGTAGAGGGTGCAGAACTTGCAGCGGTGGTGTGTGCAGCCTGCTGTCGCTTCGATGATGAGCGAGCTCGCCTCGTAGGGCGGTCGCCAGATGGTTCCCGTATAGTGCATTTCGGTCTCCTCGTCTCGCCTTGCATGGAAGTTTCAACGCGATCATCCCCATAGAGCTGCTACTTTTGAAGTACTGTCTTTTTCTGCAGTATGTGAAGGGAGGCGCTGTGGCACGCAGGCAAGGCGAGGAAGTGGAGCGGTGTAAGTCGGTCTCCACTATCCAACGCATGATCGGCGGCAAGTGGAAGATCGAGATACTCTTCTACGTGGCGCTCAAGGATGTTCGTCATTTCGGGCAGCTGCGGCGCTGCATCGGCAACATCTCCGAATCCACGCTCTCCAAGCAGCTCAAGGAGCTGGTAGATGATGGCTTCCTTGAGCGTACGGATTTTGGCGAGGTGCCTCCGCACGTGGAATATACGCTGACGCCGCTAGGAAAGAGCTTCGTGCCCATCCTGCTTGCCATGAAGCAATGGGGAGAAGAGGAGCTGGGGCTATGAGGGGGTCAGGCGAAGATGATGCTTGCAATATGAACGGACCTCAACCCTCGTGGGTGCGGCCAACTGGCCGCACATTTCTAAAACAATAGGTTTGTGCTTGCATAAACCTATAGCAACCTTCCTTTGCTGCCTGAAAGATGATGCGGCGCAGAAGGTTCCTTTGCCTGAGAGGTCATTCCGCCGCCAAGCTAACAGCGCAGTGCAAGCACTGCGCATAGGGATTGCCGTTTCCCGGCAACCCAAGCTTAGAAGAAGCCAGTGGCGCGTACGCACGACGCGCATTCATTCGTGCCGGCTGTTGCCGGCACCCACAACAACCAACAGCCTTGCCTCCTTTGACAACGGGGCCCGACCCTCGTGGGTGCGGCCAACTGGCCGCACATCTCAAAACAAGAGGTCTGTGCAGAGCACAGACCTCTCGCACTTTCCAGAGCGCCAAAGCGCCATACCTCACGGCACGCGGGGGAATGCGCGCCAATAGAGTTTCCTGCGGTCAAGAGAAGGGAACAACCCTTCTTTATCGTAGGAGCGAAGCGGAGAGGCGGGAAGCCCTGTCAGGCTCTAAGATCTCTCCAATGGAGCATCCCATATGACCTCCTGCCCATGTTCTCATCGCAACACCTTGACTTAAAGCCAAGTTCAAATGATAGAACGCATCAAAGAACATGCAAGGCGTAAGGAGGATGATCCCATGGGCAGATCATTGGTAGCGTATTTCAGCGCGACGGGAACCACCGCGCGGGTAGCCAAGGCGTTGGCTGAGGCTGTGGGTGCGGACCTCTTCGAGATAGAGCCTGCTCAGGCCTACTCGATGGCTGATCTGGATTGGCATGATAGGCACAGCCGGTCGTCTCTTGAGATGAACGATGAAGCATGCAGGCCCGATGTGGCAAGTCATGTGGAGGCTATGGATGCCTATGACACCGTCTACGTAGGATTCCCTGTTTGGTGGTATGTCGAACCGCGCATCATCGACACATTCCTTGAGGCCTATGACTTCGCAGGGAAGACCATCGTGCCCTTCGCCACATCAGGCGGCAGCGGGCTTGGGAAGACGGCGCAGCGCATGGCAGAGCTGTGCCCTCAGGCGACGATCAAGCGCGGTGGCCTTCTGAATGATCGGTCGGAAGATGCGATCAGGGACTTCATCGCGGCGAATGATCGAAGAACAGATCATACATCCACAAGGAGGATCGAGAATGAATAGGATCGTGGACAGAAGGACCTTCCTCAAAGCTGGCGTGCTCTTGGGTGGAACGGCGGCTTTAGCGGGAATGGCGGGATGCGCATCCCAAGAGCGCGCATCGTCTGCATCATCGGTGGCAGCTTCTTCTGATGGGAGCATTGCGGAGAGTGCAGCAGTGAGCGCACAGGACGCTGGCTCATCCGCAGTTCCGGCCCATGCTGGGGCTGAGAGCATCGCTGTCGTCTATTTCTCATGCACGGGCAACACGCAGGCCGTTGCCGATGAGATAGCGCAGGCCGTACAGGTGGCTCCTCAGGAGATCGTGCCGGCGCAGCCCTATGCTCCCGATGATCTTGATTACAACGCTGACTGTCGGGCGAATGCCGAACAGAACGAGGGCACAGCGCGGCCGGCACTGGGGAATCCAGTACCTGATGTGTCTGGCGCTGACGTGATCTATCTGGGCTATCCCATCTGGTGGGGGAAGGCTCCGCGCATCATCCTGACGTTCCTTGAGCAGGCGAACACGAGCGGCAAGACCATCATCCCGTTCTGCACCTCAGGCGGCAGCGGCATAGAGGGAAGCCTGCCAGAGATAGAGGCTGCTGCGCCGAATGCCGTCGTTGAGGATGCGCGTCGGTTCTCTCAAGGCGCCTCGCAAGCTGATGTGGATGCGTGGGTGGCTGGCGCTGCGTGAGGATGACAGATGATGCAGGGTGATGCGGGCTGGGGCGCAACTTCACCTCTCGTTGACGGTGAGCTTACCTGCGCACCACCGTTGGCGCTCAACGCCACCATGAGTGCTATAGTCGCTTGCGTATGTATCCTGGATCATGAAGGAGGACCCTATGGACGTCTTCTCGATCATCCTCACGATCGTCTACATCGTGGTCGGATTGGCGCTTGTATGGTTCATCGTGGAACTGGCCATCACCATGCGCAAGGTGCGCGCAACCGTGACGGATATGAAGGCACAGCTGGATCCAACGCTCGATAACGTGGATAAGATGGTGGCAGAGCTGCAGCCCACCATCGGCAAGGTGGATCCATTGGTGGACCGCGTCACCTTGACCGTTGACTCTGTCAATCTGGAGCTCATGCGCGTTGACGGTATCCTTGAGAATCTCAACAAGATCACCGGCGGCGTGTCGAAGACCGTGGACGCGGTGGATTCCGTCACCTCTGCTCCACTGGACATCGTGACGAACATGACCAAGAAGGTGCGCTCCAAGTTCCGTCCACGCTACGCTAGCGATGAATCGGTGGACCTCGGGTCCGAAGGTGCGCCTTCACAGCCGCAGAATCCGTTCACTGATTTCGTGGATGCCACGGCTACGGCTGCGGCTGATTCCTTCCGCGAGGAAGCTGAGGTCCGGGCGCAGACGAAGGCAGCGCAAGCCGCTTCGCGCGAAGCGGCTGCTGAGGTGGATGCGCAGCTGAACCAGACGAAGCGCCATATCGTCGATTCGGTGGGCACTGATACAGCTCAGGACGCTCGATAAGCCATCCATGGATCAGGACGCGAAGACAACCGAAGAGGATCAGGCTGCCTCAGGCACGTCGGTGAAGGCCGTTGATGTCTGTGCTTCCGCGCTCTCCGCTGAGGAGCGCTTGGACATGCGTCGCGCGAAGGTGAAGAGCGCTGCCATCTTCGTGTGGTGCATCATCGGGGTCTGTGTTCTCACCGGCGTCCTCATCTATCTGTTGAACATCCTCTCTGTTCCGGTCTCTATGCTGATCTGGACGATCATCTTCGTCTTCTGTTTGCGTGGCATCGTGAACAAGCTGCAAGAGAAGGGCGTGAACCGCGGGCTGGGCACCGCCATCGCCTATGTCATCATGTTCGTCGTGCTGGGTGCTATCGGATTCTTGATGTTCTCGCCGATGTTCGGCTTGAACACGCAGTTCATGGACATCATCCAGAGCATGCCGGGATATCTGGATCAAGCGTCGAAGTGGGCGACCGACATCTACGGCAGATACTCTGACCTCCTCGGCAACGACACCATCCAAAAGCTCGTACAAGAGGTGACCTCCTCTATGTCCGGTGCCGCTTCTTCGTTCGCGTCCAATGCGGCGAACACGGTGATGGATGTGGGTAGCGTGGTGGCCAACGGCGCCATGGCGCTCGGCTTCGCGCTCGTCGTGGCATTCTGGATCCTCATGGAGCTGCCCGCTATCGGCCGCGAGGCGAAGCGCGTCATCAGCCCGAAGCACTATGAGGATGCCCGCTTCCTCCATGTTACGTTCACGCGCATCATGGGCGGCTACATCAAGGGCACGCTCATCCAATGCGTGATCATCGGCGTGGCGTGCGGCATCCTCTTCGCGGTCATCGGCATCCCGAATGCGCCAGCGCTCGGCGTCATCACCGGCACGCTGAACATCATCCCCATCGTGGGTCCTTGGCTCGGCGGCGCTGCAGCGGCGGTATCGGCCATCTTCGTCAGCCCCTTGACGGCGCTCATCGCCATCATCGGAACCATCGTCATCCAGCAGATCGTGTACACGTTCATCAGCCCCAAGATCATGTCGAACTCCGTTGATATCCACCCGGCGCTTACCCTGGTGGCCATGATGTGCGGGAGCGCCATCGGTGGTGCCATGAACGGATTGCTCGGCTCTCTGGTGGGCATGCTCTTCGCCATCCCTTTGGTAGCTGTGGCGAAAGCGTGCTTCGTGTACTACTTCGAGAAGCGCACGCATCGGCGCGTCGTGTCGAACGATGGCGTGTTCTTCAAGGGCACGCCTGCTCCTGATGAGAAAGTGGATCCCTTCTTCGACGCCACATCGCCCTCAGAAGTGCGCACATCCAAGAAGATCGCCCTTCCCTGGAAGAAGCGCTCAAGCTGATCAGCGCCCTTGCGAAATGGACGCTTGGGAGATGACGCGCACACGGCACCTCTTGGCCGATCGCGAATGCGCAACCCTCGATGACGCGTAAGCGGCATCTTGTGCACGCGGGATGCGCATGAAGGCTGCATGCGCATCTACGGGGTTCTGCGCAGATATCCGCTCTGGCCGCACGCGCGATGCAGCCCCTTGGTATAATCACGGGCACGTGAGATCCTCGTCAAGAAAGACCTGTAGAGCATGGAATATATGACAACTGCGCAGATTCGCGAAGCGTACTTGAAGTACTTCGAAGACAAGGGCTGCAAGCGGTGGCCCTCTTCTTCGCTCATCCCCGATGACCCGTCTCTTTTGCTGACCAGTGCTGGCATGGTGCAGTTCAAGCCGTACTTCTTGCAGCAGAAGCAGTTGGAAGAGCCCTACATCGGCACTACCACCGTGCAGAAATGCGTGCGCACGAACGATATCGACATCATCGGCACCACGGGGCGACACCTGAGCTTCTTCGAGATGCTGGGAAACTTCTCATTCGGCAAGTACTTCAAGCATGAGATGTGCGACTGGGCGCTGGACTTCTCCGTGAATGTGCTAGGGCTTCCCATGGAGCGGCTCTACTTCACGGTGTTCGAGGATGACGATGAGACCATCGGCATCTGGAAGGCGCTCGGCGTTCCGGAAGACCATATCTCGAAGCTGGGCGAAGACGATAACTTCTGGCGCGCAGGCCCAACGGGTCCGTGCGGTCCCTGCTCTGAGCTCTATTTCGACCAGGGTCCTGAATTCGGCTGTGGGAGCCCTGATTGCGCACCAGGTTGCGACTGCGACCGCTTCTTGGAGTACTGGAACTGCGTCTTCACGCAGTACGACGGCCAAGAGGACGGCACGCTGAAGGAGCTGCCGAAGAAGAACATCGACACGGGCATGGGTCTTGAGCGCATCGCGGCCATCATGCAGGGCGTGCAGTCCAACTATGAGACGGACGTGCTCCGCTCGCTCATCTCGGTGGGAGAGCGCTTGGCGCAGGTGACCTATGGCGAAGACGCGAACACGGATCTGGCGCTGCGCATCATGGCCGACCATTCGCGCGCTGTCACGTTCATGATCGCCGATGGCATCCTGCCCTCGAACGAGGGCCGCGGCTACGTGCTGCGCCGCTTGCTGCGCCGCGCCATCATGAAGGCGCATCTGATCGGGGTGGATGGACCCTTCTTGAACGAATACGTGGATGAGATCGTGCGTCTCATGGGCGATGTCTATCCTGAGATCGTGGAGAATCGCGAACTGGAGCGCAAGCTCATCCTGGCCGAGGAGGAGCGCTTCGGCTCCACGCTTCGCCAGGGCAGGTCGTATCTGGAGGATGCGCTGGCAGACTTGGATGGCAAGGTGCTCTCCGGGGACGTGGCGTTCGTCCTGCATGACACCTACGGCTTCCCCGTTGAGATCACCTCAGAGATAGCAGCTGAGCGCGGTTGTCAGGTGGACATGGACGCATTCTCCGCTGCCATGGAGGACCAGCGGGCCCGTGCCCGGAGCGCCGGCGCGAAGGACGCGGAAGCGGCTTGGTCAACCTATGGCGGGGTGTATTCGGACGTGCTGAATGCGGTGGGCGCAACGCAGTTCGTCGGCTATGACAACACTGAATCCTCTGCCAAGATCACCGCCATCATCGTGGATGGTGCGCAGGCGCGATCCATCAGCGAGGGACAGACGGGAGAGGTCATCCTGGATAAGACCCCCTTCTATGCAGAGATGGGCGGCGAAGTGGGGGATACGGGCCAGATCGTAGACGGCCAGGCGCGTGCTTATGTCTTGGATACGGTCACGCCCGAAGCGGGGCTCTACGTGCATCGCGTGAACGTGGGGGCTGGCACCGTATCGGTGGGAGATGAGGTCGTGGCCATCGTGGATGCGCATCGGCGCCATGCCATCGAGCGCAACCACACGGCAACGCACATCCTGCACGCAGCCCTGCGCAAGGTCTTGGGCGATCACGTGAAGCAGGCAGGTTCCTATGTGGGTCCGGACCGTTTGCGCTTCGATTTCACGCACTTCGAAGCCATGACGCACGAGCAGCTGCAAGAAGTGGAGCGCATCGCCAACAATGAGATCATGGATGCGGTGCCCACCACCATCTACGAGACGACGCTGGATGAGGCGCGTGCGCAAGGTGTGACAGCGCTCTTCGGCGAGAAGTACGGCGAACACGTGCGCGTCGTGGCTGCTGGGGATTTCAGCCAAGAGCTCTGCGGCGGATGCCATGTTAGCAACACCGCTGAGATCGGCTTCGTGAAGATCACGAGCGAATCCAGCGTGGGCGCGAATCTGCGCCGCATCGAAGCGGTCACCAGCTACGGCGCTCTGGAATATGTGAACCGCATCGAATCCGAGCTGCGCGAGACGGCTGCTGAGCTCAAGGTGCCGCTCTTCGACGTGTCCGAGCGCACGGCTGCGAACCTGAAGTCCTTCAAGGAGCTGCAACAAGCGGCGAAGCGTGGCAAGGAAGCGGTCTCCGATGACGGCATCAATGCGCTTTTGGATCTTGCTGTGCAAGCGCCGGCGGGGTATCCCGTCATCATCGCGAAGACGCCCGCTGAGCAGGCGGGTGGCATGCGCCATATGTGGGATGTCGTGCGTGCGCGCATGAAGGAGCCCGGCGCTGTGGTCATCGCCAGCGTGGCGAACGGCAAGGCGCTGCTCTTGGCCGCAGGCACCGACGAAGCCGTGGCGAAAGGCTTCGATGCTGCGGCGCTCATCGCTGCTATGGGCCCGGCTGTGGGTGGCGGTGGCGGTGGCAAGCCCTCCATGGCGCAGGCCGGCGGGAAGAATACCGAAGGCGTGGAAGAAGCGCTCTCGATCGCCCGTAACATGATCCTCTAGGTCAAGCGCGTATCCGGTGCGCACGCTTGCGCTCGATATCGGCGATGCCCGTTGCGGCATCGCCGTCTCTGATCCGGCTGGCAGCGTGGCCAGCCCCGTTTGCGTCCTTCCCGCGCATGAGGTGGAGGCAGGGGCGGCAAGCTTCCAGCGCGTGCTGGAGGACTGGGATCCAGAAGCGCTGCTCTTTGGTCTGCCGCTCACGCTCTCTGGTGAAGAAGGCCCGCAAGCGGCCCATATCCGCACCATTGCCAATGCTATCCAGGCGCGCACCGGGCTGCCCGCGCACTTCGCAGACGAGCGCCTCTCTTCAGCTCAAGCGAAGCGGGAGCTGCGTCAGATGGGGTATGATGAAAGGCGCATGAGGGGCAAGGTCGACATGGTCGCTGCCGCCATCTTCCTGCAGACGTGGCTTGATGGCAGGGGCGCGGCCGGCTCAGAAAGGTAGGCAGCGTGGCATTCGGCAAGAAGCAGGTTCCCATCTCTTCCAAGAACAGCATGGCAGCGCGCAACGCCCATGCGAAGGCCCGCGAGCAGTTCAAGACCTATGACACCTCGGCCATCCAGCCGAAAGCATCGAAGGCTCCCATCGTCATCTGCGTGATCATCGTCATCTGCGTGATCATCGGCGCGGCGTTCGCCATTCGCGGATGCACGGCGGATGCAGAGACGCTTCCTGAGGGCCAAGAAGCGGTGGTCACCATCCAGAATGGCGCTGGTGCAAAGGACATCGCTGATACGCTCTTGGAGGCGCACCTCATCGGCAATGCGGACAAGTTCGTGGAATACATCACCAAAAACGATGCAGCAGGATCCTTGATCCCGGGCACGTATCTCTTCCGTGGCGGCATGACGCAGGCCGATATCTTGGCTGCGCTCACGGCCGGGCCTGCATCTACGGCTGATCACGCGACCATCCCCGAAGGGCTCACGCGCCAAGGCGTGGCCGAGGAGGTTGCCAAGGCCACATCAGGGCGCATCAGCGTTGAGGATTTCATGGCCGCTTCGGCGGATGCATCGCAGTATGCAGGGCAGTTCGCCCTCGTCGATGGTGCGGGTACGAACAGCCTCGAAGGGTTCCTCTTCCCGAAGACCTACGCCATCACGGCTACGGATGGCGCCGAAGAGGTGGTGTGCATGATGCTCACCCAATTCGGGGATGAGACAGCATCGCTGGATTGGGCCTATCCGCAGGAGCGCGGTCTATCGCCCTATGAAGCCATCATCTTGGCTTCCATCGTGGAGAAGGAGGGCAAGCCGGACAACTTCGCTACCGTGGCGTCTGTGTTCTACAACCGCTTGGCTTCAGACAGGCCATACCTGGAATCTGATGCCACCACTGCCTATGAAGTGGGGCATGATCCTTCCGCCGAAGAGGTGCATGCTGACACCCCCTATAGCACGTACACTCATGAGGGGCTGCCACCCACTCCCATCTGCAATCCCTCTCTTGCGGCGTTGCAGGCGGTCTGCAGTCCCGAGGATACGGACTATCTGTTCTTCTTCTTCGACGATGATGGTACCTATAGCTTCACGGAGACCTACGAAGAGCATCAGGCCTCTTTCAACTGATGGCTTTCTTCCAGCCAGATCGGTATTTCTCCAGCTTGGCATGCGTGAGCATCCAGCATGATCTGCTTCGTGCAGGCCTGTACAACGTGCTTCTGGATGTGGACAACACTGTGCGCTCTCGTGCCACCGATGACGTTCCCATGCCGGTGATCATGTGGTTGGCGCGTGCCAAGGATGCGGGCATCCGCATCTGCTTGGTCTCGAACAACTGGCATGCGAACGTCTTCAGCTTCGCGCAGGCTCTGGATATGCCCATCGTGGCGAAGGCGTGCAAGCCGCTGCCGTTCGCCTATGGAGCTGCCATGCGCAAGCTGGATGCCACCAAGGCTGATACGGTGGCCATCGGAGACCAGCTCACCACTGACGTCATCGGCGCTCATCTGGCGGGCATCCCGGCTTGGCTGGTCATGCCGCTGTGCGACGTGGATGTGAAGTCCACCACGTTCATGCGCGGCTTCGAACGGGCGCTGATCGGCGCCAGGCAACCGGAGGGAGCATCCATCACCATGGAGGAAGGGCAGGCGCGATGACTGAGAAGCTCTACATCTTGGGGCACCCGGTGGCCCACTCCAAGTCTCCTGCCATGCATAACGCGCTCTACCAGGCCTGCGGGCTTGATTGGGAGTATGGCTTCGCAGATGAGCAGGATGATCAAGCTGCTGAGGACATGATCGGGCAGCGGGAGTTCTTGGGTTGCAATGTGACCATGCCCTATAAGAGGGTGGCCTATGCCGAGGCAGACATCAAGGCTGCCAGTGCGAAGCTGGCCGGTGGGGCGAATGTGCTGGCGAACAAGGATGGCGTGCTCATCGGCTACAACGTGGACGGCAAGGGCTGCATCGGCTTTTTGGAGATGGAGGGCGTAGCCTTCTCAGGAGCGCACGTGGTGGTCTGCGGAACGGGACCCACGTCCTTGGCCATCATGCATGCCGCTGCGGAGGCTGGGGCTGACGTGGTCACGCTGCTCGGCCGGGACAAGGCGCGGACGCAAGCGCGCGTGAATGCGTATCTGGACGAATATCGCGAGCTCTTGAGCACGGCGGTGCCCATGCCGTCAGCGGTGGAGGGGCATCGAGGGTTCGCCGATGCCTATGAAGCGGTCCAATTCCGCTTTGGCGATTACATGGGTTCCCGTACCGCTCTGGCGCAGGCAGATGTCATCGTAGACGCCACGCCGCTCGGCATGGAGGCGGGAGATCCTGCACCTTTTGACACGGGATTGTTGCATGAGGGGCAGACGGTCATGGATGTGGTCTATGGCCATGGCACGACGGCGTTGATCGCAGCGGCGAAGGACGCAGGTGCGCGCACGTTCGACGGTGCAGGCATGCTCATCTGCCAAGCGGTGGACACGGCGCAGATCTTCTTCGACATCTTCGGCATCGACTGCACGCTCACGCGCCGCCAGATGTTCGACATCATGGTCGCCGCTTTCTCCTAGGTCCTTTTCGTAGCGCAGAACTTCAGTTCTGCCCCACGTGCGTGCCCCCGGTTAGATGCCGCTTACGCGTCATCTACGAAGGCAAAGCTCCAACCTTTGTGGGTGCGGCATGTCTCCAAAGCGCGTCCACGGCGAAGGCCACGCTGTCTCTATTCATAACGGCCTCACACAACCCTCGTGGGTGCCGGCAACTGCCGGCACGAATGAATGCGCGTCGCAAGACGCGCCACTCACTTTATTCATGCAAAAGCCCTGCATATAGATGTGCCAGCACCCGCATCAGCTTCCATCGGCCAGCGTGGTACCAAGACCGTGCTATCCTTGTGCTTTCGCACAACAAGGCAAGGATGAGCACGCATGCACTACATCACAGCAGGAGAGAGCCATGGACCCCAACTCACCGCCATCGTGAGCGGTGTGCCCGCAGGTCTTCCCATCAACATCGCGAACATCGATTCTGACCTGCGTCGGCGTCAATCCGGCTACGGACGCGGTGGCCGCCAGGCTATAGAGACGGATACGGCCGAGGTCACCTCTGGGGTTCGATTCGGCGTGGCCACCGGTGCCCCCATCGCGCTTACGGTGCGCAATCGTGACTGGGAGAACTGGCAGGCGCATATGGCTCCATTCGGCGATGCTCCGGCGAATGCCCCACGCGAGGTGACCCCGCGCCCTGGACACGCTGACCTTGTGGGCGTCCTGCGGACGAACACAGATGACTGCCGCAACATCTTAGAGCGCGCCAGCGCTCGCGAGACGGCGGCACGCGTGGCTGCCTGCGGCATCGCGAAGGAGTTCTTGGCGGCGGTTGGCGTAGAGGTCACCAGTTACGTGACCTCCATTGGCAGCGTGCGGATGCACGACGCAGACCAGACGGTCTATGAGCCCGTGGAGATAGAGTTCTCGCCTGTTCGCTGCCCTGATTCGCAGGCCACAGAGCTCATGTGCCAGGAGATAGATGCTGCGAAAGAGGCAGGGGAGAGCTTGGGCGGCACGTTTCGCGTGGTGGCTACCGGCTTGGTGCCAGGATTGGGTACCTATACGTCCGGTCCTGATCGCCTGACGTCGCTTTTGGGATCCGCCGTGTTCTCCATCCCTGCCATCAAGGGCGTGCAGTTCGGCCTTGGCTTCGAAGCAGCCGGACGCGTTGGCTCTCAGGTGCATGACGGCATCAAGCTGGAAGGCGGTGCCTTCACGCGCACATCGAACAATGCTGGTGGTCTTGAGGGTGGCATGACCACGGGCATGCCACTGGTGGTAGAAGCGGCCATGAAGCCCATTCCCACGCTCATGAATCCCCTTGACACCGTGAATCTGGATACGCTGGAGTGCGAGGAGGCATCTCGAGAGCGCAGCGATGTCTGCGCCGTGCCCGCTGCGGCCGTGGTGGCCGAAGGGGAGGTGGCCATGGTGCTGGCCAACGCCTATACGCAAGCGTTCGGTTGTACCTGCTTGGCGGACCTGAAGGCGAACTTGGAGCACTTCCAGGATCGCTTAGCCACCATGGCGCGTTGAGGATATGGACAAGCGGATGGCGTGTTCCATGAAGCAGGCAGGATCGGTAAGGGAGTCCGCTCCCAAAAGGGCGAAGCAGCTCTATGAGCTGCGGCGTCCTGTCTTCCTCATCGGCTTCATGGGAGCGGGCAAATCCACGGTGGCGCGCCGGCTGGCACGTTCATGCGGGGTGTCTTCGCTGGATCTGGATACCTACATAGAACGGGAATGCGGCAAGAAGATCCGCGAGGTGTTCGCTGATGAGGGCGAAGCCGCCTTTCGCCGCATGGAGGCACATGCGCTGGGGGAGGTGGCGGCTATGGATGCCGCCATGCTGGTATCGTGCGGTGGCGGCATCGTCACAACGGATGAATCGCGCCAAGCCCTCCAGAAGCTGGGCTTCACGGTGCTGCTGAAGGTGGATGCGGACGAAGCGGCATCGCGCATCTCTGACAAATCCACGCGTCCGCTCTTCCAAGACCTAGAGAGCGCACGTCAGCTGTGCGAAGACCGCGCGCCGCTCTACGAGCAAGCGGCAGCGGCCACTATCGACACGCGCGGCAAGGATGTCTATCGCATCACGCGCGAGCTGCGAAGCTTGCTGGAAGAGGAGGGTGTGCTGTGCAGAATCTGAGGATCGTCGTGTCCATCCCTGGCGAAGCGGATTACGACGTGCGCATCGGCCAAGAGGTGCTTGCAGGCTTGGGGGAGCAGCTGCGGGCATGTCCCGCCACGGCAAAGGCGTCTCAGGTGCTGGTCATCACGGACGCGAATGTGGAGCGACTCTATCTGCCTCAGGCCATGGAAGCGCTCAGGAATGCTGGCTATGAGGCAGCGAATCTGGTCGTGCCGGCTGGGGAGGATTCCAAGTCATTGGATGTGGCTGGAGAGGTATGGAATGCCATGGCGTCTGTGGGCCTCACGCGGGATAGCGTGGTGGTGGCCTTGGGCGGCGGTGTTGTGGGTGACTTGGCAGGATTCACGGCATCTACGTTCATGCGCGGCATCCCCGTAGTGCAAGCCCCTACCACGCTTCTGTCCATGGTGGATTCGTCGGTGGGGGGCAAGACGGCGGTGAATCTGGAAGCGGGCAAGAACATGGTGGGTACGTTCTGCCAGCCCGCTTATGTGTGCGCGGACATCTCCACGTTGAACACGCTGGATGAGCGCGAATGGACGTGTGGGCTGGCGGAGGCAGCGAAGTCGGCGGTGATCGATTCGGATGAGTTCTTCTTCTGGATGACCGATCAAGCGCAAGACCTGTTCGCGCGCAAGCCGGAGGCTGTGGCTGAGGTGGTCAAGCGCTGCGTGGTCTTCAAGGCTGGCGTGGTGGCCGAGGACAAGACGGAGAGCAAGGGCGTGCGCGAATGCCTGAACTACGGGCACACGCTTGCCCATGCCATCGAAACGCTGGCAGGCTATGGCACCTTCTCTCACGGTGCAGCCGTGGCTGAGGGCATGCGGTTCGCTGCATACCTCTCTGAGCGCTTGATCGGGGCGGAGCCAGATTTCGTGCAGGCGCAATCGGCGCTCCTGAACGCGCTTGGACTGCCGTATCTTGACTGGACGGCAGATCCGCACGATATCCTTGTAGCCATGAAGCATGACAAGAAGGCGCGCGCGGGGAAGGTGCGCTTCGTGCTCATGCGCGATGTGGGCGCGTGGGACCTCGTGGCTGTGGATGATGCGGATGTCTTAGATGCGCTGGCAGGCTATTTCTCGCAAACGGCAGATGAAAGGGGACGGGCATGAAGCGCATCCTCCTGATGAACGGTCCGAACCTGAACATGCTCGGCGTGCGCGAGCCGGATATCTATGGGCGCGACACCCTTGAGACCATAGAGAACATGGTCGTCGAATACGGGCAGGCGCGCGGTGTTCAGGTGGAGTACTTTCAGTCCAATCACGAAGGCGAGCTCATCGACAAGCTGCATGAGGCGCATGAGGACTTCGATGGCGTCATCTACAACCCCGGTGCGCATACGCATTATTCCTACGCATTGCGGGACGCCGTGGCTAGCATAGATACGCCGGTCGTGGAGGTGCACATCTCAGATGTGGATGCGCGTGAGCCCTTCCGCGCCATCTCCGTCTTCGATGGCGTCGTGGTGGCGAAGATATCTGGCCGCGGCAAGGAAGGCTATCTGGACGCCCTGGACGTTTTGCTTGCCCTCTGACCTTCTTCGAATGATGCGGTGCAGAGGGTTGCCTGATCTGATGGGCTATCCCGCCGCACGAACTAACAGCGCAGTGCAAGCGCTGCGCATAAGGTTGGATTCGCTTTGCTCATCCAACCAAAGTTCTTGCCGAATGGCTGTTATGTCCTTTGCATTGCATGCAAAGGACACCGTTTTCATAGGTGCCGGCAGTTGCCAGCACCCACGATTGTGGGTGGCTTTCAACTGCGGGATAGATGCGCATGAAGATCGCATGCGCATCTACGAAGGATCGGATGTGGTTGGTGTGGGTGCAGCCAACTGGCTGCACATTTCCAAAACAATGGGTTTGTGAAAAGCGCAAACCCATAACATCCCCATGCTCTCAGGGATGCGCTGGCAACCGCCAGCATTCACGGCTATAGGCAACATGTGAGCGGCATCCTCTTGTCTCTGCTACCATCAACGCCACGGATCCAAGACGGTAAGGATGTCCCATGTTCCAGATCGAACGCATGCGCAAGCTCCAAGACGCGCTCGTCACCATCGGTGCTGGCGCCATGTATGTTCGCCACACGACGAACATCGCGTGGCTCTGTGGGTTCTCTGGCGTGTTCGACGAAGAACAGGCCCACGCCATGCTCGTTCCTGCCACAGGGGATGTGGCGTGGCTGCATACGGATTCCCGCTATAGCACGGCGCTTGAGCGTGAAGCGAATGGCACCCCCATCCAAGTGGATGCCGAGGTCAAGCGCTTTGCTGCGTGGGCCCATGATCAGGCAGAGAAGCAGGGGCTTTTGGGTAGCGCTCCTCTGGCTATCGAGGATGGCATCAGGCTGGCAGAATATCGTACGCTCCAGGATGCATTCGGCAGTGCAGAGACGCTCATGGAAACGGATGGCCTCATCGTGGGGTTGCGTGCGGTGAAGAACGCCCACGAGGTCCGGCTCATGGAAGCCACGCAGGCGGTGACGGATGCCGCCTTCCAGCATATCGTAGGCTTCATGCGCCCAGGCATGACCGAGCGCGAAGTCCAACTGGAACTGGACTGGTTCATGTTGCAGCATGGTGCGGATGGGCTGGCATTCCCTACCATCGTAGCCAGCGGCCCCAACGGTGCGTCGCCCCATGCAGTGGTGAGCGAGAGGCGCTTGCAGCCAGGCGACAGCGTGGTCATGGACTTCGGTGCACGTTGGCAAGGATACTGCTCGGACATGACCCGCACCGTCTTCGTTGGCGCGCCTGTTGGCAGCATTGCCGATGCGTGGGCCGCGCTGCGCCGCGCGAATGAGACCGTGGAAGCGGAGCTCAAGCCGGGCATGACGGGCAAGGAAGCGCATGAGCTGGCGCTTTCCGTGTTGGAGGAAGCTGGCTTCGGTGGCCTCATGGGACACGGGCTGGGTCATGGCGTGGGACTGGACATCCATGAAGAGCCAACGCTTTCCCCGCGCAATGACAAGCCGCTTGTGCCGGGCAATGTGGTCACGGTAGAGCCGGGCATCTACATCCCTGATGCATTCGGGATGCGCCTTGAGGATTTCGGCGTCATCACCGAAGACGGCTTTCGTCCCTTCACCCAGTCGACCCATGAGATGGTCGTGATCTGATGGCGCGCATCCTGCAAGCAGATGCGGACTTCATGCAGCGCGCGTGCCAGCTGGCGCAGCGCGGCGAAGGGTGGGTGAACCCGAATCCGCAGGTAGGATGCGTGATCGTGCGGGATGGGCGCATCATCGGCGAAGGATGGCATGGATGCTTCGGCGGTCTTCATGCAGAGCGCGAGGCTCTTGCGGATTGTGCGCGGCGGGGCGAGGATGCGCGCGGTGCCACCGTCTATGTGACGCTGGAGCCGTGTTCGCATACGGGCAAGCAACCGCCTTGCGCTGACGCGCTCATCGAAGCGGGCGTGGCGCGGGTGGTCGTAGGATCGGCGGACCCGAATCCGCTCGTGTCCGGTCAGGGGTGCGAACGCTTGCGAAGGGCGGGGATCACCGTCGATGAGGGCATCCATCAAGAAGCGTGCGATGCACTCAATGCGCCGTTCTTCCATCTCATGTGCACGGGGCTCCCGCTCGTCATCGCGAAGCTGGCAGAGACGCTCGACGGCAAGGTGGCCACGCGTGCGGGCCTTTCGCGTTGGATCACCGGAGATGAGGCTCGGGCACGGGTGCATGCGGATCGTGCGCGCTTTGCTGCCGTCATGGTGGGCGTGGGCACTGTGTTGGCTGATGATCCGTCGCTCACGGCGCGTCCTGACACCACGCTCTCAAGCGGAGGCAAGCCGCATCAACCGTTGCGCATCGTGTGCGACACGCATCTGCGGACGCCGCTTGATGCTCAACTGGTGCAGACAGCCCGTGAGGTTCCCACGTGCATCGTGACCGCTCAAGGCGATGGAGCTGCATTCGCGCGCTTACAGGATGCGGGCTGTCGCATGCTCACGGTGCCAGAGCGCGCAGGTCATGTCGACCTGTCAGCAGCCATGCAGGCACTGGGGGATGCGGGCATCGACAGCGTGATCGTGGAAGGTGGTCCGCAGCTTTTGGGAGCAGTGTTCGACGCCCAGCTGGCGAACCGCCTGCAGGCCTACATCGCTCCGAAGATCTTCGGTGGTGCCGATGCGCCCTCATCCGTGGGTGGCCGCGGTGTGGAGACACCCATGGACGCTTGCACGCTCACGGCCATGACGTTCACGCCATTGGGCTCGGACATCCTCCTCGAAGGCGCCATCGCGTATCCATCTTGATGCCTGCTCTGGACCCACGATGCGCTTCAGGTGCGCTACGATGCATTGAGACCATTGAGATCATCGAGGAGGTGCGCGTGTTCACGGGGATCATCGAGGAGATCGGTCATATCCAAGCCATCGAAGGGCGGGGAAGCGGCGCGCGCATGCGCATCAGCGCTGCCAAGGTCCTGGAGGGCACCGCAACAGGGGATAGCATCTCCACCAATGGCGTCTGCCTGACGGTGGCATCTTTAGGTTCTGATCATTTCACGGCTGATGTGATGCCTGAGACCATCGCGCGCACCTCGTTCGCGAACCTCCATGCGGGCAGCCCGGTCAATCTTGAGCGCGCAGCGGTGCTGGGCGGCCGCATCGGCGGCCATATCGTGTCCGGTCACATCGACGGCGTGGGCAGCGTTGCCTCTATCTCGGAGGACTCTGACGCCGTGCGCGTCTTCGTGGAAGCCGACGCCACCATCACCGCGGGCATCGTTGAAAAGGGCTCGGTGGCCATCGAAGGCATCAGCTTGACGGTGACCATGGTCACGGAGAGCGGCTTCGAGGTGTCGCTCATCCCGCACACCTTCGCGCACACGAACATGCATGACAAGCACAGCGGTTCCCTCGTGAATGTGGAATGCGACGTGATCGGCAAGTATGTCTTCCGGGCGCTTGAGGAGACCGCTTCTGGCAACGCACCCGTACCAGCAAGCCGCATCACGCTCCAGATGCTGAGAGAGAACGGATTCTGAAACCATGGAACCTATCCAAACGAACACCATCGAAGAGGCCATCGCGGATCTGCAAGCAGGAAAATGCATCCTCTGCATCGATGATCCCGACCGCGAGAACGAAGGGGATCTCATCTGTGCGGCGCAATTCGCCACCACTCAGAACGTGAATCTCATGGCCACAGAGGCAAAAGGGCTCATCTGCATGCCCATGTCCAAGGAGTTGGCGGCAACGCTGGAGTTCCCTCAGATGGTGCGCGACAACACGGACAATCACGAAACGGCATTCACCGTGAGCGTGGATTATGTGGAGACCACAACGGGCATCTCTGCGGCGGAGCGCGGACTCACGGCGCGCAAATGCGTCGAGGAGGGCGCGCGGCCGGACTGGTTCCGCCGCCCGGGGCACATGTTCCCGCTGGTGGCGCGCAAGAATGGCGTGTTGGAGCGCAACGGCCACACGGAGGCCACGGTAGACCTCATGCGCATCGCAGGACTCGCCGAATGCGGGTTGTGCTGCGAGGTCATGCGCGAAGACGGCACCATGATGCGCTCGCCTGAGCTGGCGGAACTGGCAAAGCGCTTGGGTCTCACGTTCATCAGCATCAAGGAGCTCCAAGAATGGCGCAAGCGCCATGACAAGCTGGTCAGCCAAGTGGCGCGCACGAAGCTGCCCACGAAGTACGGCGAGTTCGAAGCATGCGCCTACATCAACCTGCTCAACGGCGAACACCATGTGGCGCTCGTGAAGGGGGATATCGGCGACGGGTCTGACGTGCTCGTGCGCGTGCATTCCGAATGCCTCACAGGGGATGCTTTCGGGTCTTTGCGCTGTGACTGTGGCGAACAGCTGGAAGCAGCCATGCAGATGGTGAACGATGAAGGCCGCGGCATCGTGCTCTATATGCGCCAGGAAGGCCGCGGCATCGGGTTGGTGAATAAGCTGCGCGCCTATGAGCTGCAGGATGAGGGCATGGACACGCTGGATGCGAACTTGGCGTTGGGCTTTCAAGGGGATGAGCGCGAATACTACATCGGAGCTCAGATCCTGCGAGATCTGGGCGTGCACACCATTCGGCTGCTCACCAACAATCCGGACAAGGTCTATCAGCTCTCTGATTTCGGGTTGAAGATCGTGGAACGCGTCCCCATCATCGCTGCGGCGACGGATTACGACCGCGCGTACTTGGAGACCAAGCGTACCCGCATGGGGCACATCCTCTAGCGTGCTTCTGCGCTTGCGTGTGGGAAGGAGCATCTATGGCCAGAACGCGCATCGGCATCGTGAGCGATACGCATGGCGCCTTGCCCGAAGCGGTCTTCACGCTGTTTGGCGGCACTTGGAGCGAAGATGCTCTTGCAGACCACATCTTCATGGCAGCAACGCCTCTGCATGGAAGCGATGGCAGCATCAGCCTCGATGCTCAGCAGGCGTCTCCGCTTCATTTGCAAGCATGTGATCTGATCATCCATGCAGGGGATATCGGTCCGCAGAGCGTTCTCGATGAGCTGGGCGCCATCGCGCGCACGGTGGCCGTGCTCGGGAACAATGACTACGCAACCTATTGGTGCTCGGACGGAACCGTCCAGGATCATCGGAGCCTCACCGTGGATGGCGTGAACCTCTTCGTACAGCACATCCCCCAGGAGATGGAGCTCTCCTTGCACGGGCGCCCACCGCTTCGGCCAGCTCTGGTCACCACTCAACCGGATCTGGCCATCCATGGGCATACGCATGTGCCGCGCTTGGAGGCTCACGGCACGCGCATCACGCTCTGCCCCGGCTCTCCCACGCGCGCTCGTCGTGGCAGCGGTCACGCAGCGGCATTGGTGGACATCGAAGACGGCCGCATTGCGGATATCTATCTGGTAAGGTTGCCATGAAGCGCGGGGTGCTCATCGTCAATACGGGAAGCCCCGATGCCCCCACGCCTGATGCCGTTCGGGCTTATTTGCGTGATTTCCTGTCTGATGAGCGCATCTGTCCTATGAATCCAATGCTTTGGAAGATCATCCTGAATGCATTCATCCTGCCGAAGCGCTCGGTGGCCTCTGCTGCAAAGTACCGGCGCATCTGGACCGATGCTGGCTCTCCACTCACGCATGGAATGGCTGAGCTGGCGTCCGGGCTTGCCGATACCGCAGGGGATGAGGTCGTCGTGCTGTCGGCGATGAGCTACGGATCTCCGGATATCCCCACAGCGCTCAAGGCACTTCATGATGCTGGATGCGAAAGCCTATCCGTGCTGCCCCTCTATCCCCAAAGCGCCTATTCCACCACTGGCGTCGTGGAGGATAGGGTGGAGGCAGCTCTTGACCGGATGGAATGGACGCCCCACGTGGAGCTCATTGGTGCCTATGGGGAGGATGCGCACTATCACGAAGCCATCGCGGACTCTGTGAGGAGGGCAGGATTCGGAGGACCGAAAGACGGTCTTCTGTTCGCGTTCCACTCCATCCCCATGGCAGACATTCGAGCGGGGGATACCTACGGGGTCCAGGCGCGTGCCACGGCCCAGGCGGTAGCTCAGGTGCTGGGCATCTGCGAAGATGCGTGGCGTATCGGCTTCCAGTGCCGATTCGACAAGAGCCGTGCATGGCTTGGCCCCTTCGTACGGGAGAGCCTTGAGGAGTTGGATGGCCGCGAGCGCCTTTTCGTGGTGGCTCCGAACTTCTCCATCGACTGCTTAGAGACGTTCTATGATATCGATATCGAGCTGCGGGAGGCGCAGGCAGCGATCCATCCGGATCGTCCATTCATCTACGTGCCCTGCCTGAACGCCTCGGCAGATCACGTTGCTCTGCTTTCCCATCTGCTGCTTTGAGCGTGCATCACGGGGACGGAGGAGTGAGACCTCTTGGCTGATGGCTGCCAGACAGCTGTTCTGACAGCCTTACAATGCCAGCTGGATGTAGGAGATCGTGCAGCAGATGGCGAATCCGACGACGATCGCAGCGAATGCGCGGTTCGCCCAACGAGGGCGCAGCTTCTGGAAGCCTTCGCAGATGAGCGGCCACAGCACCCATACATAGACCACGGCCAGAAAGCCGATGACCATGTCGTTCACCAGCCATGCCTGTCCGAGCACGTTCAACGGCAGCTGCGAATTGTCCCAGAAAGGATAGCGGCCAGTGAGAGGGTCGGGCTGATTGACCAAAAGGCCCATGATCAGCTCGGTCAGCATGGCGATGACGGTCACCATGACGAAGGTCTGCAGAAGCGCGCCGAAGAGCGTCTTGCGCTTGAGCACGATCCATTCCTTCACGGGCTCCACCAGCAGGGTGACGATCACCGCACCGATGCCGTAGATCCAATAGGGGTGGTACCACGGGTCAGACCACACAGGATAGTCAGCATCCACGATGCCGAAGAAATGGTCCATGAACATGCAGTAGGGAATCTCCAGCCAATGCCCGACGATGGCGAACACGAAGAAGCTCGTGATGAGCGCGCGCCAGAACTGCCAGGTCTTCGGGGCGAAATAGCCGATCTCGCTGTTCTTCGAGAATCCCTTCAGGTGCGGCTTGCGCACACGGCGCAGCTCTTCTTTGCGGTGTTGCAGGGAAGAGCGCATGCGCCCAAAGGTGCTCACGATGGCACTTGACAGGGTCACGCGTTCGGCGGTTCTTTCGTCCGTTGGCATCAAGCGGTCTCCAATTGCATTCAAGGGAGGTGAACAGGTATTTGTATGCAAGGTACAGACCGCAACTGTCCTTGACAACAGCCCTCGCGAACCCTCACAGATTCATCACATTGTTCCTCAGATCTGTGGGTGTCGACAACTCGTTTCAGGGTCGGGGGCATTCCGTAGATGACGCGTAAGCGGCATCCTTCATCCATGCTGTAGGTTGACGTGGGTGCGGCCAACTGGCCGCACATTTCCAAGTCATGGACCTGTGCAGAGCACAGGTCCATCACATCTCTCCAGAACCATGCATGTTCTCCTTGAATCTCATCCCGAAATGCTCCGCAAGCGCAGCGTCTTGTTCTGCGCGCGTAGCAAGCTCAAAGATCGTCTTGCATCCGTTCTCGCGCACGGTCAGCACGCCATCCTTATATCCTTTGTACCCGTTCTCCGTGCGCAGGTTCACCACCTCATGGTCGCGGAACAACGTGCCTGGCTCAGAGCATGCTGCATTCAAAGCGGCGAAATCGATGTCCTCAACAGGCGCCGTGCAGAGCTCAAGCTCCGTTTGCCTGCGTGCAGGAATGGCATCATCATGAAGGTCCGCACCAGCTTTGGTGAGGCGGTCTATCCTCCACCACCCTTCCGTCGCTTTTTCAGGGATGTAGGTCTCGCCGTTGATGTCCTGCTCAGCCCCTTCAGCCAGAAGCAATGCTCCTGAGGGCATCGGGCCGCCGAAGCCAACATCAGCGGAATACCGCTTGCCTTCCAGCGTCACCACGATCCCTCGATGATTGATGGGCATGCGACCTTCACGCCCGCGCACGGCGCGACAGAGGACCGGTCGTGCCTGATATCCCAAAGATCCTAAGAGCTCCTCAAAGAGCTTGTTCAGCTCGAAGCAGTATCCGCCCAGGCTCTGTTGAACCACCTTGCGATAGATCGTTTCCCGTGATAGATCAGGGGCTGTTCGGGCTCGGTGCAGGCTCACGGTGCTGAACGGCACACGCGCCTGATGCGCCCAGATCAGCGCGTCCAGGCTGTCCTTCGTGGGCGCGGGTATGCCATCGAACCCAAGCTTTTCCAGGTATTCGTCTCTCTGTGCGTCAGACAGCATGCAGATTCCCCTTGATCTCAGATTTCAGGACAGCATTGTCCCACAGGCTCATTCATCTGCCCGTGATGGAGAGCTTCAGGCATCCCGAAGGCTGCGAACGCGCGCTAAGAGCGCGTGCCGCTCATTGGGAAGCCGCTCTTCGATCACGTCTTCCAAAAGCGTCTCAAGCATACGTCCCACATCCGGCCCTTGGGGCACGCCCGTATCCATCACGTCGCTCCCGCTTATGGCCAGCATGGAAACGCTGTAGGCAGCATCCTCTGCCAGTACCTGGTCAAGCACGTCTTCGACCTCATCCATGAGCTCCGCACCCTTGGCGTACTCAGGGGCATGGGCGGCCAGGTCTGCCCGTTTCAAATGCAAAAGCGCACGTAGAAGCTCCGGACGCCCGCCCACTTTCGCCAAGAAACGGCGAACGCACTTGAGCGTGGGTGCGATCTTCTCGCTATGCAGGGAGATCATGAGCGCAAGGTCATCAGCGAACGCCTGGCTCATGAGCATCCGTCGTGCCACGCCGCGGGCAAGCTGAGCGCTCACCAAGGCATGCCCGTAGAAGTGCTCGGTGCCGTCGGGCGCGAAGAAGGCGCTTGCGGGCTTGCCCATGTCATGGCAGAGCGCCGCCCAGCGCACGAGTCGGTCGCGCTCCGCATGCTGAACGGCCCATGCCGTATGCTCCAGCACATCGAAGCAGTGATACTTCGTCTGTTGTTCGCATCCGTTCATAGCCACCAGCTCAGGCAGCACATAGGAGAGCACGTCTGCTGTCATCATGATGGCGTCATGGGGGAAATCCCCCATGAGCAACCCGTCCAGCTCATGGGTCTTGCGTTCTTGGCTGACGCTGCCCATCAGGTGCTTGCACGTGTTCATGGCACAAAGCGTATCGCCATCTATGCGAAAGCCCAACTGCGACGCGAACCGACAGGCGCGCAGGATGCGCAGCGCGTCTTCGCGAAAGCGCTCTTCAGGCTCGCCCACGACGCGGATGAGCTTGCGCTCTATATCACCAGCGCCGTCGAAGGGGTCGAAGATCCCGAAGCCGGGCTGATAGGCGATGGCGTTCATGGTGAAGTCGCGTCGGGCGAGGTCCTCTTCCAAGGAGCTCACGAACTCCACGCTTTCGGGATGCCTGCCATCAAGATAGATGCCATCGGTGCGGAACGTGGTGACCTCAACGGCATGGGTGCCGTCAGGCACCACGGTCAAGGTCCCATGCTTGACGCCGGTCTCATAGGTCTTGAACCCGGCGGCAACGCACGCTGCTTGCACGTCCTGCCAGGGAGCATCGGTGGCGATGTCCACATCGTGCGCCGCCCGGCCCATGAGCGCATCGCGCACGAAGCCGCCGACGAACCACGCGTCGGCTCCTGCGGCATCAAGGACGTGGAACACGTCCATCCCGAAGGAGGGAACGGATATATGCAGAGGCAAGCCTTCCATGCCGTCATGATACTTCACTCACCCCGCTCCCAGATACAGATCAGAGAGCCTTCCGTAGATGACGCGTAAGCGGCATCCTTCCTACGCGTTGCAGACAACCTTTCCGTAGATGACGCGTAAGCGGCATCTCTCGGTACCTCTTGCATCCGTTTCGGCATCGCTTCCCTTCTGATCTCGGTTGACCTGCCAACGGCCTGGCATCGTGCCTTTGGGACATCGCGCCCTTGGAGTAGAATCCCCTTATCTCCTGCTCGGCCAGGAAGGGAGATCGGCGGTCATGGCAGCGCATCGGGAATGCTTTTCAGCCTCATATATCTATGAGCACAGCACGTTCGCCATCCTCGGCCTTCCCGAAGCGCCTGGGAGCGCCGCGAACAGCAGCGCGAACCCTTCTGCGGCAGATGCATGCGCTCCGCTCTTGGCCGTGGTGCAGAACCTGATCCAGCGTGGCACGCCCACGAATCCCTCGCGTGTGCTCACAGACGCCCTGGGCCCCATCGCGCCTGAGGTGCGCACGCTCCCGCATTATGTGGATGCAGCCCGTGAGCCGGTTTGGGAGAGCACCATCAAAGGCGCGCGCTCGGGCTATAATCCGGCGCTTGCCTTCTGGCGTGCGCTTCTGGATGCCCTGCCGGAGGATATGGTGCATCTTCGCAGCCTCATCGAGCCCGAAGCGTCCCTTGAGCGCATCTTGGAAGAAGCAGAGCTTCCCGCCGAAGAGCTGGCGGCACAGCATGTCGACTTCTTCTGTCCGCTCGCGCGCTTGGTCATCGAGATAGATGGGCAGCAGCACGAAGACGCATCCCAGAAGATGCTGGACGCTCGTCGTGATGAGCTCCTGCGCTTGGCGAACGTCCGTACGCTGCGCTTCACCACGCGCCAGCTCGTCTATCCTGAACAGGCGGTGGCAGATGTCATCGAAGCGCTGCGGTACGGTATGTCCATGCGCATGGGGTGCGAGGTGCGCCCGCTTGCTTCCGGTGCGCCGGGCCTGCGCACCATCCAAGCCTTCGAGCTTGCCATGCGGCTGCAGGTGACATTCGTGCAGCTCATGCGCGCCGGCATGCTAGCGCTTGACGATAGGCAGTGGCGCATCAGCCTTGAGGGGGATGCGCCCAAAGATGCGCTCAGCGCCATCGCCCGCGCAGCGCTGGATGACGTCTTCGCCATGCTTGCCCCTCTGGCTGCGCTCGCGTCCGTGCCCTTCGAAGCGCCTGCGGTCGTCTTCACAGACAAGGACGCCCAGCTCGTGTTGGATGCGTCAGCCTTTCGAACTTGGGATGAGAGGGATCTAGCGAAGCAGCCGAAGGGAGCACCCCCGCGCATCTGCATCCGGAGCGCTCATGATCCTGTCCGCGATGAGTTTCGCGTAGCGTGCGCGTCGGCCATCATCTATGACATGGAGCCCTCTCGTCACGAAGCGGTCGAAGGCGCGCTTCGCTTCTTCTTGGAGCTCCTCTTCGGCTATGAGCGCTTCAAGCCCGGGCAGCTCGGCATCATCCGTCGCGCTTTGGCGCGCAAGCCCACGCTGGGCATCTTGCCCACGGGCTCCGGCAAATCCATCTGCTATCAGCTCGCCTGCCTTCTGCAGCCTGCCGTGAGCTTCGTCGTCTGCCCCATCGTCTCGCTCATCCAAGACCAGGAACGTGGCCTCGGTGCCCACGGCATCCAGCACGCATCGCGCCTGGATTCCCAGATGTCCACCGCAGAGCGCGCTCGCGTGCGCAAAGGCCTCGGACAGGGGCGCTATCAGATCATCTGGGTGTCGCCAGAGCGCTTCCAAGATGCCGTATTCAGGCATGAGCTTCGCCAGATAGCGCATGAGCTCACGTTCGGCTATGCGGTGATAGACGAGGTGCACTGCCTCTCCGAATGGGGTCATGACTTCCGCGTGTCCTACCTTCTCCTGAAGCGCACCTTCGACCGCTTCTGTCCCGGCGCATGCCTGCTGGGGCTCACGGCTACGGCGTCGCGCGACGTCTTGGCAGACCTCAAGGCGGAGCTTGGCATCACCTCTGACAACATCCAAACGTCTTCGGCCTTGAGCCGCCCTGAGCTGCACTTCCACATCAAGCGCACCACCGCTTCCATGCGTCTGCGGGATCTGGACGCCATCTTGGATGAGATAGCTGCGCGCCATTCGCTCGACCGCGAAGCGGTGGAGGTCTTCCAGCCGCGCGGAGCGGCCACCATCTGTGGGATCATCTTCGCGAATACGCGCTCAGGTCATGCTGCCAGCAATTCCATCGGATGCGAAGAGATCAAAGATCACGTGCAGGCGCGCGGCATCCCTGCCCAGACCTATCACAGCGGCCGAGGAGATGATCGCGCGCAGATCCAGCGCGGCTTCATGGACGATGAATTCCCCATCATGGTAGCCACCAAATCCTTCGGCATGGGTATCGACAAGCCGAATGTGCGCTTCACCATCCATGCGAACCTGCCGTGGTCCATCGAAGCGTTCTATCAGGAAGCGGGCCGAGCGGGCCGCGCGCAGACCAACAACGATGCCGATTGCTACATCCTCTACGTGCCCGATGGGAGCGAAGAGCGCACGCGCCGCCTGTTCGCGCGCTCCACTTCCATCGAAGAGATCCACGCTCTCCAGCCAGAGCTTGAGGGCGACCTCGCCACTATCTTCTTCCTCTGGAATCTGGGGTTCGCGGCTTTCGCCGATGAGCTCAGGCGCATCTTGCTCTTGCTCGCGCGTTTGGAGGAAGCGCGGACGGCGCACGGGTTCGCGACCATCCCGGCCGATGCTGTCGATGATGCGGATGTGCGGCCAGACCATCGCGGCACGCAGACGGAAAAGGCGCTCTACAAGCTTGCCATCTGCGGCTTCGTGATGGATTGGACCCATGATTGGAATCATGGCACGCTGACGGTGGAGCTGGCAGAGGCCGATGGCTCTGTGCTCCACCGCGCGGAGCGTGCAGTGGAGACCTATATCGCTCGTCACAGCCCCGGCTTCTCCCTCTCTGATCCACGGCCGGTCCATGCTCGGTATGCGGAGATCTATCGAAGCGCCCGCGAAGAGGAGCGCATTGCATCCCTCATCGCGTTGCTCCTCGTGTGGACCAACGACACCATCGTCTTCGCCCGACGCGCCGCCATCGGCAACATGCTCGCACTCTGTGAGGCAGACCTTGCCGATGACCAGATCGGTGCCTACATCAACGGGTACTTCAAGCTGGACACTCAACTGGCCAGTCGCATAGAGAAGGCGGCGGAGAGCCCGGATGACCTCATTGCGTGGCTCGATGTCTTCTACGAGTATGCGCACGTGGATGACCTCGCCTTCGAAAGGCAGCTGAGAAGTGCTGAGGAGCTCGCGGATGCGGCTCCTCTGGCAGATAGGTTCCGCGAGAGCTATCCAGACAGCCTCGGGGTGGAATGGGTCTCGCTCATGGCGAAGCTCGTCTGCGGAAGATACAGCCAGGAAGATGTGAGCGATCAGCTTGCCTACGTGCTCGATCGGGCTGCGCGCGGCGATGGCCCTGATTTCGATGATCTGATCGATGAGACGGATACGCTCGTGAGGCTCTGTGGCGCGGATGCGCAGGCGGCCTATGAGCATGCTATAGTTGATTGGAATCCAGATCTTGAAGGCTAGCCCGACGCAGCGCCGCTCAAGCGAAGGGAGTTCCCATCCCATGGACGAGACGCAGCAGACCGCATCGGCATTCTATCCGCAGATGGATGAGGATGCAGCGCGCCTCAAGCACCTTGCCAAAACGGCTGCTGCCTTGAGCGGGGATGATTCCGTCAGCCAGTCCGCAGAGCAGGTGATCCAAAGAGCTCAGGAGAACAAGCGGTTCTTCACGGACACTGCCCAGCAGATAGACAAGCTGGTGGACGGCGTGCAAGCGCGCGTGGCTGCCATCGCGAAAGAGCATGCAGCTACAGACGCTGCAGAAGAGGCAGCGCAGGCTGAGGCTCAGGAGCTTCTCGCGCAGCTTACCCAAGCGGATCAAGAGCTGCGCCAGGCCGAAGCAGACGTGCGCGATGCGCTCATCCAAGAGGAGCGGCGCGTGCGCACCATCCTCTCGGAGCACGATCATATCCGCCGGCTGCTCCAAGGCGCCGGAAGCGCCACCGACAAGCAGTTCGACGTCATGGCATTCCCCCGCAATGCGAATGCGAAGACGAACGTGCTCCAGATATCGGGCGGCGCTGGCACGGGCAAGACGCTCTGCCTGTTGGCGAAGCTGATCCAAGACACCAGCGCTTCTCGGCAGATGGGACTCTTGCCTGAAAGGCAGCGCCACGGGCTCTTCGTCTGCTTCAATACGGCGCTTCGCGCGCATGTCTCAGCGCTCTTGGCGCGCATGCCGCATGCGGCAGACAACATCGAAGTGGTGAGCTACGACCAGTTCGTGAACCAGCTCGTGCGGGCGAATCCAGCAGAGGAGTTCGCGCATCTGGCATCCTTTGCATCCCGCTCGCGCTATGAGCCTACTGCTCAAGGCATGCCGGGCCAGTTCTGGAAGCTCATCTATGAGGCGGACATCCACGGGGCCATTGCAAGCGCCATGGGACAGGTGGCGGCCAAGCATCCCGATCAGGCCCAAGAGTACTATCTCTTCACGGGAGACCCAGCGAATGTGGAGTGGGTCTCTGATGAGATAGCGTGGCTCGAAGCGCGCTATCAGGGGCCAGAGGAGGCTCGTGCGCTGTATCCGGATGCTTCGCGCGTCGGCCGTGGCGTGAGGCGTCGGCCATCCGCAGACATCCGCCGCGTCATCCTGGAGATATGGACGGCATTCCAGGACATCCTTATCGCTCAGGGCCAGTACACCATCGAACAGGCCACCAAGCGCCTGTTGACTGATCCTGATCTGCCCACCTATGACGCCATCGCCATCGACGAGGTGCAGGACCTCACGCTCTCTTCGGTGAAGCTGCTCGTGCGCATGCGCGCTGACGAACAGAGTCGCGTCTATATCTGCGGGGACGAGAATCAGAAGATCTACAAGCGAGACTTCACCTGGGCTGAATTGGATGAGGATATCCACGGCCGCACCATCGAACTGGAGGACAACAAGCGGAATAGCGCTGCCATCGAAGCCTTTGCGGACAGGCTCTTGGGCAGGCCAACAGAAAAGGAGCGGGCATCTGATCTCGTGTTCGTAGGGGAGTGGTCCGAAGAGAGCATCATGGGGCTCATAGAGAGCATCAGCCAGGCGTGTCCTGAAGAGACCACCGCGGTGATCAGCGGGAACACGCAGCCGTGGTTCAAGCGGGCGCGCGAACGTGGGATAGAGATAGGCAATCCGCGGGATGGTGGCGTGCTGGATAGGGGGCTCTACATCATCGGGCATCTGGGCGGCAAGGGGCTGGAGTTCGACAACGTCATCGTGGACTGCGCTTCTCTGCATGAAGCGGAAGAGGCAATGCTCAAGAACATCCTGTATGTCAACTGCACGCGCGCCCGCAAGCGCCTGTACGTGCGCTACGTTGGCGAACCCCCAGACCTTCTTCGCCGCTTCTATCCCGATTTCCTCTAGGTGTATCAGGGGGACGGAGGCAGTCTGTATCAGGGGGACGGAGGAGTGAGATGCGCGTTGCGCGTCTCACTCCTCCGTCCCCCTGATACAGACTGCCTCCGTCCCCCTGATACGCTTCCCCGCGAATGTCACATCTTTCGTAGCGCAGAACTTTAGTTCTGCCCCTGTGGGTGCCACCCACTGCCGACACCCACAACAACCTGACTCACACCCCGTGGGTGCCACCAACTGCCGGCACGAATAAAGACAATGCACCTGTGCAGAGCACAGGTGCATAACATCCTTTCCCGCTCAAGCAAAGATGCAGGTACCTTACCCGAGCACCCCCTCATTCCCCATCTCTCAAAAAAATTTCCAAGAATCTCAAGAAAAACCGTTGACAAGCCGTAGGGA
>CANODU010000014.1 GCA_947565185.1 uncultured Eggerthellaceae bacterium | reverse complement strand
GCCAGCGTTGTGGTTATGCATACCGCGACGAGGCCAGTGGAGAGCCTGCTTTAGGTCATGACTATGTGTTGACCTCTGAAGCGGTTGATCCCACCTGTACCGAAGATGGTCACGAAGATGAGTTCACGTGCTCTCGCTGTGGCGCCAAGCAGGGTGGAATGCGCTTGCCGAATCTGGGCGGACATGCTTGGACTGAACGGAAGATCATCGCTTATCCCACCTGCACAGAAGATGGCATGCAGGAATATACCTGCACCAAATGCGGAGAGCTCATTCAGGAAGCGCTTCCTGCCTATGGTCATAGTTGGAGCGAACCGGAATGGACATGGAGCGATGATTTCCAAAGCGCCACTGCCCGCATCACATGCATCCGTGGTTGCGGAGAGCATCAAGATCTTCCGGCTGAGGTGACCCATGAGCAAGAGGCAGACGGCATGCGCCATTCAGCGCAGGTCACCATCGGCGGCATCGCAAAGAAGGACGGTCGCCTCACGCTCGGTTGGACGGATGCGAATGGCATCATGCGCAGTTTGCTGGTGAAAGGCGCGCCGGTAGCTGATGGCTTCACTGCGTGGCCCCAAGGGCTCGTTCTCCCTTCGGATGCGGGGAAGCAGGTTGAGATCGATGTGGTGCCGGTAAGCTCTGGCGGCGTATTCGATGCGCTCGTCTCCAAGATAGGAGATGGATGGCCTGCGGGCACGTTCGATGTGCGCTTGAATGTGGACGGCGAAGAGACTCATGAAGGCTTCGGGTCGCTCACGTTCGCGTTCCCTGGCGGGCCGGCAAGCCCTGGGAAGAAGGCCGTCATCCATCATTGCCATAAGGATGATCGTGCGAACATCACCTCCCATGAATCCTTCGTCACCTCTGACGGGAAGATCATCCTGGGAAACATCGTCGATCTCTCCACGTTCGCGCTGGAGGTATTGGACGATGACGCCTTCGTGGCGGGGACCGGAGGCGAACAGCCGACGAAGAACCAAGGGTATGTGGGCGGCCTTGCGCAGACAGGGGACGAAACCATGGCTTCGGTGCTCATCGGCTTTCTGTTGATCTACCTTGCGCTGTTCTCTGGCATTGCTGCGTTCATGATCCTGAAGCGGCGCAAATCGAATGCGCGGAGATAGACGCACAGCATCCATATCCATGACGATGCGCGCTGCAGCCGCTTCTCTCATCTGCCTGCTCGCCATCCTGATGGTCTTCCAAGGCGGCTTCTTTCCGGAAGCCGCCTCTTTCATCCTCATCGGCTACCTCGTTATTGCCGTCATTTTGGTTGTGGTGGCCCGCGTGAAGCGACAGCTTCCATCCATGAAGAGCCTCAGGTTCTGGATCGTGCCAGCATCTGCGTTCTTCATCGCTGCGCTGATGGCGGTGAGCGCTTTCGTGCATGGGTTGCCCCTTGCGAGTCTTATCGAATGCTCTCCTTGGCTGCTCGCGGCAGCAGCAGCGGTGGTGGCAGGTTGTTTGGATGAGCGGTGCTATCCGTGGCTCATGAAGGGGTTGGCCTATCTTGGCATCGTGAGCGCGGTCCTTGGCGTGGCGCTCTATGCCGGCATGCCGCACATAGGCGGTACCATGAATGCAGGAAGACTGCAATTCCTCTTCCAGTATGCGAATGCTGCTGGTGCGTGGTTCGCTGTGGCAGCGTTGTTCTGCTTGCGCAGCGCTGATGGGCGGCTTGCGCGCTGCTTGCTGATGCCGCTCGTGGCGCTCTTGCTCACGCAGTCCGCAGGCGCGATCCTCCTCTTCGGCATCATCTTCGCTTGCTGCATAGCTGCATATCTCATCCATGAGCGCAATCCTCATGCGTACGCGCATGCAACGCTCGCCTTGATCCAAGCCGTGCTTGCTGCTGTCGTGTTCGCGTGTCTGAGGGTGCAGGTGGGATTCGGCGTTCTCGTCTTCTTGATCGCAGTCATCGCTGTCTATGAAGGCTGGTCTCGGATATCGAAGTGGCTTGCAGGTGGTTCACGCAGTCAATGCACGTTTTGGATCATCCTCATCGTGGGCGTGCTTGCAGCATGCATCCTTGCATTCATGATGCTGCCTCGCCTTGAGCAAGCTGTAGCCACCATGGGTGAGAGGCTCTTCCAGATAAGGGATGCGCTCACGCTTCTTACGCGCGATCCCTTGTGGGGGATCGGTCCCGATCAATGGCAGCATGCCTATCCTGTTGTGCAGAGCGTTGCGTATAAGAGCGCTGTCGTCCATTGTGGATACCTTCAGCTTGCCTTGGATGCCGGGATGCTTGCGCCTCTCAGCCTTCTTATATTGATGGGCTTTGCGATCGTGCGTGGGCAAAGCGCTTTGGAGCCCGTCTTTTGGTTCTTGGCATCGCATTCGCTCATCGATTTCGACTTGCAGTTCGCCTTCTTCCCGGTGCTCATCTACGTGTTGCTGTCCGTTTCCGTGCACAGCATTTCCGAAGACCGGTAATCGTGCCGACACTGCTCTGGAATATGGTTCCACCCCTCGTGGGTGCTGGCAACTGCCAGCACAAGTGAAAACAGTGCCCTTTGCATGGATATGCAAAGGGCATAACAGACTCTAAGAAGAGCTCAGGTTGGACGAGCGAAGCGAATCCAACCTTTTGCGCAGTGCTTGCACTGCGCTCTTAGTTCGGCGGCGGAATAGCCCATCAGGTCAGACAGCTTTGCGCGCCGCATCCTTTTCTAATCCCGTGCCGGCAGTTGCCGGCACCCACGAGGGTTGAGACTCTTCCTTCGTAGGCTGTTTCATGCAAAGAGACCCTGCCAAAGGCAGGGGCGATACACTTGAACTAGCAATGCTGCAGGTTGACGTGGGTGCTGTTAGTTTGGCGGCGGGTTGATCTCTCGGAGAAGAAGACCTCCTGCGCCGCATCCATTTTTGCCGGTGACTACTGTCTGAGGCGGCGCTCTACCTGTTAGAATTGCACCATGACAGATACCGACATCACACGCATGACCATCCCGTCTGAGGTGCCCATGGCGCTCATCACCGGATGGGGGGACGAGCTCTTGCGCCTTGTCCAAGACTCCTTCGACGCTACCATCACCGTTCAGGGCAATGATATCCGCATCAAGGGTGCCCCCAGCACGCGCGAAGCGGCCATCACCGTCTTCTCGGAGATGGTCGATGCCGTGCAGAAGGGCCAAGATCTGGACGAACGTGCTGTTCGCCAGGCCATCCAGATGACCAAGCAGGCGCATCTGAGCCCCAAAGCGCTTCGCGACGACGTCCTGCTCGTCCATAAAGGGCGCGCCATTCGGCCGAAGACGGAGGGCCAGAAGATATACGTGGATGCCATTCGCAGCCACACCATCACGTTTGCGGTGGGACCAGCGGGCACGGGCAAGACCTACCTCGCCATGGCTATGGCCATATCAGCGTTGGAGCGGCGCGAGGTCTCGCGCATCGTGTTGTCGCGTCCCATCGTGGAGGCGGGGGAGAACCTGGGCTTTCTGCCAGGTACGCTGACGGAGAAGGTGGACCCCTACATCCGCCCCCTCTATGACGCGCTCTTCGACATGATGGATGCCGAGCGCGCGGCAAGCTTGGTTGATCGCGGCATCGTGGAGATCGCGCCGCTTGCCTTCATGCGCGGGCGCACGTTAAGCGACAGCTTCATCATCTTGGACGAGGCGCAGAATGCCACCAAGGAGCAGATGAAGATGGCGCTCACGCGCTTGGGCGAATCATCGAAGATGGTCATCACGGGAGATATGTCGCAAAGCGATCTTCCGTCAGGCGCTGCGGGCTTGAAAGATGCCCTTGCCGTGCTCGTGAATATCGAAGACATCGTTGCCATCCATCTGCATGGGCGCGATGTGGTGCGCAATTCGCTTGTCTCGCAGATCATCGCCGCCTATGAGCAGGCTGCGAAGGGGATGGGCGCATGAAGGCGCTCATCACCATCGACCATGGCGAAGAGGGGCTGGATGCAGCCCGCATCGAAGCGCTTATCAGCCATGTGGCGCGCTCTCTTGGCCTTCCTGCTCAGTCTGAAGTATCCATCACCTTCGTGGACGATGCGGAGATGGCGCGTCTGAATGAGGGCTATCGCGGAAAGGAAGGCCCGACCGATGTGCTCTCCTTCGAATGCGACAATCTTGATGATTGCTTCCCTGAAGATGGCCAGACCTTCGAGGCGGGAGACATCATCATCGCCCCTGATGTGGCTGTTGGGCAGGCACAGGATCTGGGGCATTCCCTCACCGAGGAAGTGGATACGCTCATCGTGCATGGGATGCTGCATCTGATGGGATACGACCACGTGGAGGATGACGAGGCCGCCCTCATGCAAGAAGAGCAAGACGCGCTTTTGGCGTCGTGGTGGGCTTCCCAGGAGGGAGCGCGCGATGGCATGCGGTGATGAACCGAAGACGCGCTATGTCCGCCATGCAGGAGATGGGAGCCGCTTTTCGGTTGGTCATGCCTTCGCCTGTGCGCAGGCGGGACTGAGATACGCCATCTGTTCGCAACGCAACTTCAAGGTCCATGGCTGCGTTGCTCTCATAGCCATCCTCTTGGGATTCCTCTTCCAGATCAGCTCTGTCGAATGGATCGCCATCGTGGTCTGCATCATGGCTGTCATCTCCTTCGAATTGATCAACACAGCTGTCGAATCCGTCGTCGATCTGGTCTCGCCTGAGTGGGACGAGCTGGCCATGCGTGCGAAGGATTGCGCAGCTGCAAGCGTCTACGTGGCTGCCATCGCTTCGGTGGTCGTGGCAGCCATCATCTTCGTGCCACGGATGCTCGCGCTCATGGGCATCGCATAGAGGGGCGTTCCTCATGGATCTTGACGCGTACTTCTCTGCTCATCCTGACATGGCTGATGACGCATCCGCTGCACCTCCGGAGGGCTTCCGGTCAGGCTTCGTCGCACTGGTGGGTCGACCCAATGCGGGGAAGTCCACGCTCATGAATGCGCTCGTGGGGCAGAAGGTGGCCATCACCTCTTCTACGCCCCAGACCACGCGCACCAATGTCCAAGGCGTGCTCACGCTGCCGGCGTGCCAGATCGTCTTCGTGGATACGCCGGGATTGCACAAGCCCCATGACCTGCTCGGCGAGCATCTGAATGCCCAAGCAACTTCAGCTCTTGCAGATGTGGATGTCGTGGCCATGCTGATCGACTCCACCAAGCCTGTCGGGCGCGGAGACGAATGGGTGGCAGCACATGTGGCCTCAAGCCCAGCAGCCAAGATGCTCGTGCTGTCGAAATCGGATATCGCAACTCCCGCGCAGACTGCTTCGCAATTCGAGGCGGCCAGAGGCTTGGCGGATTGGGATGCTGTCGTATCCCTTTCAGCGAAGACGGGATACAATGCGAAGGCCTTCTTGGAAGAGGTGACAGAGCTCTTGCCCGTTGGACCTTTGTGGTACCCGAAAGACATGATCTCCAACGTTGCGGAGAGGACCATGATCTCTGAGGTCATCCGCGAAAAGGTGCTCCGGTCGTTCCGCGACGAGGTGCCGCATTCGGTGGGCGTCTTGGTGGATGAGATGGAAGAAGAGCGTGGCCTTTTGCGCATAGAGGCTTCCATCTACGTGGAGCGAGAGAGCCAAAAGGCGATGCTCATCGGCGCAAAGGGAGCGAGCGTGAAGCGCTTGGGACAAGCAGCGCGCACAGACATCGAGCAGATGTTCAAGGTGCGGTGCTACCTCGGGCTCAAGGTCAAGGTGAAGAAGCATTGGCGCAAGGATGAATCGTCCTTGCAGCGCTTCGGCTATACGGAATGAACGGATGTTTGCATGATCTGCCCTGTGTGTGGAACAGAGAATCGGGAAAGCGCTCGCTTCTGCGATGGATGCGGACACCCCTTAGCGGTACATGATGCCTCCTTCGCGGCTGCCTCTTCAGGGGCCATCACGCAAGATCTGCCGGTGCCCACGGTACCTGTCTCACCTGATGATCAGGACGCGCTCTCTCAAGACCAGACGCAGATGATTGGTGGGGATTCTCTGTATATCGGCATGGTGGAGCCAGATCTCGCGGATATCCCGGATCCGTTCGCACCTTCTGCCCATCCCATCCACGGCCCGTCACAGACCCAAGAGATGCCTCGTGTGGGGGAGGGGTTGGATGCGCAGAGCAAGGCCTATATCGCCGATGCGTCGAAAAAGCAGAAGAAGCTGAAGATGCCGGGCGCTATGAGCGGCCGGCGCAAGGCGCTCATCGCGCTCCTCATCGCCGTCATCATCCTGGTGTTGGGAGCTGGCGTGGCCTTCGCCACGTATTCCCTTCAGTTCTGGGGTGGCAAGCAGGTGCCGAACGTCATCGGCATGAAGGCCGAAGAGGCCACGGCGCGCCTTGAAGCTGCGGGCTTTGCGGTAACGCCGGTGCTCGTCAAGTCCGACGATGTGGAGGGCATCGTGCTCAAGACCACGCCCGAGGCCGATGCGCGGGCAGAAGCGGGATCAGAGGTGACCATCGATGTATCCTGTGCGCGCACGGTCCCCGATGTCATGGGAAAGCCCCAAGATGAGGCTTTGGCGCTCCTTGAGAGCGAAGGCTTTCAGAACGTGCAAGTGACCGAACAGAAATCCAATGAGGCTCAAGGCGTGGTCATAGCCATCAGCCCAGAACCTGGGGTTCGATCGAAAGCGCAGGCCACCATCACGCTGACCGTAGCCATTCCCTTCGTCGTCCCTGCAACGGAAGGGCTCTCCGTTGAAGAGGCACAGGCTGCCCTTGAGGCAGAAGGCTACGTGGTGAGCACGTCGCGCGTCTACACCGAAGATGTGCCTGAAGGAACCGTGCTCGGCACCGACCCAGCGGCGGGGACAGAGCTTCCCAGCGGTTCAGGGGTCACCATCAACATAGCGAAGAGCCGCGCCTCTGAGGTGGTGGAGCTTGCCCGATCCTGGTTCGCCGGTGCCTCCACCTACACCATCAATGGCATGTCCTATGAGCTCAAGAGCGTCTCTTCCCTTGACTATCAGGGCAACGATAGCTGCTCTTTCACCGTGGTCATGCAGCCTTTCGAGACGCATTCATGGTTCGGTTCGCAGCCTGAGACGCGCTATGGCAACGAACAGAGCATCAGCGGCACCATGACATTCACGGCCGCCGGGGAGCTTGCCTCTATAGACCCAGCGCTCAAGAAGGCGTAAGCCGTGGCCTCGCCGGAGGTACGGGAAGAGGCCATCGTCCTCAAGAAGACGAAGCTCGCAGAATCCGATCTCATCTTGCATCTGCTCGTTAATGACGGCTCATGCGAGCGTGTCGTGGCGAAGGGTGCGCGCAAGCCCACCAATGCCAGTTCTGCCACCCTTGACCTGTTCAACTGCGTGACGCTGACCATCGTGGGTGGTAAGGGGTTGGGGATCGCCAAGGGCTCCAAGCTTCAAGAGCATCACGATGAGCTCCTGATAGACCCGCTTCGCTTCGCAGCTGCCAGCGTGATGGCAGAGCTGGTGGATGCGGTCATCCAACCTGACTTGCCGGTACCGCGTCTCTTCGACATGGTCCGCACGGCGCTTTTCCAGGTAGCGAAGGCACCTGAGGATGCGCTGCCGCTCGTCGTGGCAGCGTTCGCCTTCAAGCTCACCGCGCTCATCGGCATGCGACCTTCCTTCGCTGCATGCGCATGCTGTGGTGCGCCTGTGGGCATGCGAGGGGGGAGCGTGCGCTTCTCCTATGCGGATGGGGGAGCAGCGTGCGCAGCGTGCGCAACGGATATGGATACCGTGGGCGTCTCCCAAGCTACGCTTGCTCTGTGCGACAGCCTCTTGCATAGCACCTTCGCAGATATCGCGCAGATGGATCCAACGAGCTCTGCGTGGGATGCTGCTTCGGTGGCCGAGATGTGGGCATTGCGTCAGACCGGTGCTCGCTTGCGCTCGTTTTCTGCCTTCAAGACCTTGAGCGGTTGTTTGCAAGCGGCATCTGTCATATAATTCGACGGCTGCGCTGATGCGCAGTGCGTCTGTCCTTGGCTTGCATGCTCCACCAGCTTGCTCGCCCAGGCTGAACGCATCTGATGGCGGGCAGCTTCCTTGAGCGGAAGAGCCCGAAGAACCTCAAAGAAAGGTGGAGAGAAGGAACATGGCTAACAAGTACAGCATCACCAAGGAAGAGACTGCGCGCCTCATCAAGGAGTACGGCAAGGATGAGCACGATTCAGGGAGCGCGGAGGTGCAGGTGGCCATCCTCACTGAGCGCATCCGGAATCTCACCGAGCATCTGAAGACGCACAAGAAGGACAACCATACGCGTCGAGGCCTCATGAAGCTCATCGGCAAGAGGCGCGGGCTTTTGAAGTACATCAAGTCCGGCAACATCGATGAGTATCGTGATCTGATCAAGAAGCTGGGGATCCGCGACAACATCTAAGCTCGAACCAAGGCCCGCACAAGCGGGCCTTGTCGAATGCGGGAGCGCAAAAGCTGCCGCATTGGCATGATCTGACAGGCGCGTTGCTTGTCGGATCTGCGAAGAGGTGAGCCGAGCGCAAAGGGCGCCGGTCAGGTAAGAGGAGAAAAGAGAAAAGGCATGGCAAAGATCGTTTCCGAATTCGAACTGTATGGCAAGAGCTACCGGTTCGAAACCGGAGAGCTGGCAAAGCAAGCAACGGGCGCGGTGCTCGTCACGTGCGGAGCCACCAGCGTGCTCGTCACCGCAGTGGTGTCTAAGCAGCAGCGCGACTACGACTTCTTCCCGCTCACGGTGGACTTCATGGAGAAGATGTATTCGGTCGGGCGCATTCCCGGCGGATATCTCAAGCGCGAGGCGAAGCCGTCGGATAAGGGCACGCTCACGGCGCGCATGATCGACCGTCCCATCCGCCCGGGCTTCCCTGACGGATTCAAGAACGAGGTGCATATCGTAGCCACCACCTTCGTCGCTGATGGGCAGAATCCACCGGATACCATCTGCATCGGAGGTGCTTCGGCAGCGCTTTTGGTGGGTGGCGCCCCCTTCGACGGACCGGCTGCGTGCGTGCGCATCGGCCGCAACAAGGAGACCGGCGCGTTCATCGTGAACCCCACCTACGAAGAGCAGGAGACCTCTGATCTGGAGCTCACCATCGCCGGTACGAAGGACTACATCTCCATGGTGGAGGCCGGTGCCCATGAGATCTCCGAAGAGGATATGCTCGCCGCCATGACGTTCGCGCAAGAGGCCATCGCCGCCTTCTGCGACAAGCAGGCAGAGTTCATCGCTCAGGTGGCTCCAGAGCCTTTGCCCTACACCATCCATGAGGCAGATCCTGCCATCGATGAGCGCATCAGCCCTTATGCCGATGAGATGACCGCAGCGCTCACATGCCCTGACAAGTCGGAGCGCTTGAGCCGTGTGGAGGCATTGAAGGAGCGCATCACGGCGGATGAGTTCACCGAGGAGGAGCGGGCTTCATGGGGCGCTGACATAGCCGCTGCGCTCAAGGCGCTGGAGAAGAAGGCCATGCGCGCCATGATCATCGCGCGCGGCGAGCGCGTGGATGGCCGTACGCCCACTGAGATCCGCCCGCTGCATATCGTGCCGGGGTATCTGCCTCGCGTGCACGGCTCGGGGCTCTTCCAGCGTGGTCAGACCCAAGCGCTTTCGGTCTGCACGCTGGGCATGCTGAACGAGTGGCAGCGCCTGGACACCATCTGGCCCGAAGAGGGCAAGCGCTATATGCACCAATACAACTTCCCGCCGTATTGCACGGGAGAGACCGGCCGCATGGGTGCTCCGAAGCGCCGTGAGATAGGACACGGTGCCCTTGCTGAGCGCGCGTTGCTCCCGGTGCTCCCCTCAGAGGATGACTTCCCCTACGCCATCCGCGTTGTCTCTGAGATCCTGGAATCGAACGGCTCCTCTTCCATGGCGTCTACCTGCGGTTCCACGCTTGCGCTCATGGATGCGGGCGTGCCCATCTCCGCCCCCGTTTCCGGTGTGGCCATGGGGCTCATCAAGGAAGGCGATGACGTGGTCATCCTGACCGACATCCAGGGCATCGAGGACTTCTTGGGCGACATGGACTTCAAGGTGTGCGGCACTGCCAGCGGCATCACTGCGCTTCAGATGGACAACAAGGCCCGCGGCCTTTCGGTGGACATCTTGGCTCGTGCGCTCTCTCAGGCGAAAGAGGCTCGCGCACAGATCCTGGACGCCATGCTCGCCACCATCCGTACGCCGCGTGCTGAGCTCAAGGACACTGCACCGCGCATCGAGACCATCCATATCCCGCAGGACAAGATCCGCGAGGTCATCGGATCCGGTGGCAAGGTGGTCCGCGGCATTCAGGATGAGACTGGCGCCAGCATCGACATCCAAGAGGATGGCACCATCCATATCGCTGCCGTTGAGGGCACGGCCGGCAAGGCCGCCAAGGATATGATCATGGCCATCGTGAAGGAGCCTGAGGTAGGCGAGGTCTATGACGGCGAAGTGGTCGGGATCAAGGACTTCGGCGCCTTCGTCCGTCTGACACCCAGCAAAGACGGGCTCTTGCACATCTCCAAGGTGGCGCGCGGGCGCGTCGGCAAGGTCGAGGATGTGCTGGATCTGGGCGATGTCGTCAAGGTCGAGGTCACGGAAGTGGATCCGAAGACGGGCAAGATCTCGCTCGATCGCCTGGACAAGCCTGACGCACCGGCCGGGAGCGCCCCAACAGGCGGGAATGGGTCTGAGCACCCCAAGCCCGGTCAGGGCAACCGCAAGCCGCGTCGTTCGCACCACTCATGATCAAGGTAGCCGTTGCGGGCTCATCCGGAAGGATGGGCCGCGCAACCGCCCAAGCCGTGGATGACGCGCCTGATATGGAGCTTATCTGTGGCATCGACCCTCATCCAGCTGCTGATGCCAGCTATCCTGTCTATGGCAGCGTGGCAGAGGCGCTTGGCGCGCATGAAGTGGATGTGATGGTGGATTTCACGCGTCCCGACGTTGCCGCGGGCAACATCGCCTGTGCGCTCGGTGAGGGCGTGGATTGCGTCGTGGGCACCACGGGGCTCGGCTCTGATGCTCTTCAAGACCTCGCATCGCAGGCGCAGGGAGATGCAAGCCTCTTCTTCGCTCCCAACTTCACCACAGGCGCTGTCCTCATGATGCAGTTCGCCAAGGCAGCTGCTCCCTACTTTCCCGAAGCAGAGGTCATCGAGTTCCATCATTGTCGCAAGAAGGATGCGCCGTCAGGCACTGCCGTCATGACGGCGAAGATGATCGCGGAAGGGCGCGGTGGCCGTAGAAGCGCCTCTCCAGGCAAGGAGACGGAGATCGAGGGCGCCGAAGGTGCGCGCGGGGCGCTCATCGATGGGGTGCCCGTGCATTCGGTGCGCTCTGATGGATTCGTTGCGAATCAGGAGGTCATCTTCGGAGGGCTCGGCCAGACGCTCTCCCTCAAGCACGTCTCATGGGATACCTCCTCGTACATGCCCGGTGTCCTGCTGGGCATCCGAGAATCAGCGAAGCTCACCGGACTCGTCGTCGGCCTGGAGAGCATCATGGATCTTTGATGCTAGAATCATCTAGACATGATGAAAACGTTTGTTCGCATGATAAGATCCATGCATGCTGATAGTAGGAGATGAGATGATCAGCTCACGCCCCCGTTTCGGTCGGATGATCCCCGCCATGGTCACGCCGTTCACTCCCACCCTTGAGCTGGACTTGCCGCGCGCCGCTGAGCTGGCGTGCCGCTTGGTGGATGGTGGCGCTGACGCGCTCGTGGTGAACGGGACCACGGGAGAGTCGCCCACGGTCTTCTATCCCCAGAAGATGCGCCTGTTCGAGACAGTTGTGGGTGCTGTGGGCGGGCAGGTCCCCGTCATCGCGAACGTCGGGGATAACTGTACGGCCGATACGGTCAGCTTCGCTGCTGATGTGGAGAAGCTGGGCGTGGATGCGTTCATGTGCGTCGTGCCGTACTACAACAAGCCTCCGCAAGAAGGGCTCTATCTGCACTTCAAGACCATTGCGGACTCAACGGATCTGCCTATCATCCTCTACAACATCCCCGGTCGCTGCTCCATCAACATGAGCGCAGACACCACATTGCGCCTGGCCTATGACTGCGCGAACATCGTGGCTGTGAAAGAGGCATCTGGGGACATGGAGCAGGTGGAGCGCATCATCTCCGAGGCGCCAGATGACTTCTTGGTCTATTCGGGCGATGACTCTGCCACCCTTGCCATGATGCGCATGGGCGCGGCGGGCGTCATATCAACTATCGGCAACGTCTTGCCCGCTCGCATGAGGGAGATCACGGATGCGTGCGCGCGAGGCGACTGGGAGCAGGCAGAGATGCTCAATGACGCGCTCTTGCCGCTCATGGAAGGGCTCTTCGAGACATCGAATCCCATATTGGTGAAGAAGGCGCTGGAGCTTTCGGGCTTTCCTGTCGGCGGTGTCAGGCTCCCCTTGGTGGAGGCCACGCCCTGTCAGACCCAGCGCTTGCAAGAGACGATGAGGCAGGTGGGTGCGCTCGCCTAGAGGAGCACGCTTCCTCATCGCAGATCGAAAACGCAACAGATAAGGAAAAGATGCAAGAACAGAATCACACGAACCATGACCCTGCCAACGCAGGGAGGGCAACTGACGCGCATCGCGGAGAGCCAAGCGCGAACGGAAGCCAGAAGATGCAGCAGAACACGCAGAACCAACAGGGCAAGCAGGGCGATGACCAGCGCAAAACGCAGCGCAGTCGCCGCAACAAGAAGAGGACCAGCAGCTACAAGCATGTAAGCCTAGAGCGCGAGCGTCCTCATCTCACGCGCGATGAGGCCTTGAAGCAGGGGGAGCAGAAAGCGTCGAAGCCTGCGGGGTCGCATCGTCGCAAGAAGGCGAAGAAGCCCACCGATGCTGAGCTGCGGATCATCCCGCTCGGGGGATTGGATGCCATCGGCAAGAACATGACGGCGTTCACCTGCAAAGGCGATATGCTCTTAGACGATGCGGGCCTCATGTTCCCCGATGATGACCACCCGGGCATCGACTTGATCCTGCCCGATTACACCTATGTCTTGGAGAACGAAGAGAAGCTCAAGGGCATCGTGGTCACCCATGGCCACGAAGACCACACCGGAGCGCTGCCGTACCTCATGAAGGATCTGGAGCGACCGGTGCCCATCTATGCGTCCAAGCTCACGCTCGGGCTCATCGAAGGCAAATTCAAGGAACACCGCATCAAGAACGCCAAGCTCATCGAAGTGGAATCGGGAGACACCATCACGCTTGGATGCATGAAGGTCACCTTCTTCTCGGTGAACCATTCCATCCCTGGCGCGCTGGGGCTCTTCATCCAAAGCCCTGCGGGCAACGTCTTGCACATGGGCGACTTCAAGCTCGATCAAACGCCCATCGATGGCATCACCACGGATTTCGCGGCGCTCGCGCGCTTCGGCGAAGAGGGCGTGGATCTCATGATGTCTGATTCCACCAATGCCACCAACCCCAGCTTCACGCCGTCTGAGGCCGAGGTGGGGAAGGTCTTGAGCCAGATCATCTCTCAGGCCAAGGGGCGCGTCATCATCGCCTCGTTCGCCAGCCATATCCACCGCATGCAGCAGATCTGCGATGCGGCTGTGGCTAACGGACGCAAGGTGGTGGTCACCGGTCGCTCCATGATCCAGAACACGGATATCGCGCGCAAGCTGGGATATCTGAACATCTCCGATGCGGATCTCATCGACGCGTATGAGCTCAAGGACATCCCGCCGGAGAACGTCGTCATCATGTGCACCGGATCCCAGGGAGAGCCGCTCTCGGCGCTTGCGCGCATCGCGAACGGCGAGCACAAGACCATCGACGTGGAAGAGGGGGATACGGTCATCATCTCAGCCACGCCGGTGCCAGGCAACGAGAAAGCCGTTACGCGCGTCATCAATTCGCTGGCGAAGATCGGTGCGGACGTGTTCGATAAGTCGCGTGCACGCGTCCATGTCTCAGGTCATGCCGGAGCCGAAGAGCTGAAGCTGGTGCTCTCCATCGTGAAGCCCCGCGCCTTCTTGCCCGTGCACGGCGAAGCCACGCATCTGCGCGCTCATGCGAAGCTGGCGGAAGCTACAGGCGTTGCTGCTGAGAACATCTATATCCTTGAGAATGGCGATGAGCTCATCATGACCAGCGAAGGCGTCAAGCAGGGAGAAGGCGTGCAGAGCGGCATCATCTTCGTCGACGGCCTGTCGGTGGGGGATACCTCCCAGGATGTCTTGGATGAGCGAAGCGAACTGGGTGCACAGGGCTTCATCAGCGTGGCTGCCGCCATCGATTTCAAGCGCAAGCAGCTGGTGGGCAACCCGGTCGTGGAGATGCATGGCATCACGGGCGGCGACGATGCGTATCTGAAGGATCAGACCACGGCGGTGGTGCGCTCCTCCATCCAGCGTTCGCTCTCGAAGGGGGAGACGCAATTCAAGCCCATTCGCAAGGCAGCCCGGGATGCCGCCTATGCGCTCCTTTGGGAGAAGACCAAGCAGCGTCCGATGATGGTGATGAACCTGCTGGATGTATAATCTGTCCACGCATATGCTTTCCTTGAACGCAGATCACACGAACCACAAGGAAGGGAACGGTTGGCACGCAAGAAGCAAGAAACCAAGGAGAAGCCTTCGAAGGCAGCGAAGGCTTCCCAGAAGAATAGCGCTCCACTGAAGCGGCATCGTCCCGATGAGCCGGAAGAGGTATCAACGGGCCTCCTCGATGACACGACGAAGCGAGACATCGCTGGCATATCGTTCATCATCTTGGCCATCGTCTTCATGCTCGTCGTTGCCATGCCCTCTGATGGCGCCCTCGTGACCAGCTTCGCCTCTGAATGGATCAAGCTCATATTCGGTGTGGGTGCCTATATGCTCCCGCTCATCTTGGCCGCCATCGGCGCTACGTTCCTCTACCGCTCGCAGAAGCAGCGTGTCCCTGCACGGGCCGCTATCGGCCTCACGGTGCTCTTCATAGCGCTGCTCGGCCTCATCGCCACCTTCACGCCCATCACATCTTTGGGCGTTGACGATCTCCAGCTGCTCTTCTTCAGCTCGAATCTCACGGGCCATGGCGGATACGTGGGCGCGGGGCTCGCTTTCTGCCTCATGAGCCTGTTCGGACGCATCATCGCGGCGGTCATCTTCATCGGGGTCATGATCATCGGCCTGGTGATCGTCGGCTTCTCCATATCTCGCACCATAGAGAAGGTGCGCACCAAGAAGCGGCAGTTCCAAGAGAAGCTCACCTCAGATGCATCGGCATCTCTCACCAGTCGAAAGCTTCGCGTGCGCAAGGCTGAAGAGATGCCCTTTCAGCAGGTTCAGCCTGACCTTTACGGAGGATATGAGGGCTACGGAAGCCCAGCGCTATGCGAATCCGCTTCCAGCATGGGCTCGGCGAATATGACCCAGCCGCTCTTGGGCGCAAATGAAGCGCCAGCGCCGTCAGGTTCTCGCGCTCTCGATCGGCGCATCGAGGCTGCCAAGTCCATCTTGGGAGATCCGCATGAGGCTGCTCACGCAAGCGATGCCGCTGTGACACAGCCTTTGGGAGCCTCTCTGACCGCAGCACCGGCAGCTGCCAGCCCTGTTCGTGCTGAAGCGGCATGCCCACCGGTGCAAGATGCGGTGAGCGTCCCCCTTCCGAAGGATCCTCATGAGGTGTTCGTCCCGCTCCCGAATCTGGAGGGCTATGCAGAAGAGGCTCCGGAAGAAGATGAGGTCGACGACCCCAGCCCTGATGATTTCACGCAGCTTCGCTCATGGAAGGCGCGTGGCGAGCGCACAGGTTCACTGGAGGATGGTGGTGCGACGACGCGTAGCATCGAAGCATTGGCTGCTGCCTTGCCGCGCATCGACGATGACGCGCTTCCTGTTCCGAGCCATGTGGCCGTACCGGACCCGTCTGACCAAAGCTGCCTTGCGAACGGGGCGGACACGCAGACCGTGCGCCTGCCTCATGAGGATGCGTCGAAGAAGACGAAGGCGGCAAGCGCGAAGAAGAAGGCTCCGTCAGCAGTTGCATCGGCTGGTTCGGGCATCATCCGAGGAGACTTCGAGCTTCCGAGCATGACGCTCTTGCGACAACCTGAAACGTCACGCGCTCATGGCGCTTCAGGGCAAGATCTTGCCCTTACTGCTCAAACGCTCCAGCAAACGCTCGAGGACTTCGGCATCAACGCTACCGTCGTTGGTTGGATAGAGGGACCCACGGTCACGCTCTTCCAGGTGGATCTCCCCTCAGGGGTGCGCGTGAGCCGCATCACCAACCTCAATGACGACATCGCCTTGGCGCTGGCCTCTCCTGGCGTGCGCATCTTCGCACCCATTCCGGGCACGAACCATGTGGGCATCGAGATACCGAACAAGACGCGGCAGACGGTCTACCTCTCAGAAGTGCTGGCAAGCGCAGGACCTGATCCTTTGGAGATCGCCATCGGCAAGGACGTGGAGGGGCGCTCCATCGTCTCTGATCTGGCGAAGATGCCGCATCTGCTCATCGGCGGCACGACCGGTTCGGGCAAATCCGTCTCCATCAACGCGATGATCATGTCCATCCTCATGCGCGCCACACCCGATGAGGTCCGCTTCATCATGATCGACCCGAAGCGCGTGGAGTTCACGCCCTATAACGGCATCCCGCATCTCTACGTTCCTGTGGTCACCGAACCCAAGGAGGCTGCCAGCGCGCTGTCGTGGGGCGTTGCGGAGATGGAGCGGCGCCTCAAGGTGTTCTCCAAGATCGGCGTGCGCAATATCACGCAGTACAACGCGAAGGTGAGCGGCGGGGGAGTGGAAGATGGCGAAGGGCGGGAGCTCGATCCTCTGCCCTATATCGTCATCATCATCGACGAGCTGGCGGATCTGATGATGAACGTGGGAAAGGAAGTGGAGTTCTCCATCTCGCGCATCGCGCAGTTGGCGCGCGCTGCGGGCATCCATTTGATCGTGGCCACGCAACGCCCCTCCACCAATGTGGTGACCGGGCTCATCAAGGCCAATATCACCAACCGCATCGCCTTCAATGTAGCTTCGGGCATCGATTCGCGCGTCATCCTGGATACGCCTGGCGCTGAGAGCCTGATCGGCTTGGGGGATATGCTCCTCTCCAAGCCTGAGCTGCCGAAGCCTCAGAGGATCCAAGCATGCTATGTCTCCGAAGAGGAGATAGGTGCTGTGGTCGATTTCATCAAGGCTCAAGGAGAACCCGACTATCATCAGGATATCCTCGCCACGAACGTGATGTCGCTGGGAGATACCAGCCCTCAGGGCGGCAGCGGAGGTGCAGAGGACCCTTTGATATGGGAAGCGGCAGAGCTCGTGGTTTCAAGTAAAATGGGGTCCACCTCCAATATCCAGAGGCGATTGAAGGTAGGCTATGCTCGCGCCGGCAGGATCATGGATCAGCTGGAGGAGCTGGGCGTGGTGGGTCCAGCGAATGGATCGAAGCCGCGCGAGGTCTATCTGGATGAGCTGGAGTTGGAGACGCTGAAGGCGTTCGAGAGCACAGACTGAAGAGATGAGGCGTTCACGCTCAGGAGTTGAGGACACGTGGCAGAGGGTAGGTCATATGGGGATCTCCTTCGGGAGGCCCGCGAGAGACGGGGGATAGACCTCGTCTCCATGGCTCGAGCGCTGCATATCCGTCCTGATATCGTTGGCGCCATCGAGAGCGCGGATTTCCATAAGATGCCCGCTCACGGGTACTCGAAGAACATGATCCGCGCCTATGCCCGGTCTGTGGGCCTTGATGAAGCGCGCATCTCTCAGATGTATGCCGATGAGCGCAATGCCTTCGAAGGTGTGTCGCAAACCGTGCCCGAGCGTCGTCGCGGCTCTTCGTCTTCTCGCTCTGAGAGCCGCTCCGTGCGCCTTGATTCACCCTCGCGGCGCGTGGACCGATCCTCATCCATCCAACGGGAGACAGCGCGCAGTCGCAGCCTCGAACGAACAAGGGATGCAGGAAGCTCCCGTCGATCGAGCCGTGGAGCATCTTCTGAAGGCACCCAAGGGCGCATGGCGGGCATCGTTGGATCTTTGGGGCGTCGCTCTCCGCATGAAGGATCGCGCGTCCATGCCTCGTTCACTCAAGGAGCGGCACGTTCTAGCCTTCCCGGTTCTTTGTCCCGTGGGCAGTCTGGGCAAGGCATGCGCCTTCCTGCGCTGAACCTCCCCGTGATCCTTGCCATCGTGGCCGTCATCGCCATCATCGCTGCCGTCATCCTCTTCAATGGGGGCGGCAAATCCGTCGACGATGTACCTGATATCCCCATCTCCGGGCTGACGGACACCTCAGCCACCAATGAGAGCGCTCAGGCACCCGCATTGGAAGCAGCTCCTTCCAGTGCCGTGTTCTCGTTCAGCGTGAAGGACGGCCAAGAGGCGTGGATCACCGTGAATCTGGATGGCTCTTCCACTCCTGTCTACGCTGCCGTTGCCGAAGGGCCCACCACCGAAGACTTCGAAGTGACGGGCACCCTCAAGTTCGAGACGGCGAATATCGCTGCGGTGACGCTGACGGTAGATGGCGAAGAGGTGCAGGCAACACCGTCTTCTTCTGGGGGAACGTATGTCTATACCGTTGATTTCCCCTCCATCTTGGCTGAATGGGAGCGCGACCATGGCGCCTCAGGATCCTCCAGCGCTTCAAGCTCCTCCAGCGCAAGCTCGCGTGCAGCTTCATCGGCCAGCTCTTCATCGACGCAGAGCTCCTCTTCGAGCAGCACGAGCGCAAGTTCAAGCTGATTTCTCTCTCATATCTGATTAAATAGGCATAACGGATGCATGGACGCGGCCAAGGATGCCGCAGATGAGGAGGAAGAGCCATGGCCAAGGAAAGCAGCTTCGATGTGGTGTCGCAAGTTGACATGCAAGAGGTGGACAACGCCTACCAGCAGTCGGTGAAAGAGCTGAAGCAACGCTATGACCTGAAGGATGCAGATGTGGATCTCGAACTGGATAAGCAAAAGCACGAGATCACCATCGTGGCACCGTCGGATTTCGTGTGCGGACAGGTCATCGACATATTGAACAGCAAGCTCGTGAAGCGGGGCATCGACTTGGCTGCCATTCGCTGGACTGATCCGCAAAGCGTTTCTGGTGGTCGCGTCAAGCGCGAGGGGAGCGTCATATCAGGGATCGACAAAGACACGCTCACGAAGATCAACAAGTATCTCAAGGGCTTGAAGCTCAAGATCAAGACCCAGGTGGAGGGGGATAAGATCCGCGTCTCCTCGGCATCGCGCGATACGCTGCAAGACACCATCGCTCATCTGAAGGCGGAGGATTTCGGGCAGCCACTGCAATTCGTGAACTATCGATGATCTGGGGCATGCTGCGTGATGGAGGGATCATCCTTGCCTGAAGCGCCCCGCGTCCTCATCCAAACGCTTGGTTGCGCGAAGAACGAAGCTGACAGCCGCGCTATGGAGGAGCGCCTCGGGCGCGCGGGCATCAGCGTGGTCGGTGATGTTGACGATGCTGACATCATCATCGTCAACACGTGCTGCTTCATCCAGTCAGCAACCGAAGAGAGCATCGAAGCGGTGTTGGATGCCTTGGGCTTTGCGAAGGATGCGAAACGGGACGTGCGCGTCATCGTCGCTGGCTGCATGCCGGCGCGCTATGACCAGGACCTGGAGGCCTCCTTGCCGGAGGCTGATGGCTTCGTGCCCTGCAGCGAAGAGGATGACATCGTGGATGTCGTCTGCAATCTTGCGGGTTGGATTCCCTCCTGCAACGCTCAGGCTCTTGAGCAGGCCGGGCCGCTTTGTGCCTATCTCAAGATCTCCGATGGGTGCGACCGGTGGTGTACCTTCTGCACCATACCGAAGATCCGGGGGCGGTATCACAGCTTCTCTTTTGATGACATCCTTGCCCAAGCCCGAAAGCTCGTGAGCGCAGGCACCAAGGAGATCGTGCTGATAGCGCAGGATACCGGCATCTGGGGTCATGACCTGGATGGTGGCCATGATCTGGCATGGCTCATCACGCATCTGGCCGAAGCGTTGCCTCAGACGCGCTTTCGCATCATGTACACAGAGCCTGACGGCATCACCGATGATCTTCTGGATGCCTTTGAGCGCGTCCCCAATCTGTGCCCTTATCTTGACATCCCCTTCCAGCACGTCTCGCCCCATATCCTTGCGGCCATGAATCGCGCTGGTTCCTTTGAGGAGCTTGTTGGCCTTGCTCAGCGCATTCGAGCGCGCATTCCGCACATGACCTTGCGCACCACGCTCATGTGCGGCTTTCCGGGGGAGACCGAAGAAGATTTCGAAGAGCTCATCCGCTTCGTGCGCCAGGGTCTCTTCGACTACATCGGCATCTTCGCCTATTCCCCGGAGGAGGGCACCAAAGCTGCCGTCCTGCCCGATCAGGTTCCAGAGGACATCAAGCAGATGCGTGCCCAGGAGCTGCGCGATGAGGCAGACAGCGTGAGCGCGCAGCTCATCGCCGAGCGCATCGGCACCACGTCTTCGGTGCTCGTGGAGGGCATCGAGGAGGATGGACAGCGCTTCGGTCGGGCAGAGAGCCAGGCTCCAGAGGTGGATGGCGTCACGTTCGTGGATGCAGGGGATGTGGGCACCATCGTGGATGTCCTCATCGAGGATACGCTCCTCTATGACATGGAAGGTGTCCTCCAGTGAGCGCACAGAGCAAAAAGCTAAGCATCTGGACGCCGGCGAACGTCGTCACTGTGGTGCGGATCTGTCTGGTTCCCGTCTTCATCGTGGCGCTCTTGAGCCCCTGGCCGGACTGGTTCGGTCTGCGCGATCTGGTGAGCGTGCAGGTCAAATCCCTCATCGCTGCTGGCATCTTCGTCCTTATCTCCTGCACGGATTGGCTCGATGGATATCTGGCGCGCAGCCGCGGTGAGGTGACCGATTTCGGGAAGCTCATGGATCCGCTGGCAGACAAGATCCTCGTGGCTGCAGCGCTCCTTGCGCTCATAGAGCTGCAGGTCTTGCCATCGTGGCCGGTGTTGATCATCCTTGCTCGCGAGTTCATCGTCTCGGGCGTGCGGATGCTCGCTGCATCGAAGGGCATCATCATCGCTGCCAGCTGGTACGGGAAGGCTAAGACCGTCTTCCAGATCGCTGCCATCGTCATGTTCCTCTTGAAGGAGACCCTTGCAGCATCGTATGGTCAGGCCGCTGTCAATGACCCGCATGATGTGCTCTACCTCATCTCATGGGCAGTGATGATCGTCGCGCTCATCTTGACGGTGATCTCCATGGTCGATTACGTATCGAAGGCATGGCCATTGATACGAACGACCGATGAAGCGGAAGAGGCCCTGCCAGCCTCTCCAGCCGCTGAGTGGCATGAGAGGATCGCTGCTTTGGCGCGCGAGGTCATCGACGCAGCCGATGGCGCGCACGTCACGTTATCCACCGCTGAGAGCTTGACCGGTGGGATGATATCCACAGCGCTCACTTCCGTGCCGGGAAGCTCTGCGGTGTTCTTGGGCGGTGTCGTGAGCTATGCCCTTTCGGTCAAGGAGACGGTCTTAGGCGTTGATGGGGAGCGCCTGCGCGAACAGGGAGCGGTAGATGGTATCGTCGCACGCCAAATGGCAGCGGGCGCAGCGCAGCGAACGGGGGCTGATGTCGCGGTGGCAGTGACGGGCATCGCAGGGCCGGGGGGTGCCGAGCCAGGCAAACCGGTGGGCACGGTCTACATAGGCACCTTCTGTTGCGGGGCAGCATCCTCGTATCGCATAGAGCTCTCAGGTACGCGTGAGGACGTGCGCGAGCAGACGACGATCGAAGCTTTGCAGGCATTGCTCAGATCCATGCAGGATCTTTGATGGATCGCTTTCAGATCCAAGAAGGAAAGCTGATGATCTGCAGAGCGATCGATGATGACCAGCGGACAGATAAGCTGCAGATGGCAGCATCATGATGATCCTATGACCGGTTCCAACCATTGGCATCCTTGACTGACAAACATTTGTTCGTATAATGTCTGTGTGGTCAAGATCCAGCATGATGCAGATAAGGAGCATCGATGAACGCAACGAGAGACGAACTGCTCAAATCCACCACTGACCAGATCCAGAAGAAATTCGGCAAGGGCTCCATCATGAAACTCGGGGAGGGTGGCGCTGACCTGAACGTCGGCTCCATTCCCACCGGAGCGTTGCCCCTTGATGTAGCGCTCGGCATCGGCGGCGTGCCGAAGGGGAGGATCATCGAGGTCTACGGTCCTGAATCCAGCGGCAAGACCACGCTTGCCCTTCAGATCTTGGCCGAATGCCAAGCCCAAGATGGCGTTGTCGCCTTCATCGATGCAGAGCATGCCCTTGACCCTGTCTATGCTGCCAAGCTGGGTGTTGATATAGATGAGGTGCTCATCTCCCAACCAGATACGGGCGAACAGGCCCTTGAGATCTGCGACATGTTGGTCAGATCAGGGGCTGTTGACTGCGTTGTCGTGGACTCCGTCGCAGCGCTGGTGCCGCGCGCTGAGATAGAGGGAGAGATGGGGGATACCACTGTCGGCCTGCAAGCACGCCTCATGTCCCAAGCGCTGCGCAAGCTGGCAGGATCCCTTTCGAAATCCAACACCACCTGCATCTTCATCAATCAATTGCGTGAGAAGATCGGTGTCATGTTCGGCAATCCGGAGACGACAACCGGCGGTCGCGCTCTCAAGTTCTTCTCCAGCGTGCGCATCGATATTCGCCGCATCGAATCCATCAAGCAGAATGGAGAGGCGGTCGGCAATCGCGTGCGCGCCAAGATCGTCAAGAACAAGGTGGCACCGCCCTTCCGCCAAGCTGAGTTCGATCTCATGTTCGGCGAGGGCATATCGAAGGAAGGCTGCATCATCGACATGGCGGTGGATTGTGGCGTGGCGAAGAAGAGCGGCGCGTGGTACACCTACCTTGATGAGAAGCTGGGACAGGGCCGTGAGGCAGCTAAGCTCACCTTGAAGAAGAATCCTGATATCCGCGATGAGATCGAAGCAAAGGTGCGCGAACACTATGACATCCCCGTTGCTGGCGCACCCGTAGCTGAGGCTACCGCAAGCGCTTGATCCTCATGGCTTTGGTGAAGGGCTGCGCTCATGACAACGCGTGAGGAGCGTGCGGAAGCCTTAGCAGGGCTTTCCTTTGAAGAGCAAGTGGACAGAGCCTTCCACAAGATCCTCAAGTGCGCCAACGCTAAGGAGCAATCATCTCAGAAGATGGAAGAGAAGCTCGCTTTCGCGGGCTTCTCGCCTCAGGCTTCTGAAGCGGCCATGAGTCGCGCTATCTGCGCATCCATCATCAGCGATGAGCGCTATGCGGACTGTCTCATCCGCTCTACGCTGGCACAGGGGAAGGGTCTAGAGCGCATCTTGGCTGAGATAGAGGCGCTTGATGTCAACGTTGAGGATCTGGATGCATATCAGGAGTATGTACAGGACGTTTCACCTACCATGGAAGAGCGAGCCATCCGTTATCTGGAGAAGCATCCCACACAAGCGAAGGATGCCTATAGCGCTTGCATGCGCAAGCTCTTGAACCGCGGATACAGCACGGATGTGGCCTCCCATGCCACCAAGGCCTATCTCGCATCCCATGGCTGAGAGCCCACAGGACATGGGCGCTATATGCGCTATAATCCTTGTCCATTGGGTTATCAGTGCCCGCAAGGGCATTTGTGGGATATAACAAGCGAATATCTGCAAATCTCATTGCGTGATAGCTCAAGTTGGCGTATGCCAACTTTTTTGATGCATATGAATGCCCTTGAAACGTAGCTTGAAAGCAGGTACATGATGGAGATAACAATCGGGATCATAGCGGTGATCGTCGGCATCGTCGTCGGATTCATCGTTGCGAAAGCAGCCGGCGGAGCCAAAGCGAAGAACGCCGAAGCGCAAGCAGCAACGCTCAAGCGCAATGCCGAAGAAGAGGCCAATCGCCTCATCAAGGATGCGGAGCTTCAGGTTGATACCATGCGCCGTCAGGCAGAGGTGGACGCCAAGGATATGGCGTTGGAGTACAAGCAGCAGATAGAAGAGGAGAGCAAGGAGCGCCTCCAAGAGGTGCGCAATGCCGAGAGCCGTCTCTCGCAGCGGGAGCAGTCGGTGGACAATCGCGTGGAGACCCTGGACAAGCGCGAGCATCAGCTCTCTTCATTGCAGGGGCAGCTGGACAAGCGCGCTACCGATCTTGCTGAATCCGAAGCGGAAGTGGGTCGCAGGCTGGAGAAAGTGGCCGGCATGACGCCGCAGCAAGCCAAAGAGGAGCTCTTGCAGACCATCCATGATGAGGTCATCCATGATCAAGCTGCTCTCATCCGCGATGTCGAGGAGCGCACGCGTGCTGAGGCTGACAAGAAGGCTCGTGAGATCTTGAGCTTGGCCATCCAGCGCGTAGCTGCAGACCACTCCGCTGAGAACACCGTGTCTACCATCCACATCCCCAATGAGGACCTCAAGGGTCGCATCATCGGTCGCGAAGGACGCAACATCCGCTCCTTCGAGCAGCTGACGGGCACGAATCTGATCATCGACGATACGCCGGAATGCGTCACCATCTCCTGCTTCGATCCTGTGCGTCGTGAGATCGGCCGCATCACCATGGAGAACCTCATCGCTGACGGGCGCATCCACCCAGCTCGCATCGAAGAGATGTACGGCAAGGCAGTGAAGCTCGTTGGCGAGCGCGTCCAGAAGGCAGGGGAGCAAGCAGCCTTCGACACGGGCATCCACGACCTGCACCCCGAGCTCATCCACACGCTCGGTCGCTTGATGTACCGCACTTCCTATGGTCAGAATGTCCTGAATCATTCACTTGAGGTCTCCTATCTTGCAGGCGTCATGGCCTCAGAGCTGGGACTGGACCCCGTTCCCGCCAAGCGCGCGGGGCTTTTGCATGATCTGGGCAAAGCCGTCGATCATGAGGTGGATGGGTCGCATGCGGTCCTCGGCGCAGACCTCGCCAAGCGCTTCGGCGAGAAGCCGGAGATCGTTCACGCTATCGAAGCCCATCATGAGGACATCGAACCTAACTCGGTCTTGGATGTGCTCATCCAGGCAGCTGATGCTGTCTCTGCTGCTCGTCCTGGTGCGCGCAAGGAGACGCTGGATGCTTACATCAAGCGTCTTGAGAAGCTGGAGGAGATCGCCAACAGCCATGATGGCGTCGAGCGGACCTATGCCATACAGGCCGGGCGCGAGGTGCGCGTGATGGTGGCGCCAGAGGTGGTGAACGAAGCCGAGTCCGTTGTCTTGGCTCATGACATCGCCACGCAGATCGAGAAGGAGATGCAGTATCCCGGACAGGTCAAGGTGGTCGTCATCCGCGAGAGCAGAGCTGTTGACTACGCCAAGTAGCACAGAGGATCCAGGCGCGGACGCGCCTTTGGAGGCGTTCATCGAAGGGGTCTGCTCGTCAGACCCCTTCAAGGTTGAAGAGGACCTGGGGCACGGCTATGTGAAGCTTCGCAGCACCGAAGCTGAGAAGCGTCAAGCAGCACAGGATATCCGCTGCATCGAAGATGTCGTCATAGAGCTTCTGCGCAATAGCCGCGATGCCCATGCGAAGAACATCTTCATTGCCACCAGCAAAGACGATGGCATGCGCACGCTCGCTGTCATCGACGATGGGTGCGGCGTCCCCCAGCAGATGTGGAACGCCATCTTCGAACCGCGCGTGACCTCCAAGCTGGAGACGGCGCATATGGACAAGTGGGGGATGCATGGGCGTGGGATGGCGCTCTATTCCACGAAACTGAACACCGAAGATGCGCGCGTTGTGGCCTCAGGAGCGGACAAAGGCACCGCCTTGCTCATCCAATCAGGGTCTATGCTGCCCGAGAAGGCCGATCAGAGCACCTTTCCGCGCTTCGAAGAGTCTGAGGGTACGATGGTCATGCGCGGTCCGAAGAACATCGTGCGAACCGCATGCGAATTCGCGTTGGAGTCACGTCATGACGTCAAGGTCTATCTCGGATCCCCTGCACAGATCGCGCGAACCCTCTATGACTTCGGCCTTGCCACGTTGCCGGCCTATAGCCGTGCATTCTCCTCTGGCGATGACATCCCGCTCGTGAAGTCGCTCGGCCTCGCTCATAGCCCTGAGGATCTCCTCCAGCGTGCGCAAGACCTCGGCCTCGGCTTGAGCCTGCGCACGGCACGGAGGATCTTGGACGGCCAAGCGGAGGGCTGCGATGATCTGGCTACGCTCATGGCGCGCAGGTCGTTCTCTTCCGGGAAGAGCAGTGCGCACAAGAGGGTCGCGCAACGTTTCCCGGGAGCGCCTTCGGCACGGAAGGTGCACATCACCGATGAGGACAAGGATCGTCTCATAGGATCGGTCAAGGAAACATGGGCTTCCATGGCAGGCGATTACTACCTTGCCGCTGATGTCGAGCCGGCGATGCGTACCATCGAAGGCAAGCTCATGATCGAGATACCTTTGGCTGATCAGGATGAATCCGATATCTGACCATTCAGCTTATAGGAATTTAGTGTGTTTTGAGACTTTCCGAGGCTGATGCTGAAAAACGGCGCTCATTCTGCTAGAGTTTCTACGCATCGCATTACGAAACCGATGAAGAAAATACGCTATAAACGGGAAAGTGATCGAAGTGGCAGACGAAGTCAAATCTGAGATCGGGTGCTTGAAGGTATCCTCGAAGTCATCTCCTGCATCAGTGGCTGGTGCCATCGCTGGCATGATCAAGGATGGTGCCACCGTTGAGATCCAGGCTGTTGGCGCTGGTGCGGTGAACCAAGCAGTCAAGGCCATCGCCATCTCTCGCGGCTTCCTGTCTCCGGTCGGCATAGAGATCGTCTGCATTCCCTCGTTCGCTGACATCGTCATCGATGGCGAATATCGCACCGCCATCCGCTTCGCCGTCGAGCCCCGGAGCGCTTTGAGCTCTTCGGCTGCTGCAACGGCTTCCTGAACGCGTCTCTGAATCTCTTCATGCCCTCTGACCTTCAAGGACTGACTTTCACAGCACAGACGTTCGGTTGTCAGATGAACAAGCATGACTCCGAGCGCATCATCGGCATGCTAGAGGCGCTCGGCTGTTCTGAGGTAGCCACGCCAGAGCAGGCTGACATCGTCATCTTCATGACGTGCTGCGTGCGCGAATCGGCGGATACGCGCCTGTTCGGCCATGTGATGTCGCTCAAGGATCAACCTGTGCGCCCTGGATCGCCCTTGGATGAGCGCATCATCGCCATCGGCGGCTGCATCGGACAGCGCGATGGGGAAGGGCTCATGGAGCAGATGCCGCATGTGAAGGTGGTCTTTGGGACGAACACCATCCATGCGCTCCCATCGCTCCTCCAAAGCGCTCTGGAGGGAGATCCTGCGGCTGATATCCAAGAGCAGAGCACGGTCTTCTCCACAGAGCTGCCTACGCACCGCGAACAGGATTGGGCAGCATGGCTTCCCATAACCGTTGGATGCGACAATTTCTGCACCTATTGCATCGTTCCCTATGTGCGGGGCCGCGAACGTTCGCGTGCGTTGGAGGATGTGCGCACAGATGCGGAGCGCCTTGTAGCCCAAGGCGTCAAGGAGATCACGCTCCTCGGGCAGAATGTCAATTCCTATGGTCGGGATCTCTATGGCAAGCCCGCCTTCGCTCAGATGCTGGATGCCATCGATAACACGGGCATCGAGCGACTGCGTTTCGCCACGAGCCATCCCAAGGATCTGAGCCCGCAAGTCATCGAGCGCTTTGGCTCTTTGCGCTCGCTCATGCCGGCGCTCCACCTTCCCGTGCAGTCTGGCTCTGACCGTATCCTGCGTGCCATGAATCGCCGTTACACGCAAGAGAGCTACGTGAGCCTCATCGAGGCTTTGCGCACGTCATGTCCTGACATCGCGCTCTCCACGGATGTCATCGTCGGGTTCCCGGGGGAGACCGAAGAGGATTTCCAACAGACGCTCAAACTGATAGATGCCATCGGGTATCACCAGGTGTTCACCTTCATCTACTCCAAGCGCGCGGGCACTCCTGCCGCTACCTATCCTGATGAGGTTCCGCGGCCGGTGGCTCAAGACCGCTTCGAGAGGCTCTTGCAGGTGGTGGAGAAGCGAGCGCTCCAGGCGAATGAGCGCGATGTGGGGCGCGTGGTGGATGTGCTCTTCGAAGGGCCTTCGAAAAAGGATGGATCGGTCATGTCAGGGAAGTCTCCGAAGGGGCAGACCGTGCATGTTCCCATGGCGCATGGCCTGGATGCCACAAGCGCTGGCTCCATCCATCCCGTGAGGATCAGCGAAGCTCGGACATGGTATCTGACCGGTCAGGTGCTTGAGGCGTGAAGGCCTTGAGCAACGCGGTCATCGTCATCTGCGGCCCGACAGCCACGGGCAAATCAGACCTAGCGCAATCTTTGGCAGAAGGCGTTGATGGATCCGTTCTGAGCGCTGATTCCATGCAGGTCTATCGCGGCATGGACATCGGCACGGCCAAGGTCCCACCCCATCTGCGCCGCATCCACCATTTCGGCCTTGACTTGGTCGACCCTGATGAGCCCTACTCTGCAGCGCTCTACCAGCGCTATGCACGACGCGTCATCGAAGATGAGGCTTCAAGCGGCTCACCGGTCATCATGGCGGGAGGCACGGGACTCTATATCCAAGCCGTTATCGATGATCTTCGCTTTCCGGAAGGGGAGCAGGCTGATAATCCCATTCGAGCGCAGTACATGGTCATGGCTCAAGACCAAGGGGCGGAGGCGGTATGGGATGCGCTCTTCGCTCTGGATCCCGCCAGCGCCGAAGAGATCCATCCTCATAACGTGAAGCGCGTCGTGCGCGCCATCGAGATGCATCACGCCGGCGAGAGCTACCATGAGCGCGCTCATGGGCTGACGCGTGCACCTGAGGTCATTCCCTCTGTCCAGATAGGGCTCACCATGGAGCGCACGTCGCTCTATGAGCGCATCGATGCCCGCGTCGACCGCATGCGCGAACAGGGGCTGGAAGAAGAAGTGGATCGCCTTGCGCAGGCGGGTTTCGCTTCTGCCCTCACAGCTCGCCAAGCTATCGGATATAATGAGATCCTGGAAGCCATGGCAGGACTCTGCACCATCGATGAGGCCTTCGACCGGATCAAGCGTTCAAGCCGACGCTATGCGAAGCGCCAGCTCACCTGGTTTCGGAGGGATCAGCGGATATACTGGATCGACATCACGCAAAGAGACGATGCGAGCGTGCTGGATGAGGCCACAGAGCATCTGGCGCGCGAAGCTGAGAGGACAGGGAGGAAGCTTTGAAGCTGGAGTTCGCAAAGCTCAACGGGCTGGGAAATGATTTCGTGTTCATCGACGATCTCTCGCATGAGATCCAGCTTTCCGATGAGCAGGTGAGGAGGCTCTGCGATAGGCATTTCGGCATCGGTGCTGATGGCGTCATCCTCGTGCGCCCTCCCAAAGATGACCGCTCCTTGGCCTACATGCACTACATCAATGCTGATGGATCATTGGCGCAGATGTGCGGCAATGGTGTTCGCTGCTTTGCGAAATACCTCATCGATCGGGGATTCACTCCGCTTGATGAGCGCATGCTCACGGCAGGCACCATGGCAGGGGATCGGCAGATCCGCTTCACCGTGGACGATGAGGGCAAGATGCTGACGGCCACCGTCGATATGGGGCAACCCATCTTGGAGCCTCAACTCATCCCCACCGCTCTTCCCGCTAATGCCGCCGCTCCTGACGGTGCTCCGTGCGTCATCGAGGCACCTTTGGGCTCTCCCTGGGGCTCTTTCCGCTTCACGTGCGTTTCCATGGGAAATCCTCATGCGGTTTGCTTCGTCGAGGATTGGGAGGTGCTGCCCGACGCGCTCTTCGCGGATCCAGAAGAGAAGAGCCTTGATACGCTCCTCATCCAAGATGTCGGCGCATTTTTCGAATCCGATACAGCCTTTCCTGAGAAAGCGAACATCGAATTCGCATGTCTGACCTCTGAAGGCATAGCCATGCGCGTCTATGAGCGCGGATGCGGAGAGACGCTGGCCTGTGGCACCGGAGCCTGTGCCACTTTCGTCGCTGCTGTCCTCACGCATCGTGCTGCTGGATCCGCTACGGTGTCCCTGAAGGGTGGGGATCTGCTCATCCAATGGGATGGGAGGGGATCTGTGCTCATGACAGGTCCCGCTGAGGAATCGTTCACGGGCACTGTCGTCCTATGACATCATCTCCAGATCAGCTGGGCGCTGTTTCCACCGCGCGCACGAAAGGGGAGCGCTTCCCGCTCATCCCCACTGAATCCCCTCGGGAGCGAGCGTTGCTCGTCGGCGTGGACCGCCCCGGTGCTGTCGTGGATGTGAGTACTTCGCTTGCGGAGCTCAAGCGGCTTGCGCATACGGCAGGCGCTGATGTCATGACCACGCTCACTCAGCGGCTGAAGTCATTGAACCCTGCCACTTTCGTCGGCAGCGGCAAGGTGGAGGAGATCGCGCGCATCGCGCGGGAGGAAGCCATCGATGTCATCATCATCGACGATGAGCTGACCCCCACTCAGCAATCGAACTTGGAGAAGGCAGTTGACAGGGATGTCAAGGTCATCGACCGCACCGCGCTCATCCTGGATATCTTCGCGCTCCATGCGAAGAGCAGGGAAGGGAAGCTGCAGGTTCGCCTTGCTCAGAACGAGTATCTCTACCCCCGGTTGCGCGGCATGTGGGCGCATCTCGCTTCCAATCGCATGGGCGGTGGCGTCGGTTCGCGCTTCGGTGAGGGTGAGAGCCAGCTGGAGGTGGATCGTCGCATGGTCCGGAACAGGATCACGGCTATCAAGCGAGAGCTGGCGCGCCTGAAGGGCATTCGCAGGATACAGCGTGAGAGCCGCTATGGCAGCGGCATCACCAACGTGGCGTTGGCGGGATATACCAACGCTGGCAAGTCGTCGCTTCTGAATGCCTTGAGCGGCAGTCAGGTCTATGCTGATGACCTGCTCTTCGCTACGCTGGATTCCACGACGCGCTCCATCACGCTGCCTCAAGGACGCCAGATCACCTTGACTGATACGGTCGGCTTCATCCAGAAGCTCCCGACGACGCTCGTCGAGGCCTTCCAGTCCACCTTGGATGAGATATCTGGCGCCGACTTGATCTTGCATGTGGCTGACGCTTCCTCTGCGGACCTGGAGATGCATAAGGAAGCGGTCCTTGAGGCGCTCGGACAGATCGAGGCGCAATCCATCCCCAGTATCCTCGTGCTGAACAAGGCAGACCTGCTGAGCCCTGAGCAGCGCGATGCCGTCCGTGCGCGCTACCCTTTTGCGCTGTTGGTCTCTGCTAGCACAGGAGAGGGGATCGATGCTCTCATAGAGCGCATCTCGCGCTCGCTTGGAGCCTCTGAGACGACGCTTTCTGTGGTCATACCCTATGCGAAGGGCGATGATGCATCATTGGCGCACAGAAGATGCACGGTGCTCTCTGAGAGCTTCGAAGAGGATGGCACGCATATGACGCTGCGTTGCCCTCAAGACCTCTTGAGCACCTATCAGCGCTATGTCGTGGAATAACCATGTGTGTCGGCATTGCTTCGCAGGGTTGAAAGACCTCATTCGTGCCGGCAACTGCCGGCACGAATGAATGCGCGTCGTCAGACGCGCCACTAACATCTTCTTGGCCTTCATGGGGTGATGGGGGCGCTCGGGTTTGGCATCGGACTGCGAAAACCTTGGTGGTATATACCACGGTTTTCTTGTCCTGCTGAATCACCCTCGACCCCCATCACCCCATTCGGCTCTGTAACAAAAATGGATAGGCCGCAGATCCTGCGGCAACCCTTTCAGGGCTGCGCGCATGATCTGCGGGGTCCGGCAGGTACCTGCATCTCTTCCTCAAAGTGTGTCGGTGCTGCTTCGCAGCACCTCTTTTCATGGAACGGCCTCACGGATGCTTCGCATCCGAACGGCCTAAAACAAAAGGCTTATGCCTTTTGTTTTGAAAGGGCATCAACCTTCGTGGGTGCCGGCAACTGCCGGCACGAGAACAAAACAATGCACTCATGCAAAGCATGAGTGCATAACATCCATTCCTGTTGCCTGAAAGATGATGCGGCGCAAAGGGACACCTGACCCGGTAGGCTCCTTCGCCGCACAAACCAACAGCGCAGTGCAAGCACTGCGCATAAGGTTGGATTCGCTTTGCTCATCCAACCAAAGCTCTCACAGGATGTTTGCTATGTCCTTTGCATTGCATGC
>CANODU010000013.1 GCA_947565185.1 uncultured Eggerthellaceae bacterium | reverse complement strand
TACAACTACTCCAAACTGCTCAACCACCATCGACTAGAACATCGCAAGCTTCGCTTTTGAGCTTTGGGACAGAAGGTTTCAAGCGGTCATTGCGCCTTGTGCTCTCAGATAGAGCAGGTGCATGTCACGGGATTCACCCAAGGGCTTAACGTAGACATCCCGCACACATCCCCTGTCCCTGAAGCCAAGCTTTTTCTGCACGTTGCGCGAGCGATCGTTGCCCTCGTAGTAACCACCCCATATCCCGCTCAGACCAAGATCCTTAAAGCCATGCTCTACCACGCGCTGCGCAGCCTCGGTAGCATAGCCACGCCCCCAGAATGGCTTGCCGATCCAATAGCCCAGTTCGCCTTCGTCCTCAGAGAGCTCCATCGACGCCGCCTCCCCGAAGTTGAAGCCCGCACAACCAACGATCTGACCGGAGCCCTTCAATGTCACGCAGAGCGTCCCTGGTGCTGAGAGCACGTCCTTGATGATTCGGACACTCTCCTCCACCGAACCGTGGGGCGGCCACCCCGCAATGGGGCCGACCGCTGGATCCTTTGCTAAAGCGTACAGCTCCTCGGCATCTGCGACAGCCCAGGGCCTCAGGAGAAGCCTGTCCGTTTCGAGCAGCATCTTCGCCCCACCCCTTCCATTGGCTATCTAGCCGCTCTTGCAGAAGCGCAGAGACGGCATCATCTCCGTCCTGCGCCACTCTCATCGACCAGGGATCGAGCTCCTAGACCTCGTGGGTGCCGGCAACAGCCGGCACCTTTGAATGCGCGCCGTCAGGCGCGCCGCTGATCTCTTCCAAGCTTGGGTTGCCTGAAGCAGGCTACCAGGTGCGGGAGGCCATCGCGCGGAACTGCGCCACCGTGGAGACGTGAGAGTTCAGGCCGCCGTCGACCGTGACCACCTGTCCGGTGAAATACGAGCTCTCCTCAGATGCCAGATACACGCACATCGCAGCGATATCCTCGGGCGTTCCGTAGCGGGTCACCTCGATGTTGTCCAGGAAGATGTCCTTCAGCGCTTGAGGCACCTTCGCCTCGTTCTGCTGCGTGACGATGAGCCCCGGGCGCACGCAGTTGCAGCGGATGTTCTGCTTACCGTACTGCAGAGCCGTGTACTGGGTCAGCATATCCACGCCAGCCTTGGCGCACGCATACGCTGTCGATCCCAAGTCGCCGCCACACGATGCCATGGACCCGATGTTCACGATCGAACCGCCGCCTTGCTCCTGCATGTAGGGCAGCACCGTCTTGATGCAGTAGAACGTGGAACGGACGTCACTCGCGAACACCGCATCCCAATCCTCCAAGGTGATCTCATCAACGCGCCCATCCTTCAGCGCCATGCCAGCGGCATTGTTGACCAGCACATCAACGGCGCCCCAGCGCTCCTTCGTCGCGGCGAACAGAGCATCCACGGTCTCCGGTTGCGTGATATCGAACCTTTGGAACATGGCTTCGCCGCCTGCGGCAACGATGGCGTCCACCACCGCCTGGCCGCGCTCCTGATTGCGGCCGCATACGACGACCTTGGCACCTTCTGCACCGAACATCTTCGCGATGCCCGTGCCGATGCCGCTAGTGGAACCGGTAACGATAGCAACTTTGCCCTTCAAGCGATCCATGGACGACCTTCTTTCCGTATCATCTTAAATATCTGCAAGCTGATTCTAAACCTCATCGGAGCAGCCGCATCAACCAGCGCAGAGGCAGCCTCCCAACGGCGCATCAGCTCCATCGACGTGTTCTCATGCCATCAGGCAAGACCTACTGACTCCGCTATGAGGCGCACGCGGTTCTCTCGATTCAACGCTGACGCCTCCGGATCGTAATCCAAAACGGTCACAGGCATGTCCGGAAAGCGATCAGCAAGCTCATAATGCGCACCGCGCGCCTGCACATGCCCCTTCACGCATCCAAATGATTGCAGATAGATCACATGCGCCACACCCAGTTCCGCAAACCGCTGCAGCTGATCCAGATAGCGCACATCTTCGGTATAGAGCGCATCCTCCTCAGGGAGCACCGCTTCGCACCCCAGCCCTTCCAGAAGATCTACGAGCCCATCATTCATATAGGGTTCAAACACCAGAAGCGGATTCCCGATGATGCCGATCTTGGGACGATCGCCTTTGCTCTCACCCGCCGCAGCGCTCAGAGGCACAGGATCAATGCTTGCACCCTGCGCGCTTACAGAGCCCGCGCCCTCCTCCCAGACGAAGCGCGGCGCATGGCCGCATGCACGCTCCACCATGCGCGGAATAGCATCGCACAAGCACTCCGAACAGGGCTTCGGCACCACCACCGTCTCTATGTCAGGATCCTCCCGCAAGCGACGGATAGCGCGGGCTGCCAACACGTTCGCGGTGAAGCAGGCATCCTTCACCGTGCACGTGCGTGCCACAGCCAGGTCCTCATCAGAGAGCGGCTCATCAAGCAAGCGGACTGCCTTCGCCCCAACATCCCGTAAGAGCAAGGATTCCTCCGATCCGGGCAGACTGACAGCACAGCTATTCTGCCGTGCTGCACGGATGGATTCCGCCAACGTGCGCAAGCGGATGCGGATGTGCGCCGTCTCCACCATCTCATCCAGCTTGAGCGATGTGAAGGGCCGTCCATGAGCCTCCAGGTACTCGCGAACTTCCTCCAAGGACGCTGCGTCGTAGCCACAGCCGAATGACTGCAAGCAGACCAATTCCACCTGAGGGTGATCCACAACGAACTGCGCCGCCTTCATGAGCCGCTTCGCTGCGCGCCACTCGGGAAGCCCTTCCTGACGATGCGCAACCGCCCTCAACTGCGGACCAAGCCCCGTCATGCCGAACACCGTGAACCCGAGCTCTCCCAGCATCTGATCCACTCCGTGCATGACGGCGGGATCCACATGATAGGGACGCCCCACCACGAGCACGCCTCGTGCATCGGGATCCGCCTCCACCTGCGTAAGCGCAGCCTTCGTCTCCTCTGCCAACGTTCTTTCAAAGCAACATTGAGCCTCAAGCGCCGCCTTGAGAGCACGCTCCATCTCCCCTTCCTCAAGGGGCATGCCCGCCCGCTCGCAAAGCGGGGCGAATGCATCTATCAAGCGCTCGATATCCTTTGGGTTGCCCACGATGCTCTTCGGCTTCACGGAAGAGAGTTCAGCTGCCACGAGTTGCACGCTACCGTCGCGCAACCATTCGACGCTGTCCCTGAGCGCCCGCACATACCCGCAAGCCACCGCACAATGGTTCCTGCGTTCGAAATCAGGGAACAGCAGGGCGTCCGCTCCTGCATCGCGGAGGCTGTGAGCCTTCGCATGCACGAGCTTCGCAGGATAGCAGGCGCTCTCTGCGGGCACCGTCTCCCAAGCGCGGGAGCGCAAGGCTGTGCTGATGTCCTCCGAAGGGAGCAACGCCGTGAGCCCAAGCTCTGAAACGAGCGCCCGCCAAAACGGCATGAACCGGTAGAGCTCCAAGCCATCGATCACCCCAACCTTGACAGATGAGCGTTCGGCGACCTTCGCTCCCGCTTCTCCGGCATGCGGTGCTTTGAGAAGAGCCTGCTCACGTGCGATGAGATTCGGCAGCTGCGCGGGCTCCTCTTTTCCGCATGAGAGCTCAGGGCACGCATCGCAGCGATTGCCTGTGACCAGCCGTCTTTCCTTCCCCATATCGACGATAGTGAGCTTGCAGGCGTTCGCGCATCCCGTACATGCTTCGGTTCGCCGCACGACCTCCATTGCCTCAAGCTCTTCTTCCGTAGCCAGCGTGCTCACAGACGCATCCGGTCCCTGCAATGCCCGATCGCGCGCGATGAGCGCAGCACCGATGGCGCCCATCAGGTGCGCCCGGTCAGGACGAATGGCCTCCACGCCGCAAGTCAGCTCAAAGGCACGCAGCACGGCATCGGACTTGAACGTCCCGCCTTGCACCACCACCTTCTCCCCCAGCGTCGTCGTCCGCTCAGCGCCGATGATACGGAAGAGCGCATTGTTCACGATGGAATAAGCCGCACCCGCTGCAATATCAGCAACCGACGCACCCACCTTCTGCGCATGCTTCACACGCGATGACATGAATACCGTGCAGCGCGTGCCCAGATCCACCGGAGCATCTGCTTCCAACGCCAGCGAAGCGAAGGCAGCCGGTGTGGCATGGAGCCCATGGGCTGTGCCTTCGATGAATGCCCCGCAGCCGCTGGAACAGGCCTCATTCAACACCGCATCGCTCACATAGCCGCCCGAAAGCCACAGCGCCTTCATGTCCTGGCCGCCGATATCCAGCACGAACGTGGCATCGGGACAGAAATGCTGGGCAGCGCGGACATGAGCCATGGTCTCCACCGTGCCCGAATCCATGCCGAATGCCCGAATGAGCATCTCCTCCCCATACCCTGTTGCCACTCCATGCGCGATGTAAGGCGCGATGCGCCCCTTGAGCATGGCCTTCGGCAGCGCACGGCGCGCGGCCAGCAGCATATCGCGCACAGTCTGGATGACATCCCCCCGGCTTGGCTGGTAATCGCTATGCAGAAGATTCCCCTCTGCATCGATCAACGCCAGCTTCACCGTGGTCGATCCTGCATCCACCCCGAGATAGATGGGCCCTTCAGCATCGAAGGCGCGCTTGGTGGGATACACCGCCTGCCCATGACGTTCCCGAAACGCTTCCAGCTCATCCGCATTGGAGAAGAGCGGCGCCAGTCGAGGCAAGCCCTCTGCATCAAGCTTGGCAGACCCATCAGCCAAGAGCGCTTCCAGGTGCGAGAGCGGGACCCGCTCCGCTGATGCTGCCCCTAACAGCGCCGCACCCATGGCGGGAAACAGATGAGCATCAGCGGGCTTGACCCCATCCTGGTGGGTCAAGCCTAAGGTCCGGCGAAAGCGATTCACCAGCTCCGGGATGTATTGGAACGGGCCACCCAAGAACACCACCTTGCCCCTGAGAGGCCTGCCGCAGGCAAGACCACCCAACGTCTGACGCACCACAGCATCCAGCACGCTGGCAGCGATGTCCGCCTTCGACGCACCCTCGTTCAAAAGCGGACGCACGTCGGTCTGCGCAAAGACCGCACACCGACTGGCAATGGGATAGGTGCGCTGCGCCCCCATAGCCAACGTGCTCATCTCTGATGTACGCACGCCTAGCATGAATGCGATGGTGTCGATGAAACCACCCGTGCCACCGGCACACGTGGCGTTCATGCGCTGCTCCATGCCGCCGGTGAGATAGACCACCTTCGCATCTTCGCCGCCCAACTCCACGATAGCGTCCGCATCAGGGATGGCATTCCTGACAGCTTCGGTAGTAGCCACCACTTCCTGCACGAACGGAACGCCCAAGAGCTTCGACACGTTGATGCCGGCAGAACCGGTCACGCTCACCCGCGCGGAAAGGTCCCCATTGATCCAGATGAGCTCATGCAAGAGATCGCGCAACGTGTCACGGATGTTCGAGCGATGACGCTGATAGAGAGAGTAGACGACGTGGTCGTACTCATCCAAGACCACTACCTTGATGGTCTTGGAGCCGGCATCGATGCCCACGCGCCACTGTTCATCCTTCTGCTCTTTCATGCCCGCATTATGCCATCTTGAGAACAGATGTACCCGTGGAAAGGCAGCGAATCCGCGCGCCTCCATCCAGAATCCCCATTCCCCTTGCGCGCGCTCCCTGATACGCTTGCACCATGCTTGCAACCGATCCATATGAGAACGCCACATCCCAGACGGTCCTCTGTGCCATGAGCGGCGGTGTGGACAGCTCCGTTGCCGCATTGCTCTTGTGCGAAGAGGGCTTTGACGTGCGCGGAGCCACCATGGAGCTCTTCGATGTCGAAGGCACCAAGGAGAACGCTGATGCCGAAGATGCACGTGAGGTATGCCAACGACTGGGCATCCCCCACGGCACGCTGGATCTCAAGGAGCGGTTCGCTACCTGTGTGATCGACACCTTTTGCGCAAGCTATCTGGATGGACGCACGCCTAACCCCTGCATCCAATGCAACCGGACGCTCAAGCTTGCAAGCTTGCAACAGGTGCGCCGCGCACATGACATGGGCTATGTTGCTACCGGCCATTATGTGCGACGCGCCCTCGATCCCTCCACGGGAACCTGGCAGCTCCTGCGCGCCGTAGATCCTGACAAGGACCAGAGCTATGTACTCTATCATCTGACCCAAGACGACCTGGCCCACATGCTCTTCCCTTTGGGCAACCTGACGAAGGATGCAGTGCGCTGCTTGGCAGCAGAGCATGGATTCGGCAATGCACAGAAAGCAGAGAGCCAAGACATCTGCTTCGTTCCTGACGGGGATCATGTGAGCTTCATCGCGCGCCGATGCGGCATGGGCGCCCGCGCCTTCGCACCGGGAGACATCGTGGACGAGACGGGAGCGGTGCGCGGGCAGCACCAAGGGCTCATCCGCTATACGCTTGGCCAGCGCAAGGGGATCGGCATCGCGAATGCGGAGCCGCTGTATGTGAAGGCAAAGGACGTGGCACATGGGCGACTCATCGTGGCACCGCGCGCAGGACTCTTGACCAGCATCGTAGCCGTGGAAGACGTGAACGTGATCTCAGGCGATATCCGCCCGCGTACCTGCGCGGTCACCGTGAAGCTGAGCTATCGCCAGGATCCGGTTCCCGCAGAGATCCAGCTGCTAGAAGACCGAAAGGCGCTCATCCGCCTTGAAGAGCCCCAGACGCGTCCTGCCCCAGGACAGTCTGCCGTAGCCTATGTGGGCGACGCGGTCCTTTGCGGTGGCACCGTGAGCGAAACTACTCCTGAGTGACACCACAGATGACGCGTAAGCGGCATCTTGCAAACGTGCCGGCAGTTGCCGACACCCACGGTTCCAAATGCCACTCGACCTTCGCACGCTGACGCGCCTTACATTCTTGTCATAGATCGCACAGATGCGCTCTCATCCGCTATGTTGACCTTGATGGGAGCGATCGTGTCATATCTGTCCAACTTCAGCGGCAGCTTCAAAGCTGCCTTGGTCGCATGGCCGTTCTTATCCTTCGCGCTCACGTTGCCCATCCTGGCCCTCCTCTACCACCGGGACGGACGCCTCAAAGCCACTACGGCGTTGGCTGCCTACGTGAGCGTGCTCTACCTAGCCGGGCTCGCCTGTTTCACGCTCTACCCCCTCCCTTCCGGTGATTCCGGGCTCGGCATCACCTACGGCATCGCCCCGCAGCTGAACCCGCTGAACTTCATCGTCGATATCCAGAAGGATGGCCTGAAAGCGGTGCTACAGCAGTTGTTCAACATCGTGCTGTTCGTGCCGTTCGGCTTCATCGCGAAAGCGCTTCTGCGCTTGGGTCCTGTGCCCACGTTCGCGCTCTCGCTCCTGACCACCGGGCTGATCGAGACTGCCCAGCTCACCGGTCTCTTCGGGATCTATCCCTTCGCCTATCGCACCTTCGAAGTGGATGACATCATCATGAACGTGCTCGGTGGCATGCTGGGATGGCTCTGTGCTGCGCTCGTAGCGAAGGCGATCCCCCGGCGTCCTGAGGAAAAGCCGCCCATCACGCACGATCCCGGATTCGTGCGAAGGGCCATCGCGCTGTGGATAGATGCCATGATCTTGGGATTCTGCACGTTGATACCCTGGCTGGTGGCGTCTCTGACCTCCGAATTCGCCTTCCACCGTGCCTGTCTCTTGCCCGGCCTCAGTCTGGATCAGACGGCATCGGCCATGTTCATCGTCTGCTTCGTAGCATCCTTCGTCGTAGTGGAGGTGCTGATCCCCTGGATGCACGAAGGCAGCACGCCCGGAGGGATGTTCGTGCGCATGAGCTGCGAAACGCGCCCGCGGACCGGTGGGTTGCGCATCGGCTTCTACGCCGCGCGCACCATCACGCTCTTGGTGATCTTCGCCTTCCCCGTCACTGCCTTTGCACTGGCCGTCTTCTATCTCTTCGCCCGCTGCATGCCCTATGACCTCATCCCTTGAGGTCCAAAGCGCTCAGATCACGAACAGGTAGATGGACAGGAAATGCAAGATGGATCCGGCCAGCACGAACACGTGGAAGACCGAATGCATGTACTTCACCTTCTTGAAGATGTAGAACACAGCTCCCAGCGTGTAGCTCAGGCCCCCTGCCACCAGAAGCCAGAACCCAGCGGGTGCCAGCTGCTGAAAGAGCGCGGGCAAAAATGCGATCACGCACCATCCCATGACCACATAGATCACCACTGACACCCACCGCGGGCGAAACGTCCAGAAGGCCTCGAACGCCACTCCGATGATGGCCATCACCCAGATGCCCAAGAAGAGCCAGAATCCTCCATTCGACAGCAGCGTGACCAAGCAATAGGGCGTATAAGTGCCAGCGATCAGCAGGTAGATACAGCTATGATCCAGCACCTTGAACACGCGCTTCGCGCCCTCGTGGGCGATGGCGTGATACATCGTGGACATCATGTATTCCACGAAGAGGGAGATGCCGAAGAAGAGCGCTGAGAGCAAGAGGAGGCCCGCGCCATCCGTCACGGACTTGACGATGAGCAGCACGAGCGCCGCCACAGCCAAGCCTGCGCCGATGCCATGGGTGATGGAGTTCGCGATCTCCTCGCCCAACGTGTATTCACGCACCGCATGGGGCTTGCGAACCTTGCGCCCCGCCGGCGTCATGGCGTTGCCCCTGGCATTCATGGCGCCCTCCCTTCGCTGTGAATGGCAAGCATCAAAGCGCCAGTCTAGCACGAGGGACGAGAGCGCCCATGCCGAAAGCAGGCTATGGCCAAGCGTCAGTCGCCGAAGAGCTTGCGCTCAGAGATGATGGTCCGCGGCTTGCCTTGCAGCCACCGATCCAGCTCATCCATCTGCTGGCGGCGCCATTGCTCGCTTGCAGACAGTCGCTCCGCGTACGCGCGCACATCTTCCAGAAGGCGCGCGCAATCTCCATCGAAGGAGACCTCCAAGCTCTCTTTGAAGAGAGGGAACACCTCGCTCTTGGAATCCAGATACACATCCTCATGGCGCGCAGCGATCCACGAGCAAAGGACATCCTCCATGCTCATATGGGGGAGGGCTTCCACCTGCTCTTCCAACGGCAACCATGAGCCTTGATACAACGCCTGGGCCTGCGCATCTCCTGGTGCACTCTGCAAGATGGCATTGCGCACCAAGTCTTCGATGGCAAGCCGCTTGCCCTTCGCATTCAGGCTCTCGAACACCTCCTGCGGCGAATCTGCCGCTTCAAGCCGGATGGACAGCACCTCCAGCTTCACACATCCCAACCAGAACGCATCTGCATCAAAATCCTCTTGGGCCATCCTCTCTACGAACACAGAGAGATTCTCGACCAAGCGCTTAGCTACATCCTCAGGCTCTTCGCGCAGGCCCAAAAGGTATTCCAACATAGCCTCGTCTGTGAAGGAAAGCACCAGCTTCGGTTCTTGTCCGCCGTTGCAGACCAAGTAGCGCTCGCGCACATGCAGCGCCCGCTCCGCATCCTTGCTGCCACGGGTTTCCAGATGCTGCACGAAGGCCAGCAACATGAGCGTGAGCGTGGTCATGCGCTGCTGACCGTCGATGACCTGCATCGTACGCACGTCCCCAGGCGCGTCAGCTGCGCGGGAGACGAGCAGCGGCCCCATGAAATGCGATGCTTCCGTGCGACCAGCGCGCATGACATCATCCAACAGGTCCGTGCATTCGCGCGCGGTCCAAGAATACACGCGCTGGAAGATGGGAACGACGAATTGCGCGTCACGTTCGCCCAGCACATCCAGCACCGACACCACCGCAGCTTTCATCAGCGCGCCTCCTTCGAATCGACGCCATAGTGCTTCGCGTAGAAGGCACGGCTCTCTTTGCTGGCATGCTTGACGGGCCGTCCGGACACCAGCGTCTTGCGCCCCACCTTCGCCCAATCCGTGCTGCGGAAGCTCTTGACGGCGTGATACCGGTAGTTCTCCGCCCACACCTTGCAGAAGCTCAGCATCTCATCCATCAGATCCTCTTTGGTGCCGTCATATTCGTTCTGGACGAACTGCTTGAAGTCGTCGAAGCAGAGCGCGTCGCTTTGAGCCTTCGGCGCCTTGCATCGGATGACCGTCCACGCGCGCAGCGCATTGTTCAACCGCAAAGAGCCAGGGTCGTCACCGAAGAGACCTTGGATGGGCTCCCAATACACCTGATAGAGGCGCGCTTGCTCCTCCGGGCTCTCTGCCAGCAGCAGATAGTTCCTGACCATATCTGCCGCCACCAGAGGAACGCCCTTCCCATTGAAGGATTCGAAGATGGCCTGCTCATCATCGGCAGTATCCAATGATGCTGCCACGATCTGAAAGCGCTGCAACCCCTCCCAGAAGGCTTCAGCATCGAAGCGCTCATCCCGCATGCGCTCTTCGAAGAAAGCTCGGTTGAGAACCTTTCGGTCCTCTTCCGACGTGCGCGAGCGCACACCCTGCACCGAAACGGCGCTGATCCGTGCTGCAGCCGCCGCTATCTCAGCCTTGCTTCCTGCCGCTTCGCGCAGATGCTCTGCCAAGACAGAGAGCAAGAGCAGCGACGTCACCGTCCGCTGCTGCCCGTCGATGAGAGAGATGCCATCCTCATCCATCCGGTAGAAGATCACACCGAAGAAATGAGGCGAGCCTAACTGCGCCGCCTTCATGACATCCTGCCAGAGCACCGTACACTGCCATTCACCCCACGTGTAAGGCCTCTGGAACAGAGGAATGGAGAACGACGCGTCTCCCACATCCAAGAACTCCAACAGGCCCATCTCTCCCACATGCATGCGGCATCCACCTCTTCTCTCTTCGCTCGCGCTGATTCTACGAATCAGAAGGATTTGAATCCGTACAAATAGATAGAATATGTCCGATATGACAGGAGAGATGCAGATGGCAAAGAAGCACCCAGGAGCTGAGAGGATAGAGCAGGCGCTCTTGCGCTTGCTCAAGGCGATGCCCTTGCAAGACATATCCGTCACAGACCTCTGCCGCGCAGCACACGCAAGCCGCTCCACCTTCTATGCCCACTATTCAAACACCGAAGACGTATACCGCAGCCTCATCCGACAGCTTGTATTCGGCACCCGTTCGCTCAAAACGCAGCTCAAGCAGGCTGAAGGATCATTGCCAACCGCGAAGCAGCCGCTCTGCGCTCTCATGCAAGAAGAGGAGTATCAGGGCCTCGTGAGCGACGACCGATTCATGCGCGTCTTCATCGAGCTCTGCCGAGAGGAGAGCACGATTAGCGCGCATGGGATCTACGATGAGATCTGCGAAGACGAAGCGGCTGCCCATGCGCTCTTCGTCTTCCAGCTGTCCGGCTGCATAGCCACAGCGAAGGCGCTGGCGCAAGGCCCCGATTGGGAGCAGGCGAAGGACGCCATCGATGCGTTCATCCGCGGTGGCTTGCGTGGCGTCCGACAAAGGAGGAGCTGATGGGAGATTTCGCGAACCGCGTGTTCGCCGTGGTGCGATGCATCCCGCGTGGGAAGGTATCCACCTATGGCCAAGTAGCCCGACTCATCGGGGCGCCACGATCTGCGCGCTATGTGGGCTACGCCCTGCGCGCGAACCCTGAACCGGGCACTGACCCAGCCAGCATCCCCTGTCACCGCGTCGTGTTCAAGGATGGCCGCATGGCTACAGGCTTCGCCTTCGGTGGGCCAGGCGAGCAGCGCAAGATGCTGAAAGCCGAAGGCGTGGCCTTCGACGATGAGGAGCGCGTTATCATGGCTGACCATCTCTGGGATGGGCGTACCTCATCAGCAGACGACGAAGATGAGCCCTTGGGACCGCCCCCGGACTTCGACTGGAAAGCGGAATTGGGAGACTGATCAAGATCTTCATTGACACGTCTGCACCAACTGATTATAGTGTGCATATAGGGTATATACACTATTGATGCATCACGGCACGGAGACGTCCGCTGCCGCGGTGCCAACAGAAGAGACCGAATTTGGAGATACTGATAGCCAATGCAAGCGATCGGCCTATCTACGCCCAGATAGCGTCGCAGATCCAGGATGCCATCCTGTCCGGAGAGCTGGTGGAAGGACAGGCGCTGCCCTCCATCCGTTCGCTGGCGAACGACCTGCATATCAGCGTCATCACCACGAAGCGCGCCTATGCAGACCTGGAGGAGGCAGGCTTCATCGACACCGTGCAGGGCAAGGGATCCTTCGTTGCGGGAGGAAACCGCGAGCTCTTGCGCGAAGGGCGCCTGAAGCGCGTTGAAGAGCTTCTAGCCCGTGCCATAGGCGAAGCTGCAGCTGCCGATGTATCTGCCGCAGAGCTGCACGACATGCTGGATTCGCTGCTGGAGGACAGCTGAGCGCCATCGCTTGCGAACACAAGAAAGCTGGTCGATCATGCAAGATGCGATCGTAGCGAAAGGGCTTGCGAAGCGCTATGACGGGTTCGCGCTCGGTCCCCTCAGTCTTGAGGTGCAGACGGGTACCGTCGTGGGATTGGTCGGCGCGAATGGCGCTGGCAAGACTACGCTCATCAAGTGCCTCTTGAGCCTTATCGAACCGGATGCCGGACACCTCGTCGTGCTGGATGACGTCCTTGATGAGCGGGCAGATCTGAGCCCTGCCACGAAAGAGCGCATCGGCGTTGTGCTGGATACCTGCGCATTCACGCAAGAATCACGCGTGTGCGATATCGCGCAACTGGGACGCGTCGCCTACCGTACATGGGATCAAGCGCGCTTCGATGCACTGCTCTGCTCTTCGGGGATCACGCCCAAGAAGCGCGTGAAGGACCTCTCACGCGGCATGGGCATGAAGCTCTCGCTGGCCTTCGCCTTGAGCCATGATCCTGACCTGCTCATCCTGGATGAGGCCACAGCAGGGCTCGATCCGCTCGCGCGCGATGAGATGCTGGACATGCTGCGCACGTTCATCGAAGACGGCGCGCATTCCATCTTCATGGCATCGCATATCACATCTGATCTGGAGAAGCTGGCTGACCGCATCGTCTGCATCGACGACGGCCAGATCATCTTCGACCTGCCGAAGGAAGCCATCTGCGATGAAGCAGGCATCGCGCACTGTCGCGAAGCTCAGCTTGCAGCCTTGGCAGAAAGCCCCTGCGCAGACGCAGGTGGCCTGCGCATCCTGCGCGAAGCCTACAGCGTGAACGTGCTGGTCCCGGATCGCTTCGCCTTTGGGCGCGCCTTCCCCGACATCCCCGTGGACAAAGCCTCCCTCGATGACTATCTCATGATGACCTTGAAAGGAGAGGTGCTATGAGAGCCATGATCGCAACGGATCTTGTCACCATGAAGAACGCCCTTCTGCAGCTGGGGATCTCTTGCGCCGTGGTCGCTGTGGTGATCGCAGTGATGATGCAGAGCCTGGTAGCCAGCCTGGCAGCCATCTGCGCCATGATCCCCTTCATGTACCTATTCTCCATCAGCGCCTATGACGAGATGAATGGCTGGGAGCGGTTCCGCCTGACGCTGCCCATCAGCCGCAAGCAAGTGGCTTACGGCCGCTATGTGAGCACGCTCATCGTGGTCATCGCTTGCTGCCTCATAGCTGTGCTGTTCGCCGTTGTGGTGATGGCCGTCATGGAAGCGCTGCCCGCTGACATGCAGCAGCCAGCGCTCATGGCAACGGAGAATCCTCCTGCGGTCGTCTTTGGCGTCTGCGTGCGCGTGGGCGCGCTGATCCTGTTCGTTGCCGCGCTGTCGCTCCCGCCCATCATGCGCTTCGGCATGACGAAGGGAACACGACTGGCGCCGGTCGTGCTCATCATGCTGTTCGCATTCGGCATCTGGCTCACAGCGGACAACGGCTTGCTGGACGCTGAGCTACCCGGAGGGCTGGGCACGATGAATGAGCTCTTCGCCCATGCGAACGGGCCATCCATTCCCATCACCCTCATCATCATCGCCGTTGCGTTGATAGCCTTCGCGATAAGCGCCCTGATCTCAGCGAAGCTGTACGAGCGCCGCCAGTTCTGACTTGACCTCCGTAGATGCACATCCGTGCTGCGGAAGAGATGCCGCTTACGCGTCATCTACGAGATCTTCCAGCTTGAGATCGTGAGTGCCGGCAACTGTGGCAACGTATCCTGTAGAACTGTGGGTGCTAACAACTGTGGCAACGTATCCTGTGGAACCGTGGGTGCCGGCAACTGCCGGCACGATTTCGAAGATGTCGCCTAGGCGGCATCTTCGGAACAACCACCCTGATCAGCCATGTGCACGATCATGCTGTGGGGCACAGGAATCACAGAGCCGATGGCTGCTGCCACCAAAAGGACCGGCGCACCAGCAACGGGGAACACCAAGAACAGCAGCACCATGGTCATGACAGGCTGACGCATGACAGCCCCTACCAGCGCCCCTGTCACCGCACAGAGCGCAAACACGGGATCAACACCGGTGAGCGCTGCCATACCATAGCCGATGGACACCCCTGCGAAGATGATGGGGAAGAAATGGCCACCGCGCCATCCCATGTTGAGGCAAAGTTGCGTGGTGAACACCTTCGCGAAGCCCGTCGCCAACAGCACAGTGGCGCCCATGGTGGTCCACGTGCTTGCCAGCTCTTCGGTCTGTGCTTCTCCTGCGAAGAGCGCGTAGGGCAGCACGATGCCCACAGCGCCAAGCACGAATCCTGCAAGCGTGGCCTTCACCACGGGACGGTCCCCCAGCGCCCGGGCCGCCTTGCGCGCCACAGCGCCGAACGGAAAGAAGAGCCAACCAGCCAAAGCACCAATGGCAATGAGCGGCACGGCCCAGAGCAGCTCTGCTTGCCCGAATGCTATCCCTGAGAAGCGCGGCAGGCCTCCATTGGCACCGAGGAGATGTCCTAAGAGCGCCATCATGCCCAGCGCTCCAGCCACTGCCAAGACGTAGACAGCGATCTTCACTGGCTTCGCTACGCTCAGATGGATCCCATCCACCGGGCGCTTGCCATCTGACTCATCGGCCGCCCCCACGACAGGCACGGCCAAGCCGAACAAAGGTGTTGCGAAGATGGCCGATATCACAGCCGCCGTTCCCGCTTCGGCCAGTTCGCGCATCTCAGTGCCCACGAAGCGCAGGCGATCCCCCACCCAGGTGCAAAGCCCGGCGATGACGCCCGTGAGCCCTGCCTCCGGCCCGATGGAGCCACCGAATAGCAACGGCAGAAGCGCCCCGAAGAAAGAGGCTCCCATATGGTCGTATCCGTAGCGACCCGTGCGCTTAACCTGCGCCATGACGGTATTCATATCATCAGGATAGGGGCCGCATCGCTTCGCGAAGAGCCCGATGCACACGCCCCCAACAGTGCAGAAGATGAGCGGATAGAAGACGGCAGGCAAGCCCCACCTAGCCAGATGCGCGGGGATCACGTCCCACAGCAGATGGATTCCCGCATTCATGAGGAAGAAGAACGCCCACGCAAAGGCGCCGGCGAACGCACCGAAGACCACCGTGAAGCAGGCGAATATGATTCGCTTCCCTTTCATGCAGAATCAGCGCGGTTGAGCTTGTCTGCGCAACGTCGCAGCCGTGCGATGGATGCGTCCGTTGCCATCTCTGCGGGAATGGGCGCGTCTTCGATGCGCGCCCGTTCCTCAGCATCCATGCACATGCGCAGGAATGCCTCATCTTCAGCGGTGATCATGGCTGCATCAAGGGCAGCGCGCAAGCACGCATCCATATCCGTGGAATCGCCCACGCGCCAGAGCAAGAGCCTGACCAACCGAGCCTGTCCTATGAACTGCTTGAGCGGCACAGGACCTCACTCAAGCCCGAAGAAATACTCCATCTCATCTTGCCACTGATCCTCGTCGATCACCCACGCGCCGTTGGTCTTCGTCAGCTCCATCTCAAGGTAATTCGACTCTGTTATGTCAGCATCCTCTACGGCCTGCATGAACATGCGTCCCCACTCAGCGCGGATCTCGTCCTCAGAGAGGCCTGCGAACACGCCTGCTGCCTGCGCATCGTTCAGCGCGTCGTTGAAATTGTCAACGACATCCATGATGCTGCGCATGGTGAGATAGTAATTCGCTTCAGCGGTATCCCCCTCTTCGTTGCCCGTCTCGTCGATGTCGATCAATGAGTAATCGAAATCCGTAGCCATGAGGGAGATATAGGTAGCCGGATCCACCCCGCAATTCTCCATGGTCATGCCCATGTCATTGCTGGCAAAGACGCTTTCGAACGATGACGCCGCGATGGCTTCCAGAGATGCCATCATCGTAGGATCCGCATCCTTGATCTGATCCAGACGGGCAACCACCACGTCGTTGATCTCCTCGCGCACCGCGATATCTCCTGAAGAGGCGGCAGACGAAGAAGAATACGCAGGATAGTCTTCGGAAATGGAGATGCTGGCAACGTCAACATCGTCATTCTCCAGCACGGTCAACCCCACGATGATCATGATGGTGGATACGACGATCATGATGGCAGACAGCACGATGCCCACGATGCCGCAGATCTTTCCCGCCTTGCCGCTCCCATCCGTACCACCGGCCTTGATGTGCTTGCCGGCCAGCACGATGGCCACGATGCCCAAGATGATGCCTACGATGGGGATGCCGCAGAACAAGATGGCCAAGATGCCGCAGATGAGAGCCGGCGTGGCGCTTGGCACATACCCTGCCGCGTTCGAGGCGTCAGGCGTGGGAACGGTGGCGAAGGGAGCAGCGGGCGGCATGGGCTCCGTTGGCGGCGGGGGCGTTTGCCCTGCGGGCGCCCCTTGCGCCTGCCCATAGACCGGTTCGCTCACGGGTGCGGGCATGGGCTGAGTCTGCTCCGGCACAGGCTGCGTGGCCTCCGGTACCGGCTGAGCGGGCTGCGCCGGCGGGGTGTCAGTCGCTCCAGAGGTTGCCGTAGATTCGCTGGCCTGCGCTTGCTCGGCGGCGCTGGGTTGAGCCGCTGTGGGCTCAGATGCGTTCGTCGGCTCGGGCATCTTGTCTTTCTCGTCCATCTTGTCTCCTCCGGTCCGGGTCGGCCATATGCGCACCAAGGCGAATATGAGTCACCGGGTCATTGTATTTCTTATAGAGCGCTTTTCGAGGCACGAAGAAGACTGTTTCCCAAGGGATGAAAACATTCGGGCGCATCACGATCTCCGCATGCGAAGAAGGCTGCTCACCACTCCTTCGCGAAGGCCTTCATCACAAGGCTCACGAAGCCACAAAGCAGACCTCCGATGGGCCACGCCAACCAGAACAGAGGATTATGATAGCTGGGCACGAACAACATGACCAATCCCGCAATGGTGGCCACGATCATGATGGCGCCGCACAGCGCCCCGATGCGCTTGTCAGCCACATGCGCCTGCATGAGCTGCTCCTTCTGCTCAGGCGTCACATCCGCCTCTTCTATCTCATGCGCCTGGAGCACCTCTCCCGCAGCCTGGTTGTAGTTCGCAACATTGGTCATCCCGAACACCATGGAGCCATGGACGATGGACCGCGCTCCGAACGCGATGAGCAGCAGCATGACGGGCACGCCCACCAATTCCTCCAAGGGACCATCGGAGAACAGGATGACGACGATCACCCCGGCGAAGATGAAGATGATGCCGCAGATGAGCTCGTAGGTGAACGTCTTGCGGATCTTCGCCTTGTCCTGTTCCGTGTAGAGGTCGGCCATATGCGGATGCTGGCGAACGAAGCTCGCATGATCCAGCCCCGCAGGCACGAGCAGAGCAAGCCCCAACACCACACCCACCAACGTGCAAAGCGTTCCCAGTGCCGCCGATACGTTCTCCGGCAGCAAGCGGATGGCAGACTCAGGATCTCCCAAGCTATAGAACGCGATGGAGATGGCCACGCCCAAGATGATGGCCATGACGCCCGTGGATATGCGCGTGGCGAACGTGCGCATATGGTCATCGAAGGCAGCGAACTCAAGAGCAAGGTCCGCTTCGCCAGGGAGGTCCTCCTCAAGCGCATCTGCCTCCTCTGCTGCTCCCTCGCCTGCGGTGCGATCCGTCATGTCCCCCTGCACCAGTTCGTCTAACGTGCAATCGAAGATCTGGCAGAGCTTGATGAGCTTGTCCATCTCAGGGTAGCTCTTGTCTGCTTCCCATTTCGTCACGGACTGCCGGCTCACCCCCAGTTGCTCAGCCAACTGCTCTTGGGTCATGCCATGCACCGCACGCAGGTGCAGAAGGTTTTCGCGGAAGCTCATTCGTCGTCGCCTTTCACTGGTCCATTCGTCATTCAGCGCGCTCACCTTAGGCAAAAGCCCACGGGACGGCTACCAACTTCCGCGAACATCCTTCAAGCCCTCTTTGCAACTATCGGTTGCCATCCCCCGCTCCAGCCCACATTCAGAGCCACGGAGGAGTGAGACGCATCGGCAGGTGCACCGACGCTATGAGACATGCTGCGCCAACAGCTCCATCAACTCAGCACGCTTGTATGGCTTGGTGATATGCGCCGCCATGCCCGCTTCGCGACTGCGTCGCCGACCCTCTTCGAAGGCATCTGCCGTCAACGCGATGATGGGCACCTTCACAAGATCAGAACGCCCGGATGCGCGAATGGCCCGCGCAGCCTCATCCCCGCTCATCCGCGGCATGCGCATGTCCATGAGGATGATGTCATAGGCGCCCTCTTCAGAAGCCAACGCCCGCTCCACAGCCTCCGCTCCATCCGTAGCCTCATCCACAGCGAAGCCGGCCATGTCCAGTATCTCCTTCAGGATCTCCCGCGAAAGCTCATCGTCATCGACGATGAGCACACGCTTGCCGTCGAAGCGCAGATCGTCAGATGCATCAGTCTGACGCTTCGGACGTACGTCGCAGGCCTCTGGCAGCGCACCTTCTTCGCCGCACGCCAGCCGCAGCGGCAATGTCACGGTGAATTCGCTCCCATGGTCCACCTCGCTCTTGACATCGATGGTGCCACCCAGAAGCTCTACCAGGTTCTTCGTGATGGGCATGCCCAAGCCCGTTCCCTCGGTAGCGTTCGCCCGGCCCAAGCCGTCGCGCTCATAGGGCACGAACAGGCGCTCCAAGAACTCCGGCACCATGCCGCAACCGGTATCGCGCACGGCGAATTCGAAGCGACCATAGCCCGCGGGCACGTGAGCCCCGTAGTCGGATTGGGCCTCATTGAACTCCGCGAACGTGACGCCCACAGAGCCACCCGCAGCCGTGAACTTGAACGCGTTCCCGATGAGGTTCACCAGGATCTGTCCGATATGCTGCTTGTCAGCGATGACCTTCGTGCGGCGCAAACCCGTGGTATCCACGGTGAAGTCGATGGGCTTGCACAGCGCATCGCCCGAGAAGATATCGTGCATCTCCTGAGCGAATTCCTGCAGGTCCAGCTCCTCTTCTTCCAGCTTGATGGTGCCGCTTTCGATACGGCTCACATCCAGCACATCATTGATGAGACTCAGCAGATGATTGCTGGAGCGCTTGATCTTCTGCAGGCAGTCTTCCATGCGCGCCGGATCATCGGCATGCTCCAACGCCAGATCCGTGAAGCCCACGATGGAGTTCATGGGCGTGCGAAAATCGTGCGACATGTTCGTCAAGAATGTGGATTTCGCCGCACTAGCATGCTGGGCCAGCTCCAAGGCCTTTTGCAGCGCGCGCTTCTGGCGCAGCTGCTCTTCCATCTCCGCATGGGTGTTGCGCACGGCCAAAACAGCGGTCTTGGCATGTCCCGCCAAGGCGATGATGCGCACCTCCACGTGCTTCTCCTCATCGTCGATGAGGCGCCGGAAGGTCACCGTTCGCTCTGCCTCCCCGGCAGCGAAGAACGCCTGGAGCGATTCGCGGCTGATGGCCGCCGCCACCTGATCGCGATCATCAGGCGCCACCACGTCCTCCAGGTATGCCTCTCGCTCAGCTGCATAGCCATCATCCACGAGCGAGCGCACGAACCCTACCCCCAGCATGTCCTCAGAACGGCTGTAGACATCCACCTGTCGCTGCTCCATATCCGCAACATACAGGGCGAAGTTCTCCCGTGTCAGGCTCTCGATGACATCCATGCGGTGGGCGCTGCGCTCCTCGGCCTCCCTCGCCCGCGTGATGTCCTCGATGATGCACGAGACGAACCGCTCGGATTGGGCGATGCGGCTGGAGTCCAACCGGAGCCAGCGCCCGTCGGTCGAGCGTCCCTCGAAGTGGATATCCTTGCTCTTGACGGGAAGCTGCGCCAGCTGCTCTTCCATGGCGCGCGCACCCGCTGGACCAAAGAGCCGCTGAGCGAATTCCACGGCAGGGATATAGCGCTTTTCGAAGCCGTATCGCTCTTGGGTGCTGGATGACAGCATCAGATGCAGCGTGCGCAGATCCAGATAGAACAGCCCCACAGCCAGGTCTTCCTCCATGGATGGGTCCTGATCCACCAGCTTCGTGATGTCCTGGATGACGAACGAGCAGTAACCCGGAACAAGCGGGGAGACGAATACATGATGGAACTGCTCGAAGAGGATGGCAACCGTCTCGAATTCGCACGGGATGTTGCGAAATGCCGCATCTGCGAAATGCTTCAACCAGCTCATGTCATCGTTACCCCAGTATTCGTAGGCATTGATGCCCGTGAGCTCCTCTATCGTGGCCCCGGTGAGATTGGCCATGGACTGGTTCAGATATTCATAGTAGAAGTCATAGGGTTCGCCGTCCTCATCCACAAGGACGCGCGCTACGCCAACAGCCTGAGGGCTCTGATCGAACAGAGCCTTGCATGCCTCGATCAACCCCTCCATGGCACCTCCCTCTCGCGCTTGCGCAAATGATAGCGAATGAGCCTGGAAGCTGCATTCGAAGGTGCTCTGGAATAGGTGTACGCCCAGATGAGCGACGCCTGTGCAAGCAGCGCTAGCACCCCAGTTCGTCAGCCAGCTGCTTCAAGAACAAGCCCACATCCGTGATGATGCCGATGGTCTGGAAGCTGCCCCTGTCTGCCAGCTTCGTAACCACAGCAGGGTTGATGTCCACGCACACCGTGGTCACGGATGCTGGAAGCAGATTCCCCGTAGCGATGGAGTGCAGCATGGTGGACATCATGAGACATGCGCCAGCTTCTTGGCACCACGGGCGCATTGTCTCCTGGGCCTTGATGACATCGGTGATCACGTCAGGCAACGGGCCATCGTCACGAATGGAGCCCGCCAGCACATATGGTGTATCCGTCTCCACCAGGGCATGCATGAGGCCTTTCGTCAGCACGCCTTGCTCCACCGCCTGATGGATGCCACCGCAGCGGCGGATGGCGTTGATGGCGCGCAGATGGTGCTCGTGACCGCCTGGCACCGGGATGCCCGTCTGCATGTCGATGCCCAGCGACGTTCCGTAGAGCGCCGACTCTATGTCATGGGTGGCCACCGCATTGCCACCGAAGAGCACGCTCACATAGCCAGCCCGCACCAAACGTTGCAGATGCTCTGCTGCGCCCGTATGGATCACGGCTGGCCCCACCACGGCGATGACCGCCTGACCAGCTTCGCGCACATCGCGCAGCAAAGATGCGGCCTGCCGGATGATCTGCGCCTTCGGCTTCTCGCTGCTGGCCGTGGAGTTCATGAATTCGAACTCCTCCTTCTCGCGCAAACGCTCCTGCGAAGACACGCGGATGCCCACCTGACCCACAGCGATGGGGTCGCCCTCCCGCACTTGGGAGATGGGCATGCCCCACGCCCGCTTCGCGTCCACATCCACGCAGATGCCCAGATCCATCTCCGTACCCCAGACCGGATACCACATGCCGTCGATGCGCACGAGCGTCTCCAGGTTGGTGGTGGCGTAGAAGCCCTCGGGGAAGACGCCATCAGCGGGCGCAGGCTCTACGCTCACGTTGCCGGGATGCGCTGGCACCACACCCAAGCCATGGAGCATGCGCAGCATCTCGGTCAGATGGTTGCCGTCGTTTCCGAAGACGCGCATGGTCATGGTGGACGGATTGTCGTTGCCGCGTCCGATCTGGAAGGACAGCACCTCGAATTCGCCGTCCAGTTCGACGATGCCGCTCATGATGCGCGACAGGATGTTCGAATCGATCAGGTGTCCTTCGGCTTCGATATCCTCATAGACGCGTCGTATCTCCATGGATGTCATGTTCGCTCCTCGCTCGTTTGTTATATCTATGTTAAATGCTCTCTCCCCTCTGCAACAAGGGCGACAACGGGACTAGGCTGCGCTTTCACCTTTTTTGGTGAGGAAACGGACCACCGCAACGGAAGAAGGAACATCGTGAATGCGTATCTGATCGCCGCCAAGGCAAATGCGTTCGAATTGGACCAGCATGTTGGTCGCGCCCTCGACGCGAGCCAGCCTGACTACATCGTAGAGGCCATCGGATGCGGCGAAGGCCATGCAGAGCTGGAGAGCGTCCACGGAGAGCGCTTCCGCGACAGCATCAAGCATCTCTTCGGCATGAACTAACTCCCCTCCCCGCTTTCGGCGCAGCACTGGTGGAGTAAGATGCTCTCGCGAAGGAGTGGAGCGCTGAAGAAAGGACGCAGGATGGATGAGGTCTACACATTCCTCAAGGAGACGGCTCCCACCTATTACGTGGCCACGGTAGATGAGGAGGGCAATCCGCGCGTGCGGCCTTTTGGCACGGTGGATATCTTCGAAGGGAAGCTCTACATCCAAACGGGTAAGTCAAAGGACGTCTACAAGCAGATCGTCGCGCATCCGCGCACCGAGATCTGCGCGTGTGCGGGCCCGCAGTGGGTACGCATCAGCGCTGACCTCGTGCCGGATGAGCGCCCCGAAGCCAGCAAGCACATGCTGGACGCTTACCCGTTCCTGCGCAACAACTACGACGAGAACGATGGCAACTGCGTCGTGCTCTATCTCAAGGATGCAACGGCAACGTTCGAATCGCTTGCCGGCGAGCCCTCCCATACCGTCACCTGGTAGCGTGGCCGTGCGGCGCTAGTATCCCATTTCGTGCAAGCGCTCGTCATCCAGACCGAAGTAATGCCCGATCTCGTGGATGACCGTCTTGCGCACCTGTTCCACAATCTCATGACGGCTCTGGAACGTGCGCTCGTGGGGACCTTTGAAGATGGTGATGACATCAGGGGCGTCAAGCTCATAGCCCTCAGCGCGCTCAGGGAGCGAGACGCCCTCATAGAGCCCCAAGAGCTCCCCGTGCGCTGAGGTGCCCACAGCATCTCGTTGAGAGGGATCCGGTTCGTCTTGGACCATGATGGCCACGTTGTCCAATGCGTCCATGAAGCGCGCCGGTATTCCGTCGATCGCCTCTTGGACAGCGCCTTCGAACTCCTCATTGCTCATCTGGAACACGCTCTCACCTCCTTATGCTCATGGTAATGCACTCCCCTCAGATGCCCAATGCATGAAATACTCCATGCCCGCGGGCTCATTCCTCTACGATGATCCCCAGGAGTCGCGCGAGCGACGCAGCCTGGTAAACGCTCAGCTTCGTGCCATAGAACTCTGTCATCGAATCTGAGAATGAGACGTTCTCCAACACCGACGTAGTGAAGTCGATCCCCATCAAAGACGTGCGAAAGAAGCTCGTGTCCACGAATCGGCAGTCGGAAACGCGCACGAAACGCTGCTCCATCTCGGCCATATCTGCGCCGGTCAGATCGCATCCCAAAAGGTCAACGTGCTTCCATCGCGAACGCACGAACGAGGCGAAGCTGAGCGTGCAATCCTTGAAGCGCACATCTTCGAACGAATCCTCGAAGAGCGACGCACCGGTCAGCTTGCATCCCGCAAACGAACACCGCACGAAGCCTGCTTGGTCCATGACCGCATTCGACAGATCGCAATCTTCGAAGGCGACGTCCCGGAAGATGCTCTGGGTGAGATCGCATCCGACATAGCGGCAATGGCGAAACCGTGCACCTGACACCTCAAGCTCAGAAAGAGCGCCCTTGACGATAGCTTCGCCGCGGCAGTCCAAGCCCTCGATCTCCACTGTGCCCTCTTGCGCAAGAGCACTGAGCCCATTGGGTGTCAGAACGGGCGGCATCTCCGGAGGCCTAGCTTCCTGCACTGATGCCGACTTGTCATGATCTGCTTGCACCATGCTTGGAATGACCACCTGCTCTCGCCCCCATCCTGTGACCTGATGCGCTTCGCATCATATACCTCTCCGTGAACGCTTCTCCTGCACATGCTCTTCTAGGACCGTATTCTCCGTCACTGCTTTCTGAAACGGCCTCTGGGTGTCCTCTTTTGTGGGCACCCATACATTTCGATGACGCTACTCTGTGCCTAAACCCCCAAGAGATTGCTAGGTGGAGATGAACGATGAACTGGTCCTGGTGCCGAAGAGTATCATGGAAGCCCTCCAATGCTTTGACGATGATCTTCTTGCAGATGTGCTGCGCCTCTGGGATTGCAACCAACAGGAATGGGTCAGCTGTCTTCCCACGGTCTTCCGCTTCGAACGCGATGACCTGCTCGTCTGGCACGAGAAAGGCACCCTTCGTTGCAGGACGGGCGCCATCGATACACACGATGCCCACGATCTCCCCCTCCCGATGGACGCCGATACCCTTGACGCTGACCTTTGCCTCACCTGGCGGTCCGATCGAACCTTCGCTGATCTCATCGGCTGCAGCCATATAGGAGCACAACTGCTTGAGGCTCACCTTCAGCGATGAGCTCTCGTGCTCTAGAATGTCCACCATCGTTCCATGCCCGCATCCACAGAACCTAAAAGGAGGGACCATGACAAGCGAAGGGGCAGCTCAGCTGCGCACGTGGATAGACGCTTGTCCACCAGGTGGCTTGGTCTTCTTCGGCGGCGCGGGCGTGTCTACGGAAAGCGGCATCCCTGACTTCCGCAGCGCTGATGGCCTGTATGCACAGAAGAGCGCCTACCCCTATCCGCCTGAGGTGATGGTGTCGCGCAGCTTCTTCGACGCGCATCCCGCCCTGTTCTATGACTTCTATTGCGAACGGATGCTAGCCCTGGACGCAAAGCCGAATCAAGCCCACCGGAAGCTGGCTGCATTGGAGCAGGCAGGCATCTGCCGAGCCGTAGTGACCCAGAACATCGACGGGCTCCATCAAGCGGCGGGAAGCCGACAGGTGATAGAGCTCCATGGCAGCGTGCATCGGAACCATTGCATGGCATGCAATGCGCCATTCACCGTAGACCAGCTCTTAGAGGCGCGCGCCGCTGATGACGGCATCCCGCGGTGCTCCTGCGGCGGCATCATCAAACCTGATGTGGTCCTCTATGAAGAGTCTCTTGATCAGACAACGCTCGAAGCGGCCGTGGACGCCATCGCAGCCGCCTCGCTGCTCATCGTGGCGGGGACATCCTTGGCAGTGTACCCAGCGGCCGGACTCCTGCGCTACTTCCAAGGCGACCACGTGGCCATCATCAATCGAGATGCCACGCCTGCCGACCAGTCAGCTGACCTCTGTCTCCGGGAGAACATCGGGGAGGTGCTGATATGACGCAGCAAAGCTACCCTTTCGAAGGCGGATCGAGGCTTGCGTCGATGGGCGCAACATGGTTCGTCTCCTATGCCTATCATGACAAAGTCGACCCAACGCACCGAAACTGGGAGCGCGTATCTACGGCGCAGAACCGCATTGGGCAATACAACTCCACCTCGCGCTATCACGACGCATGGCTCAAGAAGATCCTAGAGATGAACCCGGCCAATCTGAACAAGAACACGATCGGGCTGAGCGCACAAGAGGTCCGCTGCATGGCGCAGAAGCTGCTTGAAGGACCCACGGGCCGGTTGCGATCATTCGAAGAGATGCTCCGCTTCGTGCAGGATGACATGGAGCGCAAGAAGGCCGAAATGGCACAGCTGCAAGCACAGGGAAAAGAGCGATCGGCAACCTTCAAACAGTACCTCGCGGACAAGCTCTTCTACCAGCGCGTCCTCGCGCTTTACGACAAGCATGGCCTGCTCTAAGGAACTGCGTATCACGGGGACGGAGGAGTGAGACATGCAGTTCAACGGCAGGCATATACTGGAATATGCGGAAGAGATCGGATTCGGAAGCCAGGCATATGAGCTGAACGAGATCGAGAGGAGGTAGACCTTGTCTGATTACCAGCGCGCTCGCTCGCCCGAGCAGAAGGCAGAGCGGATGGACGCTATCATGGATGCCGCAGAAGGTCTTTTTCGCGAGCTTCCCTACCACGAGATCAACATGGGGCTCATCGCCAAGGAGCTTGGATGGTCGCGTTCGAATCTCTATAAGTACGCCGCCACCCAAGAAGAGGTATTCCTCGGTTTGCACAATCGCGCAAACCGTGCATTCCTGGAAGACGTTGTCTCCGCCCTCTCCGATGCGCCGATGGATCATGCCGCCTTCGCAAAGGGATGGGCAACGGCGGCAGGCAGGCATCCGGAATTCCTGCGCTACCAAGACATCCTCATCGCCATCATCGAATCGAACGCGTCGCTTGAGCGACTGGTGGAGTTCAAACGCTCCTTCGCTGAGATGAGCGAACCCGTAAACGAGCTTTTGCAGAGGCAAGCAGGCTGCAATGCCGAGCAGGCACATGAGCTGTATCTGCAGCTTCTGTACCAGGCTCCTGGACTCTACAACCACTACCATTGCGCCGAACGGACCGCAGAGGCCATGCGCCTCGCGGGGCTTCCGCCAACGGAGGGGACGTTCGAGGCGGCCTACGCGGACTTCGCGAAGATGTGCCTTGACCATGCCTCCGAACGCTGAGAGCGCATCTTCATCCAAGAACCCGCATCACAACCATCAAAGAGGATGATCATATGAGCTGATGCGGATACAAGGGCGATCTTGGAACGCTCCAAGCTCATCGGAGCGTTCCTTTGAAAGAGCTGTTTCACAAAGCTTTGATCGCCTTGGCAGGAACGCCCCCTGCCACCGTGCGTGCCTCCACGTCTTTCGTGACGACCGCGCCGGCCGCGATCACCGCGCCCTCACCTATCGTCACACCCGGAAGCACGATGCTGCCAGATCCTATCCATACATCATCGCCGATATGAATGGGCGCGGGCAGCATATCGGCGCGCCGGGCAGGGTCGAGGTCATGGTTCAGCGTGGCCAGCACTACGTTATGGCCCACGAGCACCCTGTCCCCGAAGTAGATGCCACCTTGATCCTGGAACTTGCATCCGCTGTTGATGAACACAGTATGTCCGAAATGGATATTGCGACCACAGTCGGAATTGAACGGAGGAAACAGCGTAAGGCCATCCGGTACGGGGCGCCCGGTTAGCTCTGCCATGAGATCGCGAAGTTCGGCAGGTGTGCGGTACCCGCAGTTCATTTCAGCACAGATGCGGATCGCATCCTGCGATACGCCGTGCATGAATTCGTGTGCCTCAGAGCCGGCACAGATGCGCTGCCCACTGTTCAGACGATCAAGATACTGCTCTATGTCCATAGTGCACCTACCCTAGATGCTTCTTGAAGAAATCTCGCAGTTCATCCCACGGAATGTACTCATCGTTATCGTAGAGGTCGCAGTGAGTGGCACCGGGGATCACGAGAAGCTCTTTATTCTCCGGGTTGATGCCATCTTCGAGCATCTTATAGGCGTCTTCGCTGAAGTAGAGCGAATGAGCCTTCTCGCCATGGACGAGCAAGACAGGCCCCTCGATCTCGTTCGCGTAGGTCAGCAGCGGGAAATTCAGGAAGGGAAGGTTGGAGGTCACGTTCCAACCATCGTTGGAGTTGAGCGAGCGCGCATGGTATCCGCGTGGCGTCTTATAGTAGTCATGATAGTCTTTCACGAACTGAGGAGCATCTTCGGGAAGCGGATCGATGACCCCGCCACCACGCTTGCAATCCCCTGTTGCGTAATCAACCGTTCGCTGCTCGCACATCTGGGCGCGCTTCTTATTGCGAGCGGCCGCGCTATCTTCGCCATCGAAGTAGCCGTTCGCGTTCACGCGGCTCATGTCGTACATGGTCACCGCACACGTCGCCTTGATGCGTGGGTCATTGATGGCTGCACTCACCGCCATGCCACCCCACCCACACACGCCGAGGATCCCGATGCGGCCTGCGTCAACCTCGTCGCTCGTTGCTAGATAGTCCACTGCTGCGCTGAAGTCTTCGGTATTGATATCCGGAGATGCCACATAACGAGGGCTCCCGCCGCTCTCACCAGTGAATGAGGGGTCGAACACGATGGTCAGGAATCCCTGTTCGGCAAGGTGTTGGGCATAGTGTCCGCTTGATTGCTCCTTGACTGCTCCAAAAGGACCGCTCAAAGCGATCGCGGGAAGCTTGCCCGTTGCGCCTTTGGGCTTGTATAAGTCTGCGGCAAGCTCGATGCCGTAACGGTTATGGAACGTGACTTTACGGTGATCGACTTCATCGCTCTTGGGGAACACCTTGTCCCAAATGGGGGTTATCTCAAGTTTGGGCATGCTCTTCTCCTTTGCGCTTCAATGGTTCCTGCACGATCATAGTCTTCGAAAGATCATTCTTGTGATTGCATGTTTCTATTTCTAATATTCCTTTTACGCATAACTATGGATCGAAAGGAATCGAGGATCATAAGGAGGATCCATGGAACTCAAAGAGCTTCGATGGTTCTTAGTGCTTGCCGAAGAAGGCAACATGACGCGCGCCGCCGAACAGCTTCACATCACGCAACCAACGCTTTCGAAGCAAATGAAAGCACTCGAAATAGAGCTTCATCAGAAGCTCTTCATACGCCAAAGCGCGGGCATCCGGCTCACCGACGAGGGGCAGCTTCTTCGCGAGGAAGCTGCCGATGTCATCGCGCTGGCTGATCGCATGGAGAGCAGGTTCATCTCGCTTAGCCACTTAGAGAGCGGAAGTCTCTATTTTGGGTTGGCGGAGTCATGCCAGATCCGTCATCTCGCAGCCGAGGTCAAACATCTCAAGGAGGAGTGCCCCGGTCTTGAATACCACGTCATCAGCGGAGTATCGATGCAAGTGACCGATAAGCTGGACAAGGGGATCATCGACTTCGCCGTCTTGGCCGAGAAGCCTGATGAAACGAAATACGAATGGCTCCCATTTCCCGAGAAGGACCGATGGGGCCTCGTCATGCCGGCCGACTGCATGCTGGTCAAGAAAGAAGCGGTAACGTTCGACGACCTCATCGGCCTTCCTCTGCTCTGCTCGGCGCAGGCTTGGAAACGCGATATTCCCCGCTGGTGCGGAAAGCGGTTCAAGCGTCTCCGTCTCGAAGGATCGTTCGGTCTTGCCTACAATGGAGCCGTGTTCGTGAAAGAAGGGCTTGGATACCTGCTCGCGCTGGACAACATCGTCAACACAAGCGAGGGGAGCGGGCTTGCGTTCAGGCCGCTCACGCCAGTGCTCGAAACCACGCTGTATCTAACATGGCGAAGGAACGGATCCCTCTCACCTGTAGCCCGGCGCTTTCTCGATCTTGCACGAGAATCCTTCCAAAATATCACGAGAAGGAAAGAGTGACGCCCATCCCTGAGACATAGCGCACCTATGGTTGCCACGACTGACACGAAGCTACTTCAGGATAGATCTGCAAGCCAAAGCATCAAGAGCGATCTGCAGATCTAAGCACCAACCGGCTGCATACGATCTCATTCCGATCGAAACAGGATCGATCCGAAATTTAAAAACAGCAAAAGCGACCGAACGCGCGTATCACTCCTCCGTCCCCTTGATACGCTTGATGCGCGCGCGGCAGCATACGACGATCGCAGCTGCACTCGCACAGAGAGCGATCACCAAGAAGAACGCGGCATCATCTCCGGTTTGAGCCAGATTGCCGGATGCATTGCCAGAACCCTTGCCGCCTGAGCCTGACCCACCGCCCGTTGCATCGTTTCCAACCGGTGGCGTGCTCGGCTGCTGCGGATCCTGGGGATCTGCCGGGTCAGCTGGAGGATTCGCAGGATCGGCGGGATCAGCAGGATCACCTGGATCAGTCGGGCCCACAGGAGGATCCACCGTCGGATCATCTGGCTTATCAGGATCATCCGGTTGATCGGGACCGATAGGCGGCGTGGGCGGATCCGGATCCTCATCCTGCGGCACGATCTCCAAGGTGTAAGAGCGCTCTACAGGAGGGGTGCTATGGTCGCGCAGCAAGATATCCCAAAGCACTGACTCGTCCCCATCGGCCTGGAGGCTCACGAATCGCGCGAGCCAATGGAACAGAGAGCGCTCGCGCTTGGTGATGATGCAATCCACGCCATCAGGCACCTGGATATCGAAATCCTCAGGCTTCGTGGGCATCTTCGATCGTGGCATCGTGATCTTGGCATACCCCGTCTCATCCCATGCTATCTGCTGGCTTGCCATGCCACCAACAGCCACGGAGATGATCTTCAGCTCCGGGGTTTCAGGCCCCGGGTCAGGCCCTGGATCGGGTCCTGGATCAGGCCCTGGATCGGGATCGCTCCGCTCTTGCCAGCTGGCATAGAGCACCTTATCTCCCGCGCTCCCTCCCGGAATGGCTGTCACCGGCTGCCCCGATATCTCAGCATCCTCATACCATCCGATGAAGTCGCAACCTTCGCGCACGACATCATAAGCACTGGGCAACGTGATGTCTTCACATTCAACGGTGTAGCTTGAAGGAGGAGTGAAGCCAGCTACCCATGCACCACCATCCAGCTCATAGGAGATCGCATATTCCTGGATGCTCCATTTCGCATGCAGGTCGATGACCCCCTTTGCAAGCTGCACGCTCTCAAGGGGAGCGCCGCTGCATGCCGCATCCGCAAACCAGCCTTCGAAGACATAGCCCGCGCGATCGATGTCCTCCGCACCCGGAAGCACGACCTCATCACCGATCTGATATCCGTCTGCGCCGAATTCGAAGACGGTTTGAAGCTCAGAGAGGAAGGAGCCACCATTCTCGTGGAACAAGAGCACGCACGCATTGCCGCCAACCCAAGCAGCGTAAAGGTTCTTATCTCCATACGCGCCAGCAGCAAGCTCCATGATCGGCGCATCTGACAGATCTGCCTGCTCATGCCAGCCGGCGAAGGTGTGGTCCTCCCATTGCATCACATCGGCTCCGGGAAGCTGGAAAGCAGCGTTGCCTGTCTGATAGCTCTCATACGCAGACACATCGATGGTGTCGGGAGGAGTTGCGCCCGTGCTATCCGTGCCCATGTTGTATGAGATCTCATACGTCTTGGGCGCCCACTTCGCGTAGTAGTGCTTGTCCCCGCTTTGCCCTGCGCTCACTTCTGTTATCGCGCTACCAGCGAATTCCGCATTATCGTACCAACCCAAGAACTCGTACCCTGGACGCTCATAGAGCGGAAGCGTCACAGGAGTGCCATAGGTGTAAGACGACACGCCTGTCTGCTCGAAGCCGAGCGTTCCCCCATTCCCCGAGAAGGTGATGGAGTAGATGCCAAGATCCCACTTGGCGAAATAGCGCTTATCACCTCTCGCCTCGGATGGAATGGTGCTGACAGGCAGTCCGCTGAACGCGGGATCCTCGAACCAACCTGCAAAGGTATGCCCCTCGTAGAACAGCTGGTCGGCACCGGGCAAGTTCATCGCCACGCCACCCTCATACGTGAACGAAGGATCCACGCCTTCCACGAATGTACCTTCGCCAGGCTCTAAGGTCACATTGAACACCGGTCTGTACCACTTGGCCACATAATGCTTATCCCCGATGTCGTCCTGCCCAACGGCAGTCACCGGATCGCCTTCGAAGGAGGGATCCTCGTACCATCCTCCGAACTCATAGCTCTCTTTCGCAGGGATCGGAAGCTGCGCTCCTGTGCCGAAGGTATAGCTCGTCACGTTGTCGCCTTGGGCTATATGCCCGCCATCCAGGTCAAGCTCTACGTTGTATACATTGGGCGTCCATCGAGCATAGAACGTCAACGCCTCATCTGATGCCGCCGGGATCTCAGTTTGGGGATTGCCAACCAGAGCTTCATTGGCATACCAACCCGCAAAGGCATATCCCCTCCGGACGATGTCGCTCGCAACGGGAAGCGTTGTGGTCTGCTCATTGTTGTAGGTGTCGGGAGCATCGAAGCCCTCTGCCCAGGTACCGCCCTTCGGGTCAAGGACGAGCGGGAACGTGACCGCATCGGGGTCGTATTCGTCAACCACGACCGTCGATGGATAGGACGCGAACGAGCTGTCAGTCGCAGCCAGGCGCACCTCATATGTTCCTGCCGGGACCTCCGTGGACGACGCTGTGATCGGAATCCATTCGTCCGACGCTACTCCCTCGGCGCCGGCATCTTCGCCCGTGTCGGCATCCGTGACGGCATCAGCACCAGAATCCGCAACTGGCCTGTACTCAAGAGCAGGCATGAGACCGGGACCCACCGTCAGCACATGGATGGCGCCCACACCCTTGGAATTCGCGCGAACGCCCTTGATGTTGCCCGCATACCCGTTTTCCAAGCGCGGGGGAAGCTCGATCGTCTTTGTAAAGGTGTAGCTTTTCCCTGAAAAACGAGATTCAAAGTACAAGCTCACAGAGCGCGTGCCCTTGAATTCGGTCTCTGCATTCTTGAAGCCCTCGTATTCGATGATCTCAGAAAGATCGAGACTGTTCTCATCCTCTGACATCATCCCAAAGGGCGTTGTGGCAGATGCGTAGTTTGCGTTCTGCCAATCGCCCTTGTATATGCCCGAACCAGGATAATCCCTGAGGCTTCTAAATGGCAGGTTGTGCAGGCAAATGTACTTGGATTTGTCGAAATCGCTTCCCGAACATATAAGCTTCTCGTTCTTATAATCGATCACTATGTCAAGGTCGTACTGCGAAAAAGCTGCCTTATCCCCTCTGTAGCGCAACATGGGATACCCAACCTGTATTGTCGGATCAAACTCCCAGACATCATCATTGAAGCCAAGATTCTGGTAAAGCTCAGAGTTGTAGCGCAGCATGGGGAACGTATAGAGGATCTCTTTGAGCTCATTGCTAATATGGTGCAAGAACCCTAAGTCCGTTCGCGCATACTTGATGCCAGGCACCGCATCCCCGAAAAGCGATTTTCCAACATCGATCGAAATATCCTCGTAGCAGTTCTCGAAAGCGGTCTCGGCCGGAGCAGTCATATTGGCTAGACGAGCCACATTATTATTGCAAGGCGTTCCCAATCCGAGGCAATGAGAGACC
>CANODU010000012.1 GCA_947565185.1 uncultured Eggerthellaceae bacterium | reverse complement strand
TGTCTCATGTTCGAAGCCTTGTCGGTCTCTCTGTACCGCTTTTAAAGACGAAGCACACTATACGGTATATTCGCCCGACTTGTAACCCCTCATATGGCATCTTTGCGCGCTTTGCTAGACTTTTCTTGAAGAACCTATGAAGAGGAGGGTCCATGAGCGCATTCTTAGACGAGATGTTCGCCCTGGCCAAGGCTGATCGGAAGACCATCGTATTGGCCGAAGGCTCCGATGAGCGCACGCTCAAAGCCGCAGAAGCCATCCAAGAAGCAGGATTTTCTAAGGTCATCGTGCTCGGGAACGTCGAGGCCATCTTAGCAGCCCACCCGAAGCTCGCCACCGTCCAGATCATGGATCCGAAGGAAAGCGAGCTCTCCTCCATCTTGGCCGATGAGCTCTATCAGGCGCGCAAGCACAAGGGCATGACCGAAGAGGATGCACAGGCGCTCATAAGAGATGAGCTCTACTTCGGCGTCATGCTGGTGAAGACGGGGCGGGCTGACGGCATGGTGGCCGGTGCATGCCATTCCACCGCTGACGTGCTGCGCCCCAGCCTCCAGATCTTAAAGACTGCGCCAGGATGTGCGCTGGTGAGCTCATTCTTCGTGATGATCGTGCCAGACTGCACATTCGGGGATGCGGGCACGTTCATCTTCGCTGATTGCGGTCTGAATGTGGCTCCTGATGCTGAAGGGCTTGCCAACATCGCCATCTCCAGCGCAGAGTCATGGAGGGCGCTCATGGGCTCTGAACCCTACGTGGCGCTCCTATCCCATTCCACTCACGGCAGCGCCCACAACGATGATGCCGACAAGGTGGTCCAAGCCACGAAGCTGGCTCATGAGCTGGCACCGGATGTGGCTCTTGATGGTGAGCTGCAGGTGGATGCTGCCATCTGCGAAGACGTCGCTACGCTCAAGTGCCCGGACTCTCCTGTGGCAGGGCATGCGAACGTGCTCATCTTCCCTGACCTCGATGCCGGGAATGCCGGATACAAGCTGGTGCAGCGCTTGGCGAAAGCCGAAGCCTATGGCCCGGTGACACAGGGTCTGGCGAAGCCGGTGAACGACCTGTCCCGAGGCTGCTCGGCTGAGGATATCGTCGGGGTGACCGCTATCACCTGCGTCCAAGCGCAACGGTCCTGAACGCAAAGAGAAAAGGGGCTCTGAGAGCCCCTTTTTCATAGACGCAGCAGCATGACCAACTGATCAGAGCGTGCCTTCCAAGCGCATGTGCTCCACCACATCCAGCGTATCCAAAGCGATCATGAGCTCTTCGTTGGTGGGGATGATGAGGATCTGGACCTGGGATTCATCGCTGGAGATCTCGCGCTCTCCCTTGCCGTGCCGATTCTTCTCAGGATCCAAGATGATGCCCATGGTCTGCAAGCCCGCGAAGATCATGCGACGCATCTTCTCGCAGTTCTCTCCCACGCCTGCAGTGACCACGATGACATCCACGCCGCCCATCTCCGCGATGTACTGTCCCAGATACTTCTTCACCGAATGCGAATACATCTCATAGGCGAGCTGTGCGCGCTCGTGGCCTTCTTCGGATGCGGTACGGACGCTTCTGAGGTCATTGGAGATGCCCGATATCCCCAACAGGCCCGACTGCTTGTTCATGACATCGTTGACCTCGTTGAAGGTGAGATCCTCATGCTCCATGAGGAAGGGCACGATGGCGGGGTCTATGGAACCGCAGCGCGTGCCCATCATGAGCCCATCGAGGGGCGTGAGTCCCATGGAGGTATCTATGGCCACGCCGTGGTCGATGGCCGTCATGGAACAACCATTGCCCAAATGGCACGTGATCATCTTGAGGTCGCTCAGATTCTCATCCAGAAATTGTGCCGCGCGATCAGCGACGTAGCGGTGAGACGTGCCATGAGCGCCGTATTTGCGCAGCGAATACTTCTCGTAGTACTCATAGGGAATGGGATACATATAGGCCTTCGGCGGCAGAGACTGGAAGAAGGACGTGTCGAACACAGCCACCATGGGCTTGCCCGGCATGCTATGCCGACACGCGTTGATGCCCATGAGCGCAGCCTTGTTGTGCAAGGGCGCAAGCTCTGCCAGCTCATCTATCTTCGCTATGACATCATCATCGATGAAGGCGGATGCGCTGAAGTACTTGCCACCTTGCACCACCCGATGCCCCACAGCATCGATCTCGTCCAACGAGTCGATCACCTTGTTCGGACCCGAGGTGAGTGCCTCCAAGACGAGCGCCATGGCGGCGTCATGATCTTCCATGGGCGTATCATGCACGATCTCATTGTCATCTATGCCGTGCTTGTGGAATGCTGAATCAGAGCCGACGCGCTCGCAGATCCCCTTCGCGAGGACTTCACGGCTCTCTATGTTGATGAGCTGGTACTTCAGAGAGGAAGAGCCAGCGTTGATGACGAGGACGTTCAAGGAAAGGCTCCTTCGCTTTGGTGCGTACGCTCCCTATTCTAGCCTACGCGCCGAAGCGCCGAGCCTCTCTCAGAAGCGCAGTCTCTCCCAATTCGGCGAGAGGACGCCTAGGCAAGGGAAGGGTTGCCATCATTCATCTGCTGACCGCCCAAGACGTGCAGATGAAGATGGTGAACGGACTGGCAGGCGTCATCACCGACATTCGTCACCACGCGAAAACCGCTCTGGCTGATGCCCGCATCGCGCGCCACTTGCCCCACAGCGCGCATGACAGCCAGCATGTCCGCATCGCTCACATCATCAGCGATGTTGTCATAGTGGCTCTTCGGGACGACGAGGATGTGGACGGGCATCATGGGGTTCACATCCTTGAACGCCAGCACCCGGTCATCCTCATAGACCTTCGTAGAGGGGATCTCTCCTGCCACGATCTTGCAGAACAGGCAATCATCCTTGGTGGTCATAATGCTCTTCCTTCCTATGCCTTCGAAAGCGTGCTGTCTTGCACGTCATCTTCGGGTGCTTGAGCCAGCTGTCCCATGAGGACTTGAACCTGCTGCTCGGCCGCATCCAGCTTGTTCTGGAGAGCCCCCAACAGCTTCACGCCTTTCGCATACGCGTCCAAGCTCTGCTCAAGCTCCATCTCCCCTGATTCCAAGGAGGCGACGATGCGCTCGAGCTCATCCATGCCTTGCTTGAAGGTCATGTCCTCCTTGGCGTTCATCGTATCTGCCACTCTGCCCTCTCCTCTCCGCCTTGCGGCTCATCTTCGGTAACGTGGGAAACGACGCAGGCTATCGTGCCATCTGAGACATGCACATCCATGCGCTCGCCTGCAGACACCGCATGGATGGACGAGATAACGCGGCCTTCTTCGGTGAATGCCGCCGCATAACCGCGAGCCAAGACACCGAGAGGCGAAAGTCCTTCTAAGGCTGCCGCCATGACAGAAGCCCGCTCCCGCTTCGGACGGATGAGCGAAGGGCCTACCGACCGCAGGGTAGTCCGCGCTCGCAGCACATCCATGGCAGGACCTGCGATGAGCGTTTGCCCCTTCGCTACGAGCGCCATGCGCGCACGCGAAAGCCCCTGTTGGCTCTCCTTGAGCGAATCAGGGATGGCGCTCTCCAGCCGACGTGCCAGGTCATCCAGCATCTGAGCCTCATCGCGCATGAGCGAGAGGGGGTCTGTGAACAGAGGCGTTGTGCGCACCTGCATGAGCTGATTCGCGCACTGCGAGATGAGCGCAGACTCAGCGAAGCCCATGCGCCGGCCCGTACCATGCAAGGCCTGTTGGATATCGCGTATATCAGGGGCGACGGCTTCGGCTGCTGCGGTGGGCGTTGAGGCGCGCACATCCGCCACCATGTCAGCAATGGAGGTATCGGGCTCATGCCCTATGCCTGTGACGACCGGGACGGTCATGGCCGCGATATGACGTGCGAGCGCCTCATCGTTGAAGGGCATGAGGTCTTCGAAGGAGCCGCCCCCACGCACGAGGAGCACCACCTCAGCGCCCGCAGCGCAGACCTCATCGAGCCCTGCCATCAGATGGAGGGGCGCATCCTTGCCCTCCACCGGCACGCCAGCCACGAGCACCTCCGCGCACGGATAGCGGCGACGCAGCGTTCTCAGCACATCATAGACCGCGGCACCTCGGGGCGAGGTGACGAGGCCGATGCGCTCAGGCAAGCGCGGCAGGGCCCGCTTCGCCTCCGCGCGCATGAGGCCTTCCGCTTCCAGCTTCTTGGCCAGATTCGCGATGCGCAGGCGGATATCCCCCTCCCCTGCCAAAGCAAGGGAGGCGACTTCGAAGTTCATGCGTCCCTTTGCAGCATAGAGGCTGAAGCGCCCCGTCACATCCAAGACATCGCCCACCTTGAAGGCGACACCTGCCTGCTTGAAGCGATTCATCCACATGAGGCAAGGCAGGCTGGCATTCTCCTTCCCATCCTTCAACGTGAAGTAGACCGCCGCATAGCCCGGCTTGTTGGACAGCTCTGACACCTCTCCCACGATGCGGACGGCTATGCCTTCCAGCTGGCGCTTGGCCAATTGGAGAGCTGCCCCAACAGAGAGCGGCTTGGAAGCCTCAGCAGCCACGAGCGCTAATCCCTGTTCTGGCCGAGCAACCACAGAAGCTGCAAGATGGAGGTGAGCGCTGCCGCCAGATATGTGAAGGCGCATGCGCGCAGGACGTCGAAGGCGCCCTTCTGCTCAGCAGGCGCCAAGCCGACCGATCCCATGTAGGCCATAGCACGCCGAGACGCGTTGAACTCCACCGGCAAGGTGACCAGCTGGAAGAGGACCACTGCCGCATACATGATGATGGCTGCGGTGATGAGCCCTGCCAGATTCATGAAGATGCCGATCATGAGGAGGAAGATCCAGGCGTTGGAAGCCACATTGGCTACGGGCACGATAGCGCCGCGCACCTTCATGGGCGCATAGCCTTGGGCATATTGGCACGCATGTCCCACCTCATGGCATGCCGTTGCTATCGCGGTCACCGAAGACATATCGAAGGCCTCAGGAGAGAGCGTGACGGAATTGGTGCGAGGGTCGAAGAAATCCTGCCCCGAACCGCCGCGTCTGACCTCCACGTTCCCGATGCCGTAGTAGGCCAGCATCTGCTGCGCCATCTGCGCGCCTGTCATCCCCGTGCCGCTGCGCACCTGCGCGTAACGCTTGAGCTTGCTGTTCACGTATCCCGATGCCGCCAAGCCGATGATGAGCGTGACGACGACCAGGGCAAGGTAACCATTGCTCATGAGAGCTCCTTTCTTTGCCCCATCATATCATACGGATGTTCGCTTACCACATGATGACGAGCGCTTCACCATATCTTGTCTATCTTGAGCTCTCCCTCTTCCAGCCTCATGGCCAGCTTGCCGTCCAGAAGGCGCATGAGCTTCTCTCCGATGAGGGTGCGGCGCCACCCCTTCATGAGGCCCGATTCCTGGATGTGCCCACGAGCCAAGTTCGTAAGATCCGATGAGGATGCCAAGGTCTGCATGGCTATGTCATTATCCCGCGCCACTGCCCGCGTGAGCGCAAGCATCAGATCGAGCGCGCTATCCACGTTCGGTTCGCTCGCATTGGGCCTGTCAAGAGAAGGGAGCTCTTCTTCGGGTAGCGCGAATCCCTTGGCCAAGAGCGCCACCACTTCGCGCGCATCCTTCGTGGAGAGCTTCTCGCGCATGCCGCGGATCAGGAACAGCTCGTCGATGGTGCGCGTCTCCTTGCGACACGCTTCCACGATCTGCTCGTCAGAGAGCACCCATTTGCGCGGCGTATCCGTCTCCTGAGCACGCTTCTCGCGCCATGCGGCCACTTCGCGCGCACCGCCCAGCTGTCGCCGCGAGAGCTGATTGCCGCGCTTCAGATGACGGAAGCGCTCGCGCGGATCGACCGTGTAGTTATCCGCATTGGCAAGCTCCTTGAAATCCGGCTCCAGCCACTCCAGGCGCCCCTTCTCCTCCAACATGGCCCGCATGCATTCGAAGAGCTCGGGCAGGAACGTGACATCGCCTGAGGCATATTCCAGTTGGCTGGCAGAGAGCGGCCGCCGCGCCCAATCCGTGAACGAATCGGATTTCTTGAGCGTCACGCCGCAGATGGATCCCACGAGCTGCGCAAGGCCCACTTGGTGGCTATAGCCCAGAAGCGCTGCGGCCACCTGCGTGTCGAACAGAGGCCACGGGACGCTGCCCGTCACGCGCAAGAGGATCTCTATATCCTGCGTGGCTGCATGGAACACCTTCATGATGCTCTCATCCTCCAACAGCTCCCCCAAAGGGGAGAGATCCTTCACCGCTAGAGGATCGATGATCCAGATGCCATCATCGGTGGCTGCCTGTATGAGGCACAGCTTCGGATAATACGTCTTCTCCCGGAGGAATTCGGTGTCCAAGGCCAGCGTCGTGGATGCATGCGCCCCATCCACGAAGGCGATGAGCGCATTCTCGTCTTCGATGTACTTCAAAAAGCTGCTATCTTTCGAACTCATGGATTGCCATACTCTGTAATATTATCAGTCATCAGCGTGTTGAGGAGGCGCATGCGCATATGAGGCTGCTCGTGATCGCGAACCTGGCATCGGGTCTGGGTGAAGGCATGGTCTATGACTTCATGCGCGCCTTCGCTGAGGACGGCGATGAGATCGTGATCCGCTATAGCGATGGCGAGACGGACCTGCGCACCTTCTTGGCCGATGCTGACCGCTTCGATGCGGTGGTGGCATCGGGCGGCGACGGAACGCTGTCCATGGTCACCTATCTGCTGGCCGACACGGGCATCCCCATCGTGCCGCTGCCGGCTGGAACGGCGAATCTGCTCACTTTGAACCTCTGCAGCCCCGCTGAGCCCCATGCCATCGCGCAGATGCTGCGCGAGGGTCGCGTGATGGATTTCGACCTGGGCGAGGTCACGCTCGCTGATGGCGACCGCTTCGGATTCATGATGATGGCCGGAGCCGGCTATGACGCCTCCATCATGAAGGATGCGGAGAGCGGCAAGAAGCTCTTGGGGCAGATGGCCTATTTCACCTCAGCGGTGGCGAACGCCACCCCACAGGTGGCTACCTTCCGCTTGGACCTGGATGGCGAGGATGTCCTCTGCACAGGCGTGGGCGTGCTCATCGTGAACTTCGCGAAGATACAGTTCGACGTGCCGGTGATCCACGAGAACAAGCCGCGCGATGGCCTGTTCGATGTGGTGGTGCTCAAGACCAAGGATGCCTATGGGCTGATCCCTGCGCTCTTCGCCGCCATCTTGGACAAGAGCGGCGACTTCCCCACACGCGCTGATGCGTTCACCGTCTTCCAAGCCGCAGAGATCTCCGTGCATGCCGATCCTCCTCTGCAGATGCAATTCGATGGGGAGGCTACGGGTCAGATGACGCCGTTCTCTGCCCGCGTGCTGCCGCGCGCCGCGCGCTTCGTGGTGTCAGAGGAATGCGTGCGCACCTATCGCTGATCCTCATCGTGCGCATCTGCTGCGCCTTCTGAGGACACAGCGCACCCCTTTTCGGTCAGAGAGGCGCGATAGCGTCTCAGGTTCGCGTTGTAGCGCATCTGGATGAGCTCCAACACGATGGCGAACACCATGGCGAAATAGACCATGAGCTTCTCAAGATGCATATCCAAAAGCTCTACACCGGTGGTGATGCCGAGCGAATCCAGCACGAGCAGGATGCCGATGGCAGCGATGAACACGAGCGCCAATATCTTCATCTCAGCATGAGCGTTGATGAAATCAGAGATGGGATCGATGAAGACCATCATGATGATGACGGCGATGATGACCGCTGCGATCATGACGATCAGATGCTCTGCCAAGCCGACAGCCGTGATGACCGAGTCGATGGAGAAGACGATATCCATGACCATGATGGTGCCCACAGCCTGACCCAAGCCGATCATGTGCTTTTCCTTATGCTCCTCAGAATGCTCGGCTTTGACCTCGGTGAGCGCGAGCATATCCTTGAGCTCGACGATGCCCTTGTAGATGAGATACGCGCCACCGGCTAGCATGACCACATCGCGGATGCTCAAGGGATGGTGATACGCGCCGACGTTGAGGTCCACCAAGACGAAGGTCATATGCACGAGCCAGCTTGCAAAGCACAGGAACAAGCAGCGCATGATGAGCGCACCGGCAAGTCCCAGCTTGCGGCCGATGTGCTGCTTTTCCCGAGGCAGCCGATTGGTGGTGATGGAGATGAAGACGATGTTGTCAACGCCCAACACGATCTCAAGGAAGGTGAGCGTGACGAGGCTGATCCACGTCTCAGGTGCTGTGAAGATGGTCAAGTCCATGGCGCAAGACAGTATCAAAGAGCGGCGCTTTTCTCAATGATATACTTTTTCGGTTACCGAATCGATGGGATGAGCGCCACATGGAAGACGTTTCCAAGACAGACCCTGAAAAGCCAGAGCCGCGATCAACAGACGAAGCGAAGGACGCGAAGGATGCGGATGCTCCAGAGACGGAAGCGGCCGATACCGCAAGCGCATCCTTGGGCGATGCACCTCGCCGCTCCCGCCGCAGCGATGACGGCACGGTGATCTATCCCAATGTGGAAGTGCTCTCGCGTCCCTTGGACATGCCCCCCAATGTGCGCCGCGGCACCCTCTTCGCGCTCATCGCGGCCGCCGTCATCGGGATCATCTTCCTCATCTGGTACTTCGATGGCATCGTGAACGAGCCCAAGCGCCAGCAAGAGGCCATCACCGAAACGCTCGCGCAGGATGTCTCCTATGACCTGCCGAACCTCTATAGCCTGATGCCGCTCGACGATGCTTCCATCTATGCCAGCCTAGAGGAGACGGGAGCCACCCTCTATGAGATGCCCGTAAAGGAAGGGCGCTCCCTCTATGAGGTCATCAAGCTCCCCGCAGGCATGAGCGTCGTGGATGCGGGAGCCATGTATCTCTCAGGGATAGACACCCTCTCCGCCGCCGAAGCCGCACGCCTGCTATTGGGCTCGTGGGATCTGGAAGTGGATCGGGAGAACGGCGTGAACATGGCTCTGCATTATGCTGACTTCAAGTCAGGCAGCGTGGATGCTGCCGTGCAAGACGCGCTCTCTACTGAAGGGCTCACAGATGCGGCCATCGAGGATTCCGGCGAGGACAATGCAGGCAACACCTATGTCATGGGCACCATTGACGGAGATGCCGGCACATATTCATGGCGCGTCTCAGCGCTCCCGCTCTCCAAGATCTACAACGTGCAAGGACTGCCCGATGATGCCGTTTACGTCGGGATCCGCATGACATCCTGATCTTCGTGCTTGAAAGAGCGTGCATCGAGCGCTATCATAGGCAAGCTGCTCTTCGCAGCAGACGCTCTATCGGGTTGTGGCGCAGTTTGGTAGCGCACTTGACTGGGGGTCAAGGGGTCGCAGGTTCAAATCCTGTCAACCCGACCAGCAATGACATGAGGCCGGCATCATCTTGATGCCGGCCTCGTTGTATGAGGTTGCTCTGATCAGCAGGGCGCAGACGATGAGCGCATTGCTGAGAGCGGACGGAGATGGTCAGGAGTTGGCTGTCATGGATGCTATGGCAGCGATCACCTCGTTCGCGACCGCATCTTTGGAAAGCCTCCCCAGTTCCTCTTCGCCTTCTTCGGTGATGAGGGTGACCACATCATCATCGGCACCGAATACCTCATGTGCCGCCACATCGTTGGCCACGATCATGTCCGCGCCCTTGCTCGCCAGCTTCTCCTTGGCGAATGCAACGACATCCTCCGTTTCAGCCGCGAACCCCACGACCACTTGGCCTTCCTGCTTATGATGGCCTAGCCATGAGAGGATGTCTGGATTGGGGACGAGGGATATGCAGGCCAAAGCCTCATCGTCTCTCCCCTTCTTGAGCTTGCCCGCAGAAGCGCTCTCCGGACGGATATCTGCAACAGCAGCCACGCAGATGGCCACATCAACCTCAGCGAATGCCTTACGCGCCGCTTGGAACATCTCCTCAGCTGTCATGACGGAGATGACCTCTGAGCGCGCATCATAGGAGATCGCCACAGGGCCGGAGATGACCGTCACGCAAGCCCCCGCATCAAGCGCTGCAGACACGATGGCCGCTCCCATCTTCCCACTGGAGCGATTCGATATGAACCGAACAGCATCGATGGGCTCTTGGGTGGGCCCTGATGTCACCAGAACGCGCTTTCCGCTGAGCGCCTGGGGGCGCTTCTCTGCGTGCGCGCATACCCACTGCGCGATGCTCTTCGGGTCAGGGAGCTTCCCAGGACCCACCTCTCCGCAAGCCAGATAGCCCTCATCGGGGCTGAGCACGTGCACGCCCCGCGCTCGCAGCACATCCAGATTGGCCTGCGTGGCAGCAGACTCATACATATGCACATTCATAGCCGGTGCGATGAAGATGGGGCAGGTGCACGCAAGGAGCGTAGAGGTCAGAAGATCGTCGGCTATGCCTGAGGCTGCTTTCGCACAGACATTCGCCGTGCACGGTGCCACGACGAAAGCATCGGCCCATTGGGCCAGCGCGATATGCGGGATGGGGTCCTCATCTTCGAACAAGCTCACCTTGGCATGTCCCTGCGTGAGCGCCGCGAAGGTCTCCAGCCCCACGAAGCGCGTGGCGGCCTCGGTCATGACGACGGATACCTCATGGCCTGCCCGCTGGAATTCCCGCACGAGCTCGCATGCCCTGTAAGCGGCGATGCATCCCGTGACGCCGATGAGCACCTTCATCGCATCTCTCCTCTCAGAAGCGCAAGCACATCCCTTCCGTAGTCGGTCACATTCGCGCTGCGCCCTTCCAAAGATGCCAGCGCACATGCCAGATCATCGGGGAGCACATCGGAAAAGCTCATCTGTGCTTGTGTACAAGGATGTGTGAAACCAAGGCGATAGGAATGGAGGAACTGCCTATGCAACCCCAGGGAGGCCGCAGCGTCCTTGGGCGCGAAGGCGGTATAGGTCATATCGCCCACGACCGGGTGCTTGATGTATTGCATATGCACGCGTATCTGATGCGTGCGGCCAGTGTAGAGCTTGCATTCCAAAAGGGTGTAGCCCTGATCCTTGTGCCCTGCATCGAAGCGCTCCACCACCTTGAAGGTGGTGATGGCATCCCGCGCAGAATCATCGTCCCCCACCGCCATCTTCTGGCGATCCGATCGCGAACGGCAGATGGGCGCATCCACCATGCCCGAATCCACCGAGACGATCCCATGCACCAGCGCGAGATACCGTCGATCGACGGACCGCGTGGCGATGGCATCCATCAAGGCAGATCCCGCATCATCGGTCTTGGCCGCCAGCATGAGCCCGCTCGTATCCCCATCCAACCGGTGCACGATGCCCGGACGATCGGCATCGCCTTGCACATCGCACAGACCATCCCACCCGTAGCGATAGAGCAATGCCGCCGCCAGCGTCCCAAAGGCGTGATCGGGGCTCGGGTGGCAGATCATGCCTGCCGGCTTAGCCAGCACGATCACCTCATCATCCTCATAGCGGATATCAAGATCCAAGGGCTCTGGGACCAACCCCGATGGCGCATCCGGCACCTCCACGATGATGACGTCCCCCGAAGAGAGGACCTGCTTCTTGGTGGCCAGCTGCCCATTGACCTGCACGCGACCCTCTTCGCACGCCTTCGCCCCTTGGCTGCGGCTGGCGATGCCAGGGAGAGCGCCGATGACGGCATCCAGGCGCTTGCCCGCATCCTCAGGCGTTGCCACGTGGCTCATCTGCCTCGTCATGGGCGCCTCCTCTCCCCTCCCTGAACAGCGCCACGATGAAGAGGATCACTCCCACCGTGACGCCGATGTCAGCTACGTTGAAGACCGGAAAATCCATGAACGCCGTGGAAAGGAAGTCGATCACGTATCCATGCCAGAACCGGTCGATGGCGTTGCCCACGCCTCCCGCGAAGACGAGACCTAAGGCAGCCGCTTGCAAAACGCTCAGGCCCTTCGCGAAGAAGAGCGCGTAGATGAGGATGGCAGCGCAGACCACCACCGATATGACGCCGAGCATCCCCGGTGCGCCCGCGAATGTACCCCACGCAGCACCGGTGTTATGGACCAAGATGATGTCTATGCATCCCAGCTTCGATGCATAGATGACGTCCCCCGGGTGGAAAGCGGCAAAGGCAAGCTTCGTCATCTGGTCAAGACCAAGCCAGAGGATGGCCACGATGGCGAAGATGACGCGCTTCCCAAAGAGCGCGTCATCGAAAGGGCTCCGCTTGTCCTGGCCGCTCACTGCAGCGCTTCTACCACCGACGCGCAGCGGTCGCAGATGTCCTCATATCCCGGCTGTCCTGAAAGCTCGCGATGATTCCAACACCGCTCGCACTTGGGAAGGCTGGTGCGCGCAACCGACGCCGCAAGCTCATCTGCGGTCTTGAGCTGAACCGTTGCCACGATGAGCATCTCGGTGAGGACATCCTCATCGTAACGCTTGAGCACCTCCAAAACGTCCAAGGGAGCCATGACGGTGACATCCGCCTCCTGGCTCTTCTTGATGACGCCCTGATCGCGCGCATCTTCCAACGCCTTCGTGACCGCGTCACGCACGTCCAGCAGCACAGCGAAATCCCGATCCACAACCGCATCGGCTCCTTCGGGCATGGGAGGAAGGAAGTCCTGGGGCTTCGGCCATCCAGCCAACTGCACGCTGAAGGGACGACCTGCCTCAGTTGCCATGGCATGCGGATAATGCTCCCAGACCTCATCAGCGGTAAAGGACAGGATGGGCGCCAGGACGCGCACGAGCACCTCCAGCACGTTCGCCAGCACCGTCTGCACAGCACGACGACGCGAAGAGGTCATCGCCTCGGAATAGAGGCGATCCTTCGTAGCTTCCATGTAGATGGCAGAGAGCTCGCCCACGATGAAGTCATAGACGGCCCGATAGACCTGATGGAAGCGGTATTCCTCATAGGATGCGGTGACGACGTCCAATAGCTCCCGCGTGCGCACGTAGGCCCACTGATCCAGCGGTTCCAGCTGATCCCAGGAGGTGACCGCATCAGTTGCAGGATCGAATCCGTCCAGGCTGCCCAAGAGGAAGCGGAAGGTGTTGCGGATGCGTCGGTAGGCCTCAGAGGTACGCTTCAAGATCTCATCGGAGATGCTCACGTCTTGAGAGTAATCCACGCTGGCTACCCAAAGGCGCAGCACATCAGCACCATACTGACCGATGACCTCTTCGGGATCCACGCCATTGCCCAAGGATTTGCTCATCTTGCGGCCCTCTTCATCCACCGTGAAGCCGCAATGCATGACCGACCTGTAGGGTGGCACCCCGTAGGCGCCGATGCTCGTCAAAAGCGATGACTGGAACCAGCCACGATGCTGATCGGACCCTTCCAGATACATGTCTGCCGGGAAGCGCACGCCTTCATCGGCACGGTGCTTGAGGACGCTGGTATGGGAGACGCCTGACTCCCACCAGACGTCCAAGATATCGTGCTCCGGAACCACCTCAGAGCATCCGCACTGGGGACACTTCACGTGAGCTGGCAGATAGTCCTTAGGGTCCTCTGTGAACCACGCATCAGAGCCAGCTCGGGAGAAGAGGTCTATGACGGCATCGAAGGTCTCTTCGGTGGCTACCGTGGAACCACACTGAGCGCACTTGAACACAGGGATGGGCACGCCCCACGACCTCTGGCGCGAGATGCACCAATCAGGACGATCGGCCACCATGGCGCCGATGCGGCGCTTCGCCCAGTCCGGGATCCACCGCACCTCATCATCGATGGCGATGAGCGCTTCTTCGCGCAAGCTGTTCGCATCCATGGAGACGAACCACTGATCCGTGGCGCGGAAGATGACGGGCTCGTGGCAGCGCCAGCAATGCGGGTAGGAGTGCAGGATCTCCTTCGCAGCCACCAAGGTCCCCTGCTCTTCCAGCCATGCGATGATCTTCGGGTTGGCCTCGTTGACCTCAAGGCCCGCAAAGGGTCCCGCCTCATCGGTCAGCACGCCATTGTCATCCACCGGCATGAGGATGGGCAGGTCGAATTCGAGGCCCACCAGATAGTCATCCTGACCATGGCCAGGGGCGGTATGCACCGCACCTGTGCCAGTATCCAACGTGACATGATCTCCATAGATGACCTTGCCCTTGAGGTCATGGCGAATGGGAGCGGTGTAGGTGAGGCCATAGAGCTGCTTGCCCTTGACGCGCACCGGCTGACCATCTGCGCCCTGCAAGAGACAGACATCATCCCAGCCAGCCACGTCAGCCACATCCTGGACGAGATCCTCAGCCATGATGTAGCTCTTACCCGCGGCCATGACCATGACGTAGTCCGCATCGGGCGCCAACGAGACGGCGGTATTCGCCGGAAGCGTCCAAGGCGTGGTGGTCCATATGAGGATGTATGCCTGTCCCTCTGCTCCGGCAGCCTCGAAGACGCCGGGCGTCGAATCCAGCTTGAAGGCCACGTAGATGGAAGGCGAGGTCTCATCACCATATTCGATCTCCGCCTCGGCAAGCGCCGTGTGACAATGGGTGCACCAATGGATGGGCTTGCGGCCCCGATAGATGGAGCCCTTGAGATACATGTCGCGGAACAGCTCAACGTTGCCCGCTTCGTAGTCAGGCGTATAGGTGAGATAGGGATGATCCCAGTCAGCGTTCACGCCCAAGCGCTTGAAGCCCTCGCGTTGGATATCCACGTACTTCGTAGCCCACTCACGGCACAGCTCGCGCAAGCGCGGCAGCGGCGTCTCGGACATCTTGGCAGGACCGAGCGTCTTCTCCACCATGTGCTCGATGGGTTGCCCGTGGCAATCCCACCCGGGGATATACGGCGTGTAGTAACCACGCTGAGCATGGCTCTTGTTCACGAAATCCTTCAGGATCTTGTTGAAGGCATGTCCGATGTGGATGGGGCCGTTCGCATAGGGCGGTCCGTCATGCAGCACGAAGGGCGTGCCGTCCTGGTTCTTTTCGAGCACCTTCCGGTAGATGTCCTCGCGCTGCCACACCTCCAAGCGCTTCGGCTCGTTCTGAGGCAGATTCCCGCGCATGGGGAAATCGGTCTTGGGCAGGTTCATCGTGTTCTTGTAATCAGCCATGGTAGCGTGCCTCTTCGATGGTCAAAGGGTCCTTGCATCAAAAGTGAAAGTATAGTTTAACGAGTCAGCACCCAAGCATGCAATTTGACCTATCGGGTGCGCACAGCCGGTGTCATAATGGTGCAGACGACGAACACGTGCAGATATCTGCCTTACCGATAAGGGGAACCGCTATGGGATATAGGATCGTCTCCGACTCCAGCTGCAATCTGCCAGAGAGCATGATCGATGAGTTCGACATCCATATCTTCCCGCTGACGTTCATGGTGGATGACGTCCAGTACCAGAGCTACCTCAAAGGGCACAAGACCAATCTCAAGCAGTTCTACACCATGATGCGCGAAGGCAAGATGATCACCACATCCCTGCCGAACATGGTAGAGGCAAGCGAGGCCCTGACGGAGATCTTGGATGCGGGCGATGACATCCTCTATATCGGGTTCTCCAGCGGGCTTTCGGGCACCTATGAGGCCATCAGCCTCTTGATGGGCTCCTTGGCAGCCAGCTATCCAGACCGCACGCTGCGCTCAGTCGATACCCTTGCGGCATCCGGTGGCGAAGGCCTTCTGGTCTACTACGCCGCCCAGATGAGAGATGAGGGCGCCACCATAGACGAGGCGTGCGCCTGGCTTGAAGAGAACAAGCTCCATCTTGCGCACTGGTTCACCGTGGATGATCTCATGTTCCTGTTCCGCGGAGGCCGCGTCTCCCGCACCAGCGCCTGGGCTGGCACCATGCTGAACATCAAGCCGGTCATGCATGTGGATGATGAGGGGCATCTGATCCCTCTGGACAAAGTGCGCGGACGCAAGAAATCCTTGAATGCGCTCGTCGACCACATGGCCCAGACCGCCACGGAACCCGTGAAGGACCAGATCGTGTTCATCACGCACGGGGATTGCATCGAAGATGCGGGATACCTGGCAGAGCAAGTGCGCACGCGCTTCGGCGTCACTGACATCATGATCAACTATGTCGACCCGGTGATCGGCGCCCATTCAGGGCCAGGCACGATGGCGCTGTTCTTCTTGGCCAGCGAGCGATGAGGACAGAGGCTCTCTCACAGCCGCCGCTTCCAAGCTAGTTGAACTTGAAGATCCTCTGCGCCAGGTGATAGCCGCCAAGACCTGCCTTGCGGCCCAGCTCCGTGGGAAGGTTCGTTCCCAGATTCAGCACGTTGGTGCGCACGCGCCGATACAGCGGCATGGACGCATCCTTCAGATACGCCCAGATATCCTCGAGCTTCTCATCATCTTCGGAGGTATTGCGCATGCGAAGGAAGACCGAGCAGATGCACATCATCATGGATAGATAGCTCTCCATGTACTTGCGCAACCGCCTGGGCGTGACATCCATCACATCCACAGCATCGATCATGGTCTTCGTCACGCGGAGCTGCTGATCGATGCGCCGCATCATGGTGGCCTCATTGACCGATTGGTCCTCACGGCCGATGAAGTAGCGGTACATATCCACGTTCAGGTAATACATGGTCCTCACATGCGGCAACGGGACATAGACGAAGATGTTATCCACATAGAAGCAATGCTCTGGCAACTTGAGCCCTATCTGCTTTAGAAGATCCGTGCGATAGATGACCGAATGCATGAGCAGATAGCGCGCATGGCCGAAGGAGCCCACCTCATCCCAGGTGAAGACAGCGCCCTCGGGGAAGATGCCCGCATAGTCCATGACCACCTGCTTGTGCTCGTGCACCTTCTCGTAGACGTAGTTGGCGATGACCATGTCCGTTGCGCTGGCGTCGCTTTGGGTGCGCAGATACGCCATGACCTTCTCCATGGAAGGCCCATCGAGCCAGTCATCGGAATCGACCACCTTGAAGTACAGTCCCGTGGCATGGCTCAACGCGGCATTCACCGCAGAGCCGTGGCCGCCGTTGTCCTTATGGATGAGCCGGATCGTGCCAGGGTAGCGCTCTTCCCATGAGCGCCCCTTGGCAAGCGTTACGCCATCATCGGTGGAGCCGTCATCCACGATGAGCACTTCGATGTCATCCCCTGTCGCCAGCAAGGATTCGATGCATGTGTCCATGTATTCAGCCGAGTTATAGCACGGCACGCCATAGCTGATGGTCTTCTGCACGTCGTTTTTCCTTGGTCTCTTAGAAGAGCGAAAGCGTCCTCTAGCGCTGCTTTCCCGCTTCGGCGAGCAGCTCGTCGGAGAGCTGCAGCGCAAGCTCGATGATCTTGTCCATGTTGTAGTACCGATACTCTGCCAACCGTCCCAGAGGATGGAAATTATCCAGAGAAGACGTGAGGCTCAAATAGCGCTGATAGTGCGCGGCATTCTCTTCGCCCAGGATGGCGTAATAAGGTATCTGCGTATCGGGATCCTCGTAGGCGCGCGAATACTCCTTCATGATGGTGGTCTTGTCTGACCTTTGGCCAGACAAGCGCTTGAATTCGGTGATGCGCGTGTAATCCTCCGTCACCGTGTAGTTGACGGTAGCACACGGGAGCTTGTACTCCTCGTCATAGGTCTCATAGACGAAATCGAGCGTGCGGTATGGCAGACGTCCGAAGCGCCCGCAAAAGAGCTCATCCAAAGGACCCGTATACACGATGGGCCCCGTGAAGGCCTTGCCCTTGATCTTGATGGCGGCCAACTTCGCATCCTCTGAGGCGTCTTCGAATTCCAAGTCGAAGATGCTTGCCGCGTCAGTGGAGAGGCAGATGTCGATGCCATCATAGCTGAGCATCTCTTCGAAGAGCGCCGTATAGCCGAGCGCCGGCATCCCCTGGTAGGTATCTTGGAAATAGCGGTCATCGCGAGAGATGAAGACGGGTACGCGTGCGGTGACGGACGGGTCCACTTCATCAGGAGTGAGCCCCCATTGCTTTTGCGTGTAGTAGAGGAACACATTCTTATAGACGAAATCCGCCACCTCGGACAGCTCCGGATCATCGGCCTCGCGAAGCTCGGTGATGGTCACCTTGCGCTCGTCGCCGAAGACGTCGATGAGCTTCTGGATCAGATGCGCCGCCTTCTCTTCCCCGAAGGCGATCTCCATGGAATTCTTGTTGAAGGGAACAGGCAGGTACGTGCCATACCAATCCGCCAGCACATGATGCTGATAGCCGATCCAGCCAGCAAAGCGGCGCACATAGTCGAAGACATGCTGATCATAGGTGTGGAAGATATGCGGACCGTAGCGATGCACGAGGATGCCCGCCTCGTCGTATTCGTCATACATGTTGCCAGCTATGTGCGAGCGCTTCTCGATGATGAGCACGCGCATCCCGCCGCGCTCTGCCAGCTCACGCGCGCAGACGCTGCCCGCAAAGCCGCTGCCGACGACCACCGCATCGTAGTCTTCTATGTCGATATCCTTGAATTCGCAGATGTTGAGTGCCAAAGCTGCTCCTTGGGTCCGAGGATGATGCGCCATGAGATTCTAGCATCAAGAGATATGGCCGAGGAAGTCCTTCGTCCGGTCTGACTTCGGGTGGTCGAAGACCTCCTCCGGCGTCCCCTCTTCCACGATGACGCCCCCGTCCATGAAGACGACGCGATCTGCCACCTCGCGCGCGAACCCCATCTCGTGGGTGACCACGATCATGGTCATGCCGCCCTCCGCAAGGCCGCGCATGACACCGAGCACATCGCGAACGAGCTCCGGGTCGAGCGCAGAGGTGGCCTCGTCGAAGAGCATCACATGGGGATCCATGGCCAAAGCTCGCGCGATGGCGACGCGCTGCTGCTGACCGCCGGAGAGCTCTGCGGGCTTGTAGTCCACGCGCTCCCCCAGCCCCACTTCCTCAAGACGTGCGATGGCGACGCGCTCAGCCTCTTCGGCAGAGCGCTTGAGTACCTTCCGCTGCGCGAGCATCACATTCTTCTTCGCCGTGAGATTCGGGAACAGGTTGAAGCTTTGGAAGACCATGCCAAGGCGGCTGCGCACCTCGTTCAAGTTCGTATGCTTGTCGCATACGTCGATATCCTCGAACCAGATATGGCCTGACGTGGGCTCTTCCAAGCGATTGATGCAGCGCAGCATGGTGGACTTGCCGCTGCCGGACGGGCCGAGCACCACGACCACCTCGCCACGATCAACCTCCAGGTTGATATCCCTGAGCACCGTGTTGTCCCCGAAGGTCTTCTCCAGGTTCTGTATGCGTATGACAGGCTCAGACATCCTTCCCCCTCATCTTCGTTCCCAGCGAATCATCGGCGATGACCTGAGGTCCCGTGCTGAAGCCTTCGCTCATGCGCATGGCTTGAGCAACATCTGCTTCGCTGCCCTCAGCGGCTACGGCACCCACCGTGCCAGACAGCGATGCAGGCGTCTTCTCGGGAAGAGCGTTCTGCCGACGGCGCTTGGGGCGTCCGCCGACCAAGCGCGCCTCCATATGATTGATGGCCTTGGTGAGCGGGATGGTCACGATCAGGTAGAAGAATGCCGCCACGATATAGGGCGTGACATTGCCGGTAGCAGCCGTGATGGTCTTGGAGTACATCATGATCTCCATGACGCCCACCGCAGCCAGAAGCGACGTATCCTTGTACATGAGGATGAATTCGCTGGTCATCGTGGGGATGACGCGTCGGAACGTCTGCGGGATGATGACGAAGATCATGGTCTGCGCACCGTTCATCCCCAGGCTGCGCGCTGCTTCGAATTGGCCTTTGTTGATGGACTGGATGCCCGCACGGAAGATCTCAGCCAGATACGCGCTGGAATTCATGACCAAGACGATGATGCCCAGCACGAAGTTGTCCATCTGGATGCCCAGAAGAGGCAGCCCGAAGAAGGCGATGTAGATCTGCAAGAACAGCGGCGTACCGCGGACCACGTTGATGTAGATGGACCCGACAGCACGCGCGAAGCGGTTCTTCGCCATGCGCAAGAAGCTCCAGCATAGCCCCAGCGGTATAGCCAAGGGGAAGCTGATGGCCACCAACCCGAGCGCCAAGAGCCAGCCCCAGAACACCGCAGGCAGCGCCGTCACCACGATGGCTGGGTCGAAGAACAGGTGCAGGAACTTGTTGGAATTCCACGCCTGTACCCAAGGCTGTTCGTTGAGCCATGCCGCCAGCTCCTCTTGAGGCGTGGTACCGGTGACGCTGATCTGCTTCCCACCATCGGGAATAGCAGCTTCAGCACCGTCTGCGGTGGTGTAGGTGCCCTCCACCTGGTACGTGCCTCCCTCCGCCGGGAAGCGCGCGTTGTTGAGCTCCAGCATGACCATGGTGCCAGCAGGCGTGGGCTCATCGAAGGAGACCGTGATGCTCTCCCCTTCTTCGGTCACGGTATTGGGCACGCTCAAGCGCTTGAGCCCATCCAGCACGGTGACCGTGGTCCCATCGGCCGGCAATGCTGAGCCTTGAGGCAGTGTCAGCGTGACCTGGCGGATGGATTCACCCTCATCGGCTTGTCCTTGCCAGGTGATGCGCGTGTTCGTGGCTCCCATGATGCCATCGGCACCATCTTGGTTGCTCTTGGCCGTGAAGCGCTCCGTGGTGAGCGCATGCGCCTGCACGGGCAGCGCGCTCAGCAAGAGCACGCACGCGAGAAGCAAAAGGGGCAGGCGCAAGCCTGCCCCTCTCAGATGTGCCATCAGACTACTCAGCGGACTCACCGAACCATTGAGCGTAGATCTGATCGTAGGTGCCGTTCGCCTTGAGCTCGGCCAGCGCAGCATTGAGCTGTTGGGTAAGAGCCGGATTGTCCTTGCTCACCACGATGGCGTACTGCTCGCCGGTGGGGATCTCCTCGATGATCTGCATCTCAGGATAGGCGTTCTTCACATAGTACTGGACAACGGGCAGATCAGCTACGATGGCATCGGCCTGGTTGCTCTGCAGCGCGGAAAAGACGGCCGTCATCTCGTCATAGGGAACGACCGTAGCGCCGGGGATGTTCTCCACCGCCCAGTCATAGCCCGTGGTGCCGCTCTGAGTGGCGATGGTCTTTCCTGCCAGGTCATCGACGCTGGTATAGCCAGAATCGGGATTGACCACCACGCCTTGGTTGGAGTCGATCAGCACATCCGTGAAATCGATCTCCTTCTTGCGGTCCTCGGTCACCGTGAAGCCAGAGACGCCCACATCAGCCTTGCCGCCTGCGCTGATGAGCGGGATGATGGTGTCGAACTTGGTGGACGGCAGATATTCGGCCTCAAGCCCCATCTGCTGGGCAAGCGCCTTCATGAGGTCCACCTCGAAGCCCACGGCCTCTTCACCCTCAAGGTTCTCGAAGGGCGGGAAGTCCAGGGATGCCGCCACCGTGAGCTTGCCGTCATTGACGAGCACGACCTCTTCGGTGGCTGTAGCGGCGCTGGAGTCTTCAGCCGCACTGGATGAAGCAGAGGAGCCTGCATTGCTGGAGCAACCGAAAAGCCCCATGGCCGCCACGAGCATGCCTGCCCCGATGACGACGCCGACGTTCTTGATCTTCATTGGATTCCTTCCTGATCGTCTTCCAATGGAGTGCCATTATGGAGCAAATCAGGCATATATCGACGAGATATCGAGTTACAGGTTCGTTAACGATGATGAGAGGGTCACTGGCCCAGATGGGACAAGCGCTCCTTCGCGCGCGCGACCAGAGCCAAAGAGCCGCCATGATCTACGATGAAAGAGAGCAGCTTTCGCTCTGTGCCCTCATCCTTGAGCTTGAAGCATGCCGACGCCGCATCCCATGCATATTCCACGCGGATGCGCATGGGATAGGCCGAAGAGGAGACCACGGCGTCATCCAGCTTGACGAGCTTCTCATAGTCATGGGATGCACGGGCGTTGGCGAGGACGCGCTGGCTGGTGAGATAATCACGGCGCACAGACGCCTCGGGTGAGGCATCCTCAGAGACCAGATGGATTCCCTCTTCGATCAAGCGGCTCACCTCAGCCAACGTGCCCATCTTCTCCTCTAGGGGGATCAAGTACATGATGATCTCCACCTTCTGCGCTGGCTTCTTCTGAGCAGATACGCTCTCCCGCAAGCCGCTCAAGATGGTGCGCGCCTCATCCATGCGCCCGACATCAAGGCATGCTTGGGCGTAAGAGCTCAAGAACCATGCTCCCGATCCATTGCAGGGAAAGGTGATGGCGCGAGCCAAGGCGCTCCCATGGGAGATGAGCGCCTCAGGATTGCAATCGACGTCATAGAGATAGAGATAGCCATCAGCCACGCGCTCAGCGCGCCGCTCGAAGATGACGTAGCCTATGAGCAGCCCCCCGAAGAAGAGCACGAACTGCAAGACCATGCCCAGAAGGCTTGCCGCCATGATCTGACCTGTCATGAGCGGCCAGAGCGTGGACGCCACGATGGGCAAGAGGACTGCGATGGCGCAGACCGCTATGACGTACTTCTTGAAATAGGGCAACATGGCGCGCTCCTCACAGAACAGAAGCGCCTCAGATGAGGCGCGCTGCTTCCATGCCGAGCATCATGGCACGCTTGTTCTTCTCCACGAGCGCCTGACGAGAGGCTGAAACGCATTCGTCAACGGCTCCTATGAGGTCTCCTTCAGCACAGAAGCGAGCCTTCTCCCAAAGCGCACCCATGAGGACCATGTTGGAAAGCCCCCCGAGATCTGCCTCTTCAGCCATCTTCGTAGCAGAGATGCCGAAGATGCGCGCCTTGCTGGGGGCGCTGGCGGGAGCTATGAGCGTGTCATCATAGATGATGAGTCCGTCTGCGCGCACCTCGGGCAAGAACTTGTCGAAAGAGGGCTGATTCATGGCAACGAGCACATTCGGATGCAGCACGAGCGGGCTTCCGATGGGCTCATCGGCAAGCGTCACCGAACAATTCGCCGTACCGCCACGCATCTCAGGGCCATATGAGGGCAGCCACGACACTTCGCGCCCTGCGATGAGCCCTGCGTATGCCATCACCTTGCCCGCGAAGAGGACGCCTTGTCCTCCGAACCCCGCGAAGATGGCCTCGATCTGGTCTGCCACTCACCTCACCCCCTCACCGCAGGCGATGGGACAGCCTTCCGCCCGTGCACGCGCCGCCTCTGCAGCGTTCGCGAAGCCCTCTGCCTGCACATCCTTATAGACACCCAACGGGTAATAGGTGAGCATGTTCTCCCGCATCCAGGCGAAGGCGTCCTCTGGGGTCATCTTCCAGTTCGTGGGACAGGTGCTCACCACCTCCACGAGCGAATAGCCCACACCATCCACCTGATTTTTGAATGCATGCCGGATGGCCTTCTTCGCCGTGCGCACGCTCTTGGGGGTATCCACGCTCACGCGCTCCAGGTAGGCCACGCCATCCAGCGTAGCGAGCAGCTCGCACACGCGAATGGGGTATCCCGCCGTCTCCAGGTCGCGCCCGTAGGGGGATGTCTGCGTCACTTGATGGGGCAAGGACGTAGGCGCCATCTGGCCACCCGTCATCCCATAGATGGCGTTGTTGATGAAGATGATGGTGATGTTCTCCCCACGCGTGGCAGCATGCACCGTTTCAGCCATGCCGATGGATGCCAAGTCCCCATCTCCTTGATAGGCGAAGACGATGCGATCGGGCAGCGAGCGCTTCACACCCGTAGCCACCGCCGGAGCGCGCCCATGCGACGCCTCTATCATGTCGCACCCGAAGAAGTCATAGCTCGTGACCGAACATCCCACAGGCGAGATGCCCACGGTCTTGCCCTCCACGCCCAGCTCATCGATGACCTCGGCCACCAACCGCTCGACGATCCCATGGGTGCACCCAGGGCAATAGTTGGTCACGACAGGCAAGAGCGCATGGGGACGCGTGAAGACCGCCTTCTCCGTTGACTGGGTCATAGCCACCTCATCTCCCCTCTTCATCTTCCATTGCCTCATGGATGCGCACGATCTCATCCAAGACCTCATCAGGCGTGGGGATGATCCCACCGCATCGCCCGAAGAAGCTGATGGGAAATGCACCGTCTGCGGCCAGGCGCACATCCTCGATCATCTGCCCCATGTTGAGCTCCACCACGACGAGCGCCTTCGCATGGAGAGCCTTGACGGCATCTGCAGGATAAGGCCAGAGCGTGATCGGACGCAGAAGGCCTGCCTTGATGCCTCGCTCGCGCGCCGCATTCACCGCAGAGCGCGCGATGCGCGCCGCGGCGCCGAAGGCGCAGATGACGATGTCCGCATCTTCGGTGCGATAGGTCTCCACACGCACCTCATCGCGCTTGATCTGCTCATAGGTGGCGAAGCGGCGCACGTTGTCCTCGTAGAGCTTCTGCGCGTCCAGATGGAGCGAATTGATGATGTTGTGCGCACGTGCGCCCTCATGGCCGCGGGTGGCCCAAGGCTTCGGAGGAAGGGTTGCTGGATCGATGGCCTCCGGCATGATGACGGGTTCCATCATCTGTCCCAGCATCCCGTCGGCCAAGATGACCACCGGCGTGCGATATTCGTCAGCCACATTGAACGCGGTGAAGGTGAGGTCTGCCATCTCCTGCACCGTGGAAGGCGCGAAGACGGGCAGATAGAAATCCCCATGGCCCATGGCGCGCGTGGCTTGGAAGTAATCGCTTTGCGAAGGCTGGATGGACCCCAGCCCGGGACCGCCGCGCTGCACATTCACGATGACACCGGGAAGATCCGCGCCAGCCATGTATGAGATGCCCTCGGTCTTGAGGGATATGCCCGGACTGGAAGACGAGGTCATGGCGCGCACGCCTGCCGCTGCCGCCCCATAGAGCATGTTCACAGCTGCTATCTCGCTCTCAGCCTGCAGATACGTCCCACCCAGCTTCGGCATCTTGCGAGCCATGTAGGCGGCAAGCTCCGTCTGGGGCGTGATGGGGTACCCGAAGAAATGGCGGCACCCGGCACGAAGCGCGGCTTCGGCTATGGCTTCGTTGCCCTTCATGAGCACCTTCCTCGTCATGCGCGCACCTCCCGATACACCGTGATGGCCACATCTGGGCACATGAGCGCGCATGTGGCGCATCCCGTGCAAGCGTCTTCATCGATGCAGACGGTAGGATGATATCCCTTCTGCGTGATGACCTCTGAATCCAGCTTCAAGATGTTCTGGGGACAGAACTGCGTACACAGGCCGCATCCTTTGCAGAATGCGACATCTATCTCCACTCTTCCCTTCGCCATGTTCTACACCAAGCCTTCCGCTACCTTGTTGGTGCCGTCCGCTTCGCGGATGGCCACGCGCCTGATCTTGCCGTTCACGGTGCGCGGCAGCTCATCCACGTATTCGATGATCCGCGGGTACTTATAGGGTGCCGTCTGGTCCTTCACCCACTGCTGCAGCTCTTGCGTCAGCTCTGGCGTGCCCACCACGCCCGGCGCCAGCACGATGGTGGCCTTGACCGCATGACCCCTGAGCTCATCAGGAACGCCCGTGACCGCGCACTCTCTTACGGCATCATGCTCCAACAGCACGCTCTCTATCTCAAAGGGGCCGATGCGATACCCGCTGGATTTGATGACGTCATCGTTGCGGCCCACATACCAGTAGTATCCGTCCTCATCCTCCCAAGCGGTGTCTCCGGTGTGGTACCACCCATCATGCATGGTGGCTGCCGTCTTCTCCGGATCCCGGTAGTACTCCATCATGATGCCTGCAGGGTGAGGATCTATGTGGATGCAGATCTCTCCCGTCTCGCCTGGCACGCAGCGGGTGCCATCCTCGCGCAGGATGGCCACATCGTAGAGCGGCACGGGCTTGCCCATGGAGCCGGGGCGTGGCGTGGAATTGGTGAGGTTGCCGATGGTGAGCGGCGTCTCGGTCTGACCGAACCCTTCGAAGATGGTGAGGCCGGCCGCATCCCTCCAATAGGCGAAGAGATCCGGGTTGAGCGCCTCGCCAGCTGTGGTGGCGTATTCGATGGAGGAGATGTCATGCTCATCCAGCGGCTCCTGCTTCAAGAGCCGGTACATGGTGGGCGGGGCGCAGAACGTGGTCACCTGGTAGCGTTCGATGAGGTCCAGGATCTCATCGGCGTGGAAACGGTCGAAGTCATAGGTGAGCACGCACGCTTCCATGATCCACTGCCCGTAGAACTTGCCCCAAACGGCCTTGCCCCAACCCGTATCGGCGATGGTGAAGTGGATGCCATCAGGACGAACGTTGTGCCAGTGCTTCGCGGTGATCAGATGCCCCAAAGAATAGAGGGCATCATGCATGACCATCTTGGGATTTCCCGCCGTGCCCGATGAGAAGTAGAGGAGCATCGGATCGGCTGCGCGGGTCTCGCGCTTCTCGAAGAGGCTGGATGCTTGGCGCACGCCGGTATTGAAATCCAGCCACCCTGAGCGCTGAGCGCTGCGCGCGCAGATGCCGTCAGGGCCCGAGAGGGCGCTGCCGATGGGCTCGTTCTCCTCCGTGATAAGGTTGCCCTCATCGTCGCGCTCCGTAAGACCGGCACCGGCCGGCTCCACCAAGATGAGCGTCTGGACCGTAGGGCACTCATCGATCACGTTGTCCACCACAGAAGCGACATCCCCGGCCGCCGTGGCGATGACAGCCCGAATGCCTGCCCCGTTCAGGCGATAGGTCATGTCGTGCTCTTTCAGCATGAAGGTGGCCGGCACCATGACCGCGCCCAGCTTCGCCAAGGCCAGAGCCGTGAACCAGAACTGATAGTGACGGCGCAGGATCACGAGCACCTTATCCCCCGCCCCGATCCCAGCGTCAGCCAAGAAGTTCGCCGTCTTGTCCGACCAGGTCTTCATGTCGGCAAAGGTGAACACGTGCTCTTCGCCTTCGGGGTTGCACCAGACCATGGCCCGGCGCATGGGGTCGTTGATGGCGATGTCGTCCACGATGTCATAAGCGAAGTTGTAATCTGGATCGCAATGGATGTCGAACTGGGTCAGCAATCCATCTTCGTCGTAAGCTTCATCAACGTATCTGAGGTTTATCTCTCTCATAGGGGTCCTTCTGCTCTGATCCTTGTGTATCTATGCGCACGCGCGGCTGCTCTAGCGTGGCTCTGAGATGCTCTCATCACTGGGCCTGATGACGATGGCCAAGAACGTGCAGGCATCTCCGCCGGTGGCTATCATCCCGTGCCCGCGTCCGGAGTCGTACATGACGAGGTCCCCCGCTTCCAAGACTTCGGTATGATCCTCATAGGCGAACCGCATGGCACCTGAGATGATGTAGTCGATTTCTTGGCCCTTGTGATACGAGAGATGGATGGGGCTCTCTTGAGCGCTCTCATCATAGGGTGCCGTCACCAAGAAGGGCTCGGCCAGCTTGTTGCGGAAATGAGGAGCCTTGTGCAGGTATTCGAAGCCAGCACGACGGCGGATGGAGAGCCCCTCGCCTCCGCGCGTAAGCGCATATCCGGTGAGGTGCGGATCCTCGCCAGTGAGAAGCTCTATGACGTCCACGCCCAGCTTATCAGCGCATTTATAGAGGAACGTGAAGGAGAGGTCCTCTTCTCCCCCTTCTTGAGCCAGGTATTCAGTCAGGCTGCGACCGGTGGCTTCCGCCATCTCCGCAGGCGTGATGTCCATGTCCTCGCGAAGCGCACGGATCCTCTTCGCTACCTCTTTGATATTCGGTTCCATGAAGGCTTCCTAACTAAAAGAAGATGCTTGAGCAACGCGCCCTATGATACTCATCTTATACACGCAGTGCTACGTCAAGAACGCCAAGGCGGCACATCTTGGCGGTCAGGAATCCCGCGTGAGCCGTGCGGCGAAATGGCGATCTGCGCCGAACCCGCACCCGACGGTGACAAGCCCTGAGTCCCATGCGAAGCCGATCCCGTCATCTGAGGCAAGGAAATGCTCTACCACCGCTTCGTCCTCTGCTCGCATGAGCGAACAGGTAGCATAGATGAGGCTCCCCTTTTGGGCCACCTGTCCAGAGGCGCTTGCGAGCATCGCGCGCTGCGTCTGGACCAAAGACGCCGTCTCCTCTTCGCTCCAGCGCCAGCGGATCTCAGGGTGGCGACGCAGGGTGCCCACCCCTGAGCACGGCGCATCCACGAACACCATGGCGAACGCCTGAGGCGGGAGGACCGAAGCCAGATCGCGCCCGTCATGGACGAGCACCTCATCCACTGATGCATGGCAAAGACGGATGCGCTCGTGAAGCGAGCGGGTCTGTTCTGACGAGCTATCAACGCATACATACGGTGAGATGCGCCCTTCGAAGGCACGCGCAGCCATGCTCTGGATGAGCACGGTCTTGGTCCCGCGACCGGCACCCACCTCCAAGAGGCTTGCTGGCAGACCGTCTCGCACGGCCAGATGCGCCACCACCTGCGCACCCAGATCAGACACGATGATCGCGCCCTCTGCGATGGCACGGCGAATGGGCGCCGATGCTACATCTGCACTGCGCTTGAGCATGATGCAGCCCAAAACGTCGGTCACCTCCACAAAGGCTATGCCTGCATCCTCCAAAAAACGAAGCGTGGAGGCATCACCTGCTACCAGCGCATTCAGCTGCAAGAAGACAGGTGGTCGAATGCGAGCTTCTTCGATGAGCCTGCGCGCACACGGCTCTCCCCGCTCTGTAGCCAACGCTTGGCCCAGCGCAAGCGGAAAGCCATGCTGAGTGCAGAAAGCTTCAAGCTCTGCATCGGGATCTCCGAAGGGAAAATCTGAAGCGGCTTTCGCCGCCTTGCGGAGGACCGCATTGGCCATACCCTTGGCGAAAGGAGCGCTCGTCCCCACCAAGCGCACGCCTTGATCCACAGCATCATGGGCTTCATGGCCCATGAAGAGCAGCTCATAAGCTGCTATCTGAAGCGCGCGGCGCACATCGGGCCTCACCTTCTGAGGATGCGCCAAGAAGCCGTCCAGCACCTGGTCCAGCGTTCCTTCGGTCTGGACGACGCCTAATATGAGCGCACTGGCGAAGCGCTTGTCATCAAGTGAGAGATCCGCTCTCTCTACATGGCTCTGGATGGCCTCCGAGGCCCACATCCTCTGCTCTTGCACTAGGCGCAGCGCCCGAGACGCCGCTGCGCGCGCTGGTGTCGGTGCTGAGATGCCAGCGCGCTGGCGCTTGGAAGGCGTCACCGAAGAGCCGTCCATGGAATGCCCGCGCGCGCTCCTTTGAGCCCTTGGGCGAAATCCGTCGCCGGCATCTCGCGCTTGCCATCAGGCTTGACGGTGATCACACAAAGCGTGCCTTCCGCACACCCTAAGAGGAGCTCTCCTTGAGCGAAGCGAACCTCACCTGCGCTCAACGCCGCCTCAGCGCCATCTTTCGCAACGCACGCCGCGACAACCGTGACCGAGCGGCCCCCTATGATGCATTTTGCAGGATGCGCCTTCGAAGAGGCGCGCACGCGACGCGCATTCGCAAGGGCATCGTGATCGGGATCCAAGAAGAGCTCATGCTTGCCGATCTTGTGAGCATAGGTGACGAGGGACTCATCCTGCGCAGTCCATCGCACATCCCCTCTGCGCATCTGCTCAAGCGCACTCACAAGCGCACGGGCCCCCATCAGGGCCAATTCGCTCGTGACCTCAGAAGCTGAAAGGTCTGAGAGCGGCATGCGGCGACAGATGCAGAACGCTCCCGTGTCCAGCCCTTCCTCCATGCGCATGATGCACACGCCCGCTTCCTCATCCCCCGCAAGGATAGCGCGCTCCACCGGAGCCGCGCCGCGCCATCGAGGCAGGATGGAAGCATGGACGTTGATGCAGCCCCAAGGTGGGATATCCAGCACCTCTTTGGGCAGGATGACGCCGAAGGCGGCAACGCAGATGACATCAGGCGCAAGCGCAGCCAGCGCTTGAACGTCGCCCGGATCCTTGAAGCTGGAGAGGCACCGAACGGGGATGCCCAGCTTCTCTGCGCACACCTTCACCGGAGAGCTCTCCGTCTTGCTACCGCGCGAGCGCACCTTGTCAGGACGCGTGTAGACGCAGACGACCTCTTCGCGCGTGGCGAGCTCTTCTAAGATATCAGCTGAGAACTCCGGCGTTCCCATGAAGACGACGCGGATGCGCTCTCCCTCAGTCGACATCGAAGCTGGCCTCTCCCGGCTTCGCACCGGCAGCTTTCGCCTGCTCATAGACTTGAAGCGCACGCAGGCGTACCTCCGGCGTGCAGGATTCGAAGAGCGTCTTGCCATCCAAGTGGTCTATCTCATGCTGAAGGCACCGGCCGAGCAGGCCATCGCCCTCTATCTCCCACTCTTCGCCATCAAGGTCATAGAACCTCACGCGCGCCCAAGGCGGCCGCTTCACAGGAACGCTGATACCTGGACAAGACAGGCATGCCTCCTTGTCTTCTACCGGCTCTCCCTTAGTCTCCACCACCTCAGGATTCACCAAGAAGATGGGATTGCGCGAAGCAGCGCTCTCCCCATCCCAGTCCACGTCGATCACGACGAAGCGCTTGTCCAGTCCCACCTGAGGCGCCGCCAGACCGCACCCGTTGTTCGCATACATCAGCTTTGCCATCTGCTTGGCTATCTTGAGAAGGCTCTTGTCGCCCACCTGGCATTCCTTGCACACCATGGAGAGCACAGGATCTGGGGATTCGACTATCTTCATGCGCGTCCACCTTTGCTTTGACTGCTTTTCGCGTAATGGTAAACCATCCACGAGCCCGCTCACAAGCCGCCTTCATGACAACTCCTCTTGAGGATCTGTAAAGGGTCCCCCTTGGCAAAAGCACCCTCACCAAAGATGACCAGCGCATGAAGAGCTCATCCGCGCGGATGAGCCTGATGATGCGCCTCTTGGAGGCGCTCGGGCGTGAGATGGGTGTAGATCTGCGTGGTGGAAAGGCTCACATGTCCGAGCATCTCCTGGACGCTTCGCAGATCCGCACCTCCCGCCAAGACATCGGTGGCGAAGGTGTGGCGCATATCATGAGGCGTATAGATGCCGTCCAAGCCTGCCTGCGCAAGCGTTTCCTTGAACATGCGCCGTATGGCATCTTCTGAGTATCGCTGGCCGCGAACGGAGAGGAAGAGCCACTCATCTGAGGTGGGCTTTGCAAGATGCGGCCGCCCTTGAGCCAGATAAGCCCTCAAGGTGTCCACGGCCAAAGGGTGCACGGGCACGATGCGCTCCTTGGACCCTTTGCCGAACAGGCGCAGCTGATGCGATGAGAGGTCCGCCGTGCTCAGGGTCAGATGCGATAGCTCTGAGATGCGCGCGCCCGTAGCATAGGCCGTCTCCAGCACGGCCTGGTCACGGAGCGCCTTGGCGCGCGATTCGTCATCAGAGGCACGCTGCGCTGTTTCAGCATGGACCATCAAGAGACGCTCCATCTCAGGAGTCGTGAGCACCTTGGGCAGGCGCTTCTCGTTCTTCGGCCCTGAGAGCGCGCTCACCGGATCCGCCTCCACGCGCCCAGTGGCCACCGCCCAGCCGAAGAAGCCCTTGAGGGCGGAGAGGTGGCGGTTGGATGTCTTGCGCGCGTATCCTGCTTGGTCAAGGTATGCCAGATAGAGCCTGACCCCGCGCCTGCCTGGAGCCAAGGGGTCCATCCCTTCCCGTTCGCACCAGCGCAGATACGCCTCCAGATCCCCAGTGTATGCCCTCACCGTGTGAACGGACAGATTGCGCTCATAGGTGAGATAGGACAGGTGCTCATCCAAAAGCGAAGCGGCTTTGCTCAAGGCATCGTCTGCGGTCATGATGCGCTCCACAAGCCCGCCTCTGCAAGCGCATCCGCATACGCCGTAAGCGCCTCATCAGCGCGGGCTGCATAGGCTGCATAGCGTTCGCGCTTCTGCTTGATCGGCGGATCAAGGGGAACCATCACGCCGAAGTTCACATGCATGGGCTGGTAATCCTTCACCTGCGGATCAGTGGCGTGGGCCATGAGCGCACCGAACGCTGTCTTTGGTGGCAGCGGGGGCAAAGGCCTCCCCGTCACGTGCGCCAAAGCGGCAAGCGCACCATTCATGCCTGAACGGATGGCTTCGCAATACCCTTCTGTGCCCGAAAGCTGTCCGACCACGAAGAGCGGTGCCCGCGTGCTCTCTCCTTCGCTTAAGCGAAGGCGTCCCTGAGCATCCAAGAGCTTCGGCGCGTCGAGGAAGGTGTTGCGATGCATGACGCCATAGCGCGCGAATTCCGCATGCTCAAGCCCCGGGATCATGCGAAAGACCTCACGCTGAGCGGGGAACGTCAGGTTCGTTTGGAAGCCCACCAAGTTGAAGCTCGTAGCGTTCGCATCCTCCATGCGCAGCTGAACAGCCGCATAGGGCCTGCGTCCCGTACGCGGATCGGTGAGGCCAACGGGCTTCAGGGCGCCGAAGCGCGGCGCATCGAAGCCAGCGCGCGCCACCTCCTCTATGGGCTGGCATGCTTGGAAGAGCTCCTTGGTCTCGAAATCCTTGGCCACCACGCGCTCGGCCGCAAGGAGCGCTTGGATGAAGGATGCGTACTCATCCTTATCCAGAGGGGCATTCAGGTAATCCCCTGAGCCGCTCTCGTCATAGCGGCTCTGCTTGAAGATGATGCTCTCATCCAAGCTGTCTGCCATGACGATGGGCGCGGCCGCATCATAGAAGGCCAACTGCTCTGCCCCCAGAAGCGCTGAGAGCTCTGCTGAGAGCGCGTCAGAGGTGAGGGGGCCCGTGGCCAAGATGACGGCATCGGATGTGGCGCGCACCTCATCCAAGGAACGGACCTCTTCGCGCCGGACGGTGATGAGCGGCTCATCCTCTATCATCTGCGTGATATGACGCGAGAACGCTTCGCGATCGACAGCCAAGGCTCCGCCTGCAGGGATAGCGCATGCCAAAGCAGCTCTCAAGAGCGGGGATGCTAAGACCTCAAGCTCATGCTTGAGCATGCCGGCTGCGCTGTCAGCGCGCGTGCTCTTGAGCGAATTGGAGCAGACGAGCTCCGCCAGATTCGCCGTCTTATGCACGCCTGTCTGCACGTGCGGGCGCATCTCGAAGAGCGTGACGCGCACCCCGTGCGATGCGAGCACGAGCGCAGCTTCGCTTCCCGCCAAACCGCCGCCGATGATGGATACCTCATATGCCATGCATCAAGCTTACCAGAGCCACCACATCTAGATAGACAAAGAACATGATGAGAAGGCACCTGCATCAGCGTATCAGGGGGACGGAGGAGTGAGACATCCGCAGGATGTCTCACTCCTCCGTCCCCCTGATACAGACCTCCTCCGTGGGTGCCGGCAACTGCCGGCACGAGAGCTCAACGATGGGCCCGTGCAAAGCACAGGCCCATCACCTTCTTTCCATATGATGCGGCACAAAAGGATGTCTGTCCTGTAAGGTTTTCCCGCCGCACGAACCAACAGCGCAGCGCAAGCACTGCGCAGAGAGGTTGGGGTTCGCTTCGCTTACCCCAACCCAGACATAGAAGATGCTTGCTATGCC
>CANODU010000011.1 GCA_947565185.1 uncultured Eggerthellaceae bacterium | reverse complement strand
TACAGCCCTCCTCCGTCCCCCTGATACAGCCCTCCTCCGTCCCCCTGATACAGCCCTCCTCCGTCCCCCTGATACAGCCCTCCTCCGTCCCCCTGATACAGCCTAGCTGCAAGAATGATAATTTCAAATATATTGTTATGATGAAAGCGATAGGTTTCAGTTATAGGATGGATAGACGCAGTGGAGTTGATGCAGCTCAAATACTTCTGCGAAGTGGCAGAGTCGCAGCATATGACGCGCAGCGCGCGAAAGCTCCATATCGCACAACCTGCGCTTTCCCAGTCCATCCATCGCTTGGAGGCTGAGCTGGGCGTTCAGCTCTTCGCCCACAAGGGGCGCAATATCTGCCTGACTGCAGAGGGGATGCGCCTCAAGGGGCGCATCCGACCTCTTCTGGATGGGCTCGATGAGGCAGTCTGCGAGGCGAAGGCTTCTGCTGGTTCGTGCGTTCCCGTGATCCGGGTAGGCATCTTTGCAGCATCGGGGCTCGTTGTGGATGCCATCGCTGACTTCATGGGCTCTGAGCCGGAGGTTGCCTTCGAAGTGGTCCAAAGCGATGTGAATGCGCGCTACGACGTGGCTGTGCGCACGGAATCAGCATTCCGGCTTCGCAGGGGCGTGCGGGCCGATGGACATGACGTTGCCCGATTCGCTGAGCCCATCGGCGTTGCCATTCCTGCGGATCGCCCATTCGGAGAAGCGGTTGGTCTTGAGGATCTGGAGCACGAGCGGTTCATCAGCTTGGCGGGCTCGCGCAGCTTTCGCCATCTGTGTGACGAGCTTTGCGCAAAGCGTGGATTCTCACCGCAGATAGCCTTCGATAGCGATAGCCCTGCCATCGTCAAGAAGATGATCGGGTTGGGCTTGGGCGTGGGCTTTTGGCCTGAATTCAGCTGGGGCCCCGTGGCCTCAGAGGAGGTCCGTTGGGCGCGCATTCGCGATAGGGAATTCGTGCGCGTGCTTTGCGTGGAGCGTTCCGGGAAGACGAGCGGGCCGAAAGGGAGCGCCATCGATCGGTTCTATGGTCATGTGGTCGGGAAGATAGAAGGGGCTTTCACCGCGGTTCGGGACAGTAAGGCATCCGATCATGGATGAGATGGCGGTGCTGGACGCTCTGCAGGCGATGCATGCGCCTTGGCTTGATGCGATCATGGTGGCCGTGTCTGCATTCGGCAACCTGGGGGCAGGTTGGGTAGTGCTGGGCATCGTGCTCATCTGTTGCAGGCGCTTCCGCTGGTGCGGCATAGGCGTGGTGGTTGCGGTCATCCTAGCAGGGGTGATCAGCAAGCTCATCATCGGAGAAGTGGTGGTGCGTCCGCGCCCCTGCGACGTGGATCCGAGCGTGGTGCTGCTCATACCTCGGCCTTTCGGCACTTCTTTTCCTTCGGGTCACGCTACGGCAGCCTTTGCAGCCTTGACGGTCCTCATCGCGTTTCGAATGCCGAAGGGGCTCGTGATCCCCGCAAGCGTGCTGGCGGTGATGATCGCCTTCTCCCGGTTGTATCTTTTCGTGCATTACCCCTCTGACGTGGGTACCGGCATCCTTTTAGGTGTTGCTATCGGTCTGGCAGTGGCATTGCCTCTCAGGCGCCGATGCGCAGCAAAGGACAGCACCTCTTCGTGAGGATTTTTGGCCTCCATTGCCCGCGTCCATCGTTTCCTTGGTTTGCAGAACTGAAGTTCTGCGCTACGGTTTTCGCGAGATGCGCGTTGTGGTTTCAACCGAAGAGCGCTGCGGTCTGGACCATGCGCTCGGCGATCTTCACGCCGAAGGGGCAATTCGGTTCGCAGCTGCCGCATTGGATGCAGTCAGAGGCATCTTTGTCTAGCGCCCGGTAATGCTCGCGCACGCTTGCGGGCACCTCGTCCTGAGCCAACGCCAGATCGGCGAACTTGTTCACGGTGGCGATGTCGATCCCTTCCACGCAAGGTTGGCAATGCCCGCAATAGGTGCATTGGCCGAAATAGGCATGAGCGGGCGCCTTGGCCAGCACGCTGGCATAATCCAGCTCTTCGGGCGCAGCATCCTCATAGGCCAGCGCGTCCTTCGCCTCCTGGATGGTCTTATAGCCCGCCAGCACCGTTGCTACGGCGGGGCGCGTGAGGCAGTAATGGATGCACTGCTTCGGCGTGAGGGCTACGCCGAAGGGGGATTCCTCTGCTGACAGCAGGCGCCCACCAGCATAGGGCTTCATGACCGTAAGGCCCACACCCATGGTGGCACAGGTGCGGTAGAGCTCATCGCGCACAGGGTCGATGCTCTCTCCGGCATCAGCGTAGTCTCCGAACAGGTCATCGATATCGTCAGAGGCGGGGAGCATGTCGAAGGCGGGATTGATGGAGAACATGATGGCCTCCACGCTGCCCGTGCGGCACGCCTCAAGCGCTACGTCTGGATTGTGAGTGGAAAGGCCAATATGGCGAATGACGCCTGCTTCCTTCATCTCTTGGACGTATGCGAAGAACGGCCCTTCCATGCAGGCGCGAAACTCATCCAGGCTGTCTATGTAGTGCATCATGCCGATCTCTGCATGATCTATGCCCAACCGGTGCAGCTCATCTTCGAATGCGGGCCTTACCAGGTCAAGATCGCGTGAGCGCTGATATTGGCCATCTACCCAGCAAGCGCCGAAGTGGGCTTGGATGATCCATTCGTCCTCATGTCCCTTGATGGCATATCCCAAATTCGATCGGATATGCGGATCCGACATCCAACAGTCCAAGATGTTCGCGCCTGCTTCGCGCAAGACCTCTGCTATGGCGCGCGTCTCTTCGGGGGTTCCCTTCATCCATTCGGGACCGAAGCCGATCTCGCTCACTCGAAGCCCCGTGTTGCCCAGATCCCGGTATCTCATGATCCTCCTCCTTTTGCAATGGAGCCATGATACGAGATTCGCGACATTCTGTCGCGTAAATTGCCTTACAGGGATTTTGCAGAGCTCTGATATCAGTTTGATGCCCACAGGCGATGCTGTTTTCACGTTGGAGAACACATCGACGAGGAAAGGATGCACGATCCATGCAAAGGATGAAGAGGATACCCGTGATGGCAGCGACGGCGCTTGCTCTAGCAGCCGTGGCGCTTCTTGTGACTGGGTGCGGGCACGGGAGCGGATCTGGCGGAAGCGCGCAGGGGGAGCAGGGCTCTGCTGGCTCTGACGCGGGAATATCGGTCTATTCGCGCGAAGACGGCAGTGGCACGCGCTCGGCTTTCGTGGAGCTGGTGGGACTGGAAGAGGAGGTGGACGGCAAGAAGATGGATATGACCACCGATTCAGCCGCCATCACGAATTCCACCTCCGTCATGATGGCGTCAGTGGCCTCTGATCCGGAAGCTATCGGCTACATCTCCCTTGGCTCGCTGGATGATACCGTGAAGGCGGTCCAGATCGATGGCGTGGAGGCTGCGGCGGAGCATGTGAAGGATGGCACCTACAAGCTCGCGCGCCCGTTCAATATCGTCACCAAGGAAGGGCTCTCCGCTCCCGCGCAGGATTTCATCACCTACATCATGAGCGCTGATGGGCAGGCTGTGGTGGAGGAGAACGGCTATGTATCCATGGCAACAGACCTTCAGCCGTATGTCGCTTCTGGACAAGGGGGCAAGATCGTGGTGGCGGGATCGTCTTCCGTGTCGCCTGTGATGGAGAAGCTCGCGGAAGCCTATGAGGCGCTGAATCCTGACGCCACGGTGGAGATCCAGACATCGGATTCCACCACGGGGGTGAACATGGCCGCAGAAGGGACTGCTGATATCGGCATGGCATCTCGCGACCTCAAGGAATCGGAAGAGGGGAGAGGGCTCTTTGCTGAGGCCATCGCCCAGGATGGCATCGCGGTCATCGTGTCTCCCGCCTCCGCTATCGCCGCGCTCACCACTGACCAGGTCAAGGATATCTTCTCGGGGGATGTCCTCACGTGGGCCGAGGTCTTGGGCTAGGAACGCGTCGTGGAGACGAACATGAAAGAGGGGCTGGCGCGCGTGCTCTTCGGCGCGGCCGCCCTCATATCCACCCTTGCCGTGGCGCTCATCTGCCTCTTCCTGTTCGCGAACGGCATCCCAGCCATGGCTCAGATCGGCTTGCCCGATTTCCTCTTCGGCACTACGTGGAAGCCCTCTGCTGACATCTATGGCATCTTCCCGATGATCGTGGGCAGCATCTACGTGACGGCAGGGGCTATCATCATCGGCGTGCCGACCGGCCTGTTGACGGCCATCTTCCTGTCACGGTTCGCCGGTGGGCGCATCTCCTCCCTTTTGCGCTCTGGCGTGGAGCTCTTGGCTGGCATCCCATCAGTGGTCTATGGCTTCTTCGGATTGATGCTGGTGGTGCCGCTCATCCGCGAGCTGGCGCCGGGGCGCGGGCTCTCGCTTTTGGCGGCAGCCATCATCTTGGGCATCATGGTGCTCCCCACCATCATCACGGTGGCGAAGAATGCGCTTGATGCGGTACCGAAGGCGTATTACGAAGGCGCGCTGGCCTTGGGTGCCACCCATGAGCGATCCGTCTTCCGCGTGGTCGTTCCAGCGGCTATCTCCGGCATCATGGCTGCCATCGTGCTGGGTGTGGGGCGCGCTATAGGCGAGACCATGGCTGTCGTCATGGTGGCCGGCAACCAGGCCGTGATCCCCACATCCATCTTCGAAGGCGTGCGCACCATGACGGCAAACATCGTGTTGGAGATGGGCTATGCAGCGGATCTTCACCGTGGTGCCCTCATTGCCACAGGAGTCGTGCTCTTCGTATTCGTGCTTTTGATATGCGCCCTCTTCAATGCCATCAAGAATCGAGGTGAGCGCTCGTGAGCAGCAAGGTCTTGCGGGGACTGGTCTATGCGGGAGCGACCATCACAGCCCTCATCTTGGTTGGGCTCGTCGCATTCATCTTGGTGAAGGGCGTGCCATACCTCACGCCGTCGCTGTTCGCATGGGAATACACCTCAGAGAACGTCTCATTGATGCCAGCGCTCATCTCTACATTCCTCATGGCAGCGCTCGCGCTCCTGCTGGCGGTTCCCACAGGCATAGCCTCAGCCATCTATCTGGTGGAGTACGCATCCGAAACGAGCAGGTTCGTGCGCCTGGTCAGGGTGACCACAGAGACCCTGCAAGGCATTCCCTCCATCATCTACGGCCTGTTCGGGCTGCTGTTCTTCACGACGCTTCTGGGCTGGGGCATGTCGCTTCTCTCGGGCGCGTTCACCCTTGCCGTGATGGTGCTGCCCGTGATCATGCGCACCACCGAAGAGGCTCTTCTGGCCGTCCCCCGATCCTATCGGGAGGGTGGCTTCGCTCTGGGTGCGGGACGCGTGCGCACCGTCTTTCGATGCGTGTTGCCCTCGGCTGCTCCTGGCATCTTAGGGGGCGCGCTCTTGGCGCTTGGTCGGTGCGTAGGTGAGGTGGCGGCGCTTCTGTTCACGGCGGGTACCGTGGCGCAGGTCCCAGACTTTGCAAGCCAAGGCGTCTTCGCCTTGTTCGATTCATGCAGGACGTTGGCAGAGCATATGTATGTGCTGGCGAGCGAGGGTTTGCATGTGGGTGAGGCCTATGCCACTGCGGTGGTGCTGCTCGTGGTGGTGATGCTGCTTAATGTGGGAACGAATGCGGCTGTCGGTCGCTTGAACGGAAGGACCAAAGGAGATGCTTGAGGCTGTAGCAAGGACGCGGGATGCTTTGATGGGAGCTGGCGGCGTGGAAGAGGCTTTACGGGGGCTTCGCGCTGAGCGTGGGCAAGAGAGCGCGTCGAAGATGAGCGTGATCGGACTGGATCTTCATTATGGGAGCTTCCACGTTCTGAAGGATGTCAGCCTTGATTTCCCCGAGCGCCAGGTGACGGCGCTCATCGGGCCGTCGGGCTGCGGGAAGTCTACCTTGCTGAAGACGCTCGATCGCATGAACGATCTGGTGCCAGATTGTCGGGTGGAGGGCCTGGTCACGCTGGATGGCCAGAACGCCTATGAGGATATCCCGGTGAACAGCCTGCGCCGCCGGGTGGGCATGGTGTTCCAGCAGCCGAATCCGTTCCCTATGTCCATCTACGACAACGTGGCGTTCGGCCCGCGCACCCATGGGGTGCAGGACCGGGCGCAGCTGGATGGGATCGTAGAGCAGTCGCTTCGAGATGCGGCCATGTGGGATGAGGTGAAGGACCGTCTGCGCAAGAGCGCGCTCGGGCTCTCTGGTGGTCAGCAGCAGCGCCTCTGCATCGCTCGCGCCTTGGCGGTGAAGCCGGAGGTGCTCTTGTTAGATGAGTCAACGAGCGCCTTGGATCCCATCTCCACGGCGAAGATCGAAGAGCTGGTGGGAGAGCTCAAGCGCTCATACACCGTGATCATGGTCACGCATAACATGCTGCAAGCGCTGCGCGTCTCTGACAAGACGGCGTTCTTCCTGCTGGGAGAGATGGTGGAGGCGGGGCCAACGGAGGACATCTTCACGGAGCCGGTGGATCCGCGCACTGCAGACTACGTGGCGGGGCGGTTCGGTTAGCTCTGTTTGCGGCTGCGACTTTACCTGTCTCTTACATTCTAGCGGCATGTCAGCCGCTAGAATGTGCCCATGATCTACTACGTGGAAGATGATGAGCACATCTTGGAGCTCACGCTCTATACCTTGCGGCAATCTGGCATCGAGGCCGAAGGTTTCCCTCGCGCTGAGGCATTCTTCGAAGCGTGCAAGCATCGCCTGCCTGACGCGGTGCTTCTGGACATCATGCTCCCTGGCATGGACGGCCTTGAGATCTTGCGCCATCTTCGCAGCAATGCCGTGACGAAGAATCTGCCCATCATGATGCTCACCGCAAAAGGGACCGAATTGGACAAGGCGAGCGGGCTGGATGCGGGAGCCGATGACTATCTGGCGAAACCATTCGGCATGGTGGAGCTCTTGGCGCGCGTGCGGGCGCTTTTGCGCAGGTCGCAGACGCCTGCGGTGGCACCGAACGAGCGCATGTCCTTAGGGCCCGTGACGTTGGACGCCGCCTCCCATGAGGTCACGGCGGGGGGCGCGCCAGTAACGCTCACCAAGAAGGAGTTCGACCTTCTGCGCATGCTCATGGCCAATGCAGGGCACGTGCTTTCGCGTGCTCAGCTCTTGGAAGGGGTGTGGGGCATGTCGTTTCTGGGCAGCACGCGCACGGTGGACGTTCACGTGCAGACGCTGCGTCAGAAGCTGAGCGAAGCCTGCGTGGGAGCGGATGGCTGCATAGAGACGGTGCGCGGATCGGGTTATCGGATGGATGGGCCTCGTGGGTGAGAAGCGGCCCCGGCGCCTGTCAGCCACGGTCTTTGGCGTCGTGCTGGCATCTGCGTTGGTCTCAGCGCTCATCGCTGCCATCGCCATGGTGTCGGTCTATTACTTCACCCATGAGGAAGCAGAAGAGACGCGCTTGCTCTCCTTGGCGAAGAGCACGGCTTCTCGGCTCGATGGGCTGTCGGAGGAGGCGCGTCTGGCGGCATTGGCTGATCAGTTCCCAGATCATCTGCGCTACACGTTCGTGAATGAAGCGGGTGAGGTGCTCTTCGACAGCGCTGCGGAAAGCCAACCGGCAAGCCATAAGGATAGGCCTGAGATACAAGAGGCGCAGAAAAGCGGTGCTGCTGCCGTCATGCGCAGATCGCAGACGCTAGGCGTTGACACCATCTATGCGGCATGCCGCTTAAGCGACGGGAGCGTCGTACGCCTTTCGGAAGCGCGCGAGTCGTTCGCGTCATTCGCAGGCTCGTTCATGCTGCCCATGTTCGTCACGTTGGCCGTGCTCGTGCTGGTGGGCATCGGGGCGTCACGCCTGCTGGTGCGCCATATCCTGGCACCGCTGGACACGCTGGATGTGACCGATCCTCTCTCGGGGGACGCGTATGTGGAGATGGAGCCGATGCTTGTGCGCATCTCAGAGCAGCAGCAGATGCTCAAGCAGCAGAATGCGGAGCTTGCTCGGGCGGAGAGCATGCGTCGGGATTTCTCTGCGAATGTCTCCCATGAGATGAAGACCCCGCTGCAGATCCTCTCCGGCGCGTCGGAAGTCATCGCAAGCGGCATGGCGCAGGGGGATCAGGCGCGCGCCTTCGCGGAGATGATCCATGGCGAATCCGCGCGCATGCAGGCGCTGATCGATGACGTGCTCACCCTCTCGCGGATAGACGATCCCGTGGATGCTCAGCAGCAGAGAAGCGACGTGGAACTCTCTACGCTGGCGCGCGATGTCATGGAGCGGATGGAGCCGCTGGCGCGCACGCGCGAGGTGCATGTGCGCGTGCTGGGATCAGAGGTGCATGTATGCGCGAGCCGTGAGCTTGTGGAGCAGGCCGTGGGCAACCTCATCAGCAACGCTATCCGCTATAGCGATGCGGGGGGCGTGGTCACCGTGAGCGTACGCAAGGAGTGCCATCCCGAGGAAGCGGATGCAACGCCCGAGGCGGTCCTCGTCGTGCGCGATGAAGGATGCGGCATCGCCTACGATGAGCAGGAGAAGATCTTCGAGCGGTTCTATCGGGTGGATAAGAGCCGCTCGAAGGAGACGGGTGGCACGGGATTGGGGCTTGCCATCGCCAAGCATGCTGTGGAGGCGATGGGCGGCACCATCATCGTGGAGAGCCGTCCAGGACAAGGGTCTGCGTTCACCATCCGCGTGCCCAGCGTCTGATCCAGCCGCCTAATGGATGCCGGGCCAGACAGCGCCGGTGGCCGGTTCAGGGACATCAGCGTTCTTCTCATCTGTTGGGATGACCTTGAACTCCTTCAATAGCCCGTAGATATCCGTCCCTTCGATGGCATCCAATCCCTTGGAGAGCAAGAGCTTCTCGATGAGGCTCATGTTCATATCCGTTGCGGGCTTGCCGTCACGCAAGAGCACAGTGGCATTCAGGAGCACGCGCAGATCGAAGCAGCTCCCCCACACCTCCGGCACGCCACGGTCGATATCCAAAAGCGTGTAGACCGCCTCCATGCCGGTTCGCATGGAGTATTCCGTCGTGAAGATGGTGTCGCGGGGCGTCTCTGCGAACTGGCCGATGAAGGCGAAGTTCACTGCGCCATCGGGTACGACCTTCGGACGATCGCCTGCAGCGCGTGGCATGAAGAAGGCGGTGATATAGGGCATCATGCAGGGTACCGTGTTGGCGCTGTTCGTGGCCAATTCCTCTATCTGATCCTCGGGAACGCCCAGGTGATACAGCCACTCTTCGCAGATCTCTTGGCCGGTGCAGTCGCGCATGGGTTTTGTGATGTAGTCTCCAGGCTTGTCGGTGAACAGGCTGTAGACCCAGACGCAGACGGTGCCGGGTACTTGCTTGCGGAATTGCGGCTGTCGGTTGATGGTCCAAGAGAGCAGCCAGCTGGAATCCTCTACGGACACGATGCCGCCCGTCACCACGCCACCTGAGAGGGGATCGCGATGGCAGATCTTCTGGATGTAGGGGAGGATCTTGTCATCGAGCGTGGTCACCGTGGCGCTCTCCCAGTTGGAGAGCTCAGGAGTGGAGCAGAACTTCTCGGGATGGCCGAAGGCAGGGGATTGCGCAGCGATCCTCTTCCAGAGATCCCACCCATCGCCTTCCACCAGCTCGGGTGCGAACTGTGCCGGTTTTGTCTGGCTGCCGAACGAGGAATGGGCAACACAGCTGCCTGGCGTGATGAAGACCAGGTCATCCTCGGTGAGGGAAATGACCTCTTCCGGGGAGGGGTTTGTTGCCTTGTCAGTGGTAGGGGCATCCGGTAAGCCGACGGATGCATCGATCTGGGCTTGAGCGTCCTCATGGCGCAGCGTGATCTGGGTGGCCACCTTGCGCGCATCGTCTTTGGCGTCGTCGCATGAGAAGCGCACATCCAGCACATGGGTGTTGAACTGGAAGTCAACGCCATGAGCCTTCAAGTAGCGCTCAAGGGGCAGGATCATGGATTCATATTGGTTGTAGCGCGTGAAGCGAAGCGCGCTGAAGTCCGACAGGCCTCCCAGATGATGCACGAAGCGCGTGATGTAGCGCTTCATCTCCAGTGCGGAATGCCAATTCTCGAAGGCGAACATGGTGCGCCAGTACAGCCAGAAATTGGAGTTGAGCACTTCGTCAGAGAAATATTCCGTGATCTTCTTGTCCTGGAGCTCCTCTTCAGGAGTGAAGAACAGCTGCAGGATCTCCATGCATCCCTTGTCCGAGAGGTTGAACTTGTTGTCCGTGTGGGCATCTTCGCCACGGTTTCTGGTAGCGCGGCAGAGCGAATAGTTGGGGTCGCGCTTGTTCAGCCAGTAGTAATAGTCCAGCACACTCACATCGGGATCTTCGATGGAGGGGATATCACGATAGAGGTCCCACATGACCTCGAAATGGTTGTCCATCTCACGGCCACCGCGCATGGTGTAGCCCAGCTGTGCGTAATCCCAACCGTCACAAGCGCCGCCTGCGCGCGGGTCACGCTCAAGGATGTGGATGTTCTCGCCGGGCATCTGGGCATCGCGCACCAGATAGCATGCGGCGGTGAGCCCGGCCAAGCCAGAGCCGATGATGTAGGCATGCTTGTCCTGGACGCCCTCCGGCTTCAGGGGATGGGCGAACGCTTCGTAGTTTCCGCTTGAGTAATACATAGGCGCTTCCTTCGCTTCGGTTCCATGACATCCGATTGTGCCAAGGACGCACTGCTGGCAAGCGGAGGTTGGCAAAGGGTAGCGAAAGCGTTGACCCTGCATCAAAGAGCAGTGACCTTTTCGGATCGGTAGAGGTGCGGGCGCCTGACCTACGGATCAGAGGATGACCAAGGAGAAGATGTCAGCCACGCTGATGCGCTCTCCTGTTTCGAACACGAGGGCGCCTGTCAGCTCATCGAAGGCGCGCACGCGCCCATCGCAGGTGGCATAGGTGCCGCCCTCTTTGAGCAGGTCAGCCACGAAATACGTTGCGATGATGCGAGGACGCTCAGAGAGCGTGGCTCTGATCTGGGCCAATTGCCGGTCGAGCTCAGCCTGTTCGGCATCGCCCAAGGCTATGCGATCCTCCACGAAGCGCCCAGCCTCGCAGACAGCATCCTCATGGCCGGTCAAGGCGGCGAACGGGGAGAACTGTGCGGCGCGGTCGGCCATGGGCATGGGAGGGCGTGCAGACGGCGGCCGCGAGAGGCCGAAGATGTCCTCGTATCCTTTCGGCGCGCTCATGCGCTGTGTCCGCCTATCTGCTGATTGCGCTGGCGTGCGGTGGCACCTTCCTGGAGGCTTGCTGCCTTCAGGACCGCGTTCTTTCCGAAGCGCTCGCGAATGCCGATCATGGCTTCTTGCACCTTTCGCTCCCGTGCGCGCTCAGCATCCGCGGCTGGGTCCTCTTCAGCGAAGAGCGCAAGCTGTTCGTGCTGAGCTGCCTGGGCCATCTCCTCTTCGGTGACCACGCGCTCGGCTGCGATGGTCACCCTGCGCACGAGCAGCCGGTCGTCCACCAATTCGTCATAGAGGCCAAGCACGGCATCGGCTATCTGATGCGTGGATGACGAAGGGGCGCTCAGGCGCTTCGTGCCGTGAGCATGCTTCGGGATGAGCCGTCCGTAGCGGTCTTCCGTCACCTGGACATCCATGAGGTCCGGTTCGTGCCCAGGCATCTTGCTGTGCTCAAGGCTCTCGCGGTCATAGCCCACCGTGAGCACGAGCGTATCCGTTGCCTGGTGCTTGGCTGTGAGGTCCAAGGCCAGCTGCTCGGCCATCTCCCACGCTACGAGCCGCGCATCCTTTGGCTTATATGGGCATTGCAGCACTTGTCCGGACACGATGCAGCGCGTCTGCGGACGATAGGCCTTGATGTCAGCCATGCCGACGGGCTCTCTGCCCCAGGCATGGTCGATCAGCAGCTCTGCGTTCTTGCCGAACATCGCGAACAGCGTCTCTTGGTTCGGCCGTTCGTGCGCACCTCTCAACGATGCGCGTGCCACATCTCCCATCGTGGTCATGCCATGGGTGGCCAAGCGTCGGGCTATGCCCGCGCCCACGCGCCAGAAGTCCGTGATGGGCTCATGAGCCCAGAGCCTGCGCTTATAGGATTCCTCATCCAGCTGGGCTATGCGCACTCCGTTCTCATCAGGCTCTTCGTGCTTCGCCAGCATATCCATGGCCACTTTCGCCAGGTAGAGGTTCGTGCCTATGCCTGCAGTGGCGGTGATGCCCGTCTCTTCGAAGATGTCGCGCACCACACAAGACGCCATCTCTTTGGCGGTCATGCCGGAGGTCTTGAGATAGCCGCCTGCATCGATCAGGACCTCGTCGATGGAATACACGTGGATATCTTCCGGTGCGAAATGCCTGAGATATATCTGGTAGATGCTCGTGGAAACGTCAAGATACCGCGCCATGCGTGGCTTTGCGGCAAGGTATCCTAGCTCCAGGTGCGGATCTGCTTGAACGAGCGCATCATCGAAGGAGGCGTGGCTGAATGAGGCCGTACCTGAGCGCTCAGTCCGCCTCAAGGTGCGCAGTCGTTCTGCATTCACTTCGCGTACCCGTTGCACCACCTCGAACAACCGCGCTCGCCCGCTTATGCCATAGGCTTTGAGCGAAGGGGACACGGCCAGGCAGATGGTCTTCTCCGTGCGTGAGACGTCTGCCACCACTAGATTGGTGGTGAGCGGATCAAGGCCGCGTTCGCGGCATTCCACGGATGCGTAGAAGGATTTGAGATCGATGGCTATGTAGCGAAAAGGCGAACCCATGTACGTATTATAACCGCTCTCATGATTGCGTGCCGTCAAGTGTGAGGGTCGATCGTGGTCAGAAGCGTGCTTCGCTGAGGGTGCGTGCATTGGTAACGAAAAGATAGCGTTTTCCGACAACATCCGCGGCTGCCCCTATCCTGAACGCGGCATTCAGGAGGAGATGTGGGGGAGATGGAACAGCGAAGGGATATGCTCAGCGTCGCGGTGCGCGTGACGGCCGTATTCGTGGCCATCTTCTTGGCGGCGTTCTTCGTGGTGACGGTGAACAACATGGCCACCATCTCCAACCAGGTGCAGGAGCTCAAAGATGGTCCGTTCCCCACCTCTGTGGCAGCGGGTCATGTGGAGACGGACATCGCGCAGGTGGAGACGCTGGCCATCCACATCACGCATTTCCGCTACCTGCCGGATCGCTCCAACGACCTTGAGGAGCACTTCCAGGATGTTGATGAGAGCATGCGTGCCCAATTGGCGCTGATCGACCCTGATGCTCTGGCTGACCCTCATGAGGCTTATGTCTTGCAGGCAGATTACGACACGCTCTATGTGCGCCTCTCCAACGTGATGAGCCTCATCCAAGATGAAGAGGCCACCAACGAGCAGATCGAGGCCTATGTGGATGAGAACATCATGCCGCTTGCCACGAACATGCGCGCCTTGGCGAACGAGATCTTGGATGAGACCACGGACAACATCGCATCCACCTACACCATCGTCAAGAATGCGTGCACGCAGACCATCATCTTCGCCTGCGTGCTGATGGTGTGCGTCGTGGCCATGCTCTGCCTCTACATGGCGCTCTTACGTCGCAAGAACCGCCAAGAAGAGCAGCTGCGCACGCATCTGGAGGATGTCTTGGCGTTGGCGCAGAGCGCGAACGAGGCGAAGAGCGATTTCCTCTCGAACATGAGCCACGATATCCGCACGCCCATGAACGCCATCATCGGGCTGACCACCATCGCCAATGACAACATCGACGACCCGCTCCGCGTGAAGCAGTGCCTCACGCGGATCATGACCTCATCGAAGCACCTGTTGAGCCTCATCAATGACGTGTTGGATATGAACAAGATAGAGAGCGGCAAAGCCACCCTGTCCGAAGAGCGCTTCTTCCTCCCTGACCTCATCGAAGAGCTGATCGCCATCGTCCAGCCCCAGTCCCTTGAGAAGCATCTGAAGACGGACATCATCATCAATGACATCCATCATGAAGAGCTCGTGGGCGACACCATGCGCCTGCGCCAGATCATCCTCAATCTGGTGTCGAACGCCATCAAGTACACGAATGAGGGCGGAGAGGTGCGCATGATCGTGACTGAGGACTCTTCTGAGCTCGAGGGCGTGGCGCGCCTGCAATTCGTCGTGGAGGACACGGGGATCGGCATGGAGCCAAGCTTCTTGGCCCACGTCTTCGAACCCTTCGAGCGCGAGCATAACGACTACACCGTCTTCACCGAAGGCACCGGCCTTGGCATGGCCATCACCAAGAATCTGGTGGATCTCATGGGCGGCCGCATCAGCGTGGAGAGCGAAGTGGGCGCAGGCACGAAGTTCACGGTGTGCGTCCCCTTGCGCATAGCCGCTGACATGCCCAAGCTCGATCTGACCGGCTTCGACGGACTCCATGTGCTGGTGGTGGATGACAACTACCTGGTCGTCCAGAATGCCGTTCACACGCTGACGGATTTCGGCGTGCGCGTGAAGGGCACGACGTCAGGGGCGGACGCAGCGGGGCTCGTGACGGCAGCGATGGATGCGGGCATGCCGTTCGATATGGTCATCGTGGATCTGGAGATGCCGAACGTGGATGGCTCAGAGACGGTGCGCCGCATCCGAGAGGCAGCGGGAACTGATGCGCCCATGGTGGTGATGGCGTCCTATGGCTGGGATGCGGAAGATAGCGCCGCGCGGACCGAAGGTGCGGCAGCGCTCATCTCCAAGCCGCTGTTCCGGTCGCGGTTGTATCGCACGGTGAAGCGGCTGTGCATCGATGGAGAGCCGCTGGCGGAAGCCGCGGCGAAAGCGCGTCCTGCCATCACCGGACGCGTGCTGTTGGTGGATGACAACGAGATCAACCTGGAGATCGGCATCGAATTGATCTCGAAGCTGGGACCTGAGGTGGAGGGCGTGCATGGTGGCCTTGAGGCGGTGGCCAAGGTGAGCGATGCGCCCGATGGATGCTACGGGCTCATCTTCATGGATTGCAAGATGCCGCACATGGACGGCTTCGAAGCTACGAAGGCCATTCGCAAGTTCACGCAAGAGCGCGGGCGCACGCACATCCCCATCGTAGCCATGACGGCCAATGCGTTCGCCGAAGACCGCGATCATGCGCTGGAGGTGGGTATGGACGGATTCATGTCGAAGCCCATCGACATGGGGGAGCTGGAAGAGACGCTGCGGACCTATCTCTCTACCGAATGGGAGCGGCCCACGTCCATTTAGCCTGAGATGGGCTATGATGGAGCGCATGGGATCTTCTTCAGGCACATCTCCTCACAGAGCAGAGAGCCGGGCGCGCAGCGTTGCGTTCACGGGGCTGTTCATCGCGCTCATCGCTGTGAGCGCGTGGATCACGGTGCCTATCGGCCCGGTTCCGGTGACCATGCAGATGTTCGCCATTCCCCTCGCCATCTGCGTCCTGCGCCCGTCTGTGGCGGTGAGCGCCATATATGGCTATGAGCTTCTCGGGGCATTGGGCGTGCCGGTGTTCTCGGGGATGCGCGGCGGCATCGGCGTGCTGCTGGGGCCGACAGGTGGATTCTTGTGGGGGTATCTCTTGGCGGTGCCCCTGGCTTGCGTGCTCTTGCAGGCTGCCCGCAAAGCGGGATGGGTCGGCAGCGCCCTTGCGCCAGACCCGCTGGCAGCACCTGTCCCATTCGCTCAGCGGGTGCGGAGCATGCTGCAGGATATGGGCTTCTATATCGTGGCTGGCATCGTATTCACGGTGGTGTCCTATGTGTTCGGTCTTCTGTGGTTCATGCACCTGATGCAGGTGGGCATCGAAGCGGCGCTGGCTACCTGCGTCGTGCCGTTCGTCATCCCTGACATGCTGAAGATCGTCTTGGCAGCGTGCGTGGCTCGCGCGCTTGCTCCGGTGGCGCAGACCAGCGTCGTGGGTGCGCGCGCCTAAAAATACGGGACTTCTCGGCCCTATCTCCGCTCTATTGCAATAAAGTACCTCCATATGCCATACGGCATGGGACGCACATCCCTTGAGATGAGGGGAGATGAAAGGCGAATGGAAGGCTTCGAGCTGATCTCCAGCGGCGCATGGTCCATCGTGCCGCCTCTGCTAGCGCTTGCCCTGGCGCTGATCACCAAGGAGGTGTATTCCTCTCTTACCATCGGCGTGTTCGTGGGCATGATCATCTACCAGTTCACCCTGAATGGGGCTGGTGCTGATCAGCTGATCGCATCGTTCACCATGGTTCCGCAGATGATGGCGGAACAGATAGCTGGGAATGGGTCGCTTCTGCTCTTCCTTGCCTTATTGGGCGCGCTGACCGTGGTCATCGCTGTGAGCGGTGGTTCGCGCGCCTATGCTGAATGGGTCTCTCAGCACATCAAGAACGCGAAGATGGCTCAGATCCTTACGGCTATCCTGGGCATCATCATCTTCGTGGATGACTACTTCAACTGCCTGACCGTTGGTGCGGTCATGCGTCCGGTGACGGACCGCTTCCACATCAGCCATGAGAAGCTGGCATGGATCATCGACTCCACGGCGGCACCGGTCTGCATCATCGCGCCCGTGTCATCGTGGGCTGTGGCCGTGGGTGGCTATCTGGGCGAAGGCGGCTTCAACACGTTCGTCGCGTCCATCCCGTATAACTTCTATGCGCTCCTCACCATCTTCTTCGTGTTCTTCATGCTGGCCACGAATTGGGATTTCGGGACCATGGAAGCAGCTCAGCTGGCCGCAGATCACAACAAGGTTCCCGCTGAGGATGCGCTGGTGGAAGAGGAGCTGGAGGCCGAAGCGGCTCACGCTCAGGCGCTCTTGGACGCGGATACGGGTGGCAACGTCTCTTCGAAGGCCAGCGCGAAGGCTGCTCTTGAGGTGGATCTTCCGCCGAAGGTGACCGAGCGTGCGGATATCGATGATGCGGCTGTGGGCGCTATCGAGGAATACAAGGGCCTGGACATCTCTGACAAGGGCCGCGTGTTCGACTTGGTGCTGCCCATCGTCGTGCTCATCGTGTTCTCCATCTTGGGCATGCTCTATTGCGGCGGCTTCTTCGAAGGCGTGGATTTCGCCACGGCTGTGGGTGAGAATCCGGTCATGGGCCTGTGCATCGGCGCGTGCGTGGCGCTCGTGTGGGCTGCCGTGCAATTCTTGCCGCGCAAGCTGGCAACCTTGGGTGGTTTCATGGATGCCATGAGCGAAGGCGTGCGTTCCATGGTGGGTGCCATCATGATCTTGGTGCTGGCATGGAGCTTGGGCGGTGTCTGCCGCTACTTGTTGGGCACCGGCGAATTCGTGTCGGGCTTCTTGAATAATCTGGGTGTCGGGCTCGATTTCCTGCCCTGCATCATCTTCGTGGTGGCGGCATTCATCGGATTCGCCATGGGCACGTCATGGGGAACCGTGGCGCTCATCCTGCCCATCGTGATCGGCGTGTTCAATGCTAATGATCCGCTGTTCTTGGTGGCCGTGGGCGCAACGCTGGCTGGCGCTGTCTATGGCGATCACATCTCTCCCATCTCAGACACCACCATCCTGTCTTCGGCAGGTGCCAAGTGCAATCACCTGCGCCATGTGGCCACGCAGATCCCCTATGCCACCACGGTCATGGTGTGCTGCTTCGTGGGATACGTCATCGCTGGCTTCACGAAGTCGCCGTGGATCCCCTTGGTCGTGGGCATCGTCTTGGTGGTGGTGGCCACGTTCGTGATGCACAAGATCTCTTACCGCAAGGTAGAAGCTAAGAAGCAGGCAGAAGCCTGATCTTCAGATAGCTAGAGGCATCTTGACGCCGGGCCCTCATGGACCCGGCGTTCTTCATATGAGCGGCGTGCATGTGCCAGCATGACATCTCGGCAACGTTCGATAGGGAGAGGCATCATCTTTAAGCGTTGAGCAGATATATTAGTCTCCAGGAGATTCAACGGACCGAGCCTCTTGAAGGCTCTCTTGCTTGGAGGCAGCCATGCAATTGAAAGCATCAACGGATTATGCGCTGCGCGCTGTCCTCTATCTCGCTCTGGAAGGGAAGGTCACCTCTTCCAAGAAGATCTCCGAAGACATCGCCGTGCCGCGGGATTATCTGATCCAGCTATCCCAGCTTCTGCGCAACGCCGGCATCATCGAAGCTCGCGCTGGCAAGAACGGTGGCTACGTCTTGGCGAAGGAGCCGTCGCAGATCACCTTCTTGGAGGTCATGCGCGCCATCGAAGAGGGGACGAAGTCTTCCAAAGCTGATCCGCTTGACATGGATGTCGCTCCTGCCGCGGATAAAGAGCCTCCTTTGGTGGAAGGGTTGCACAAGGCGCTGGATCTTGCCTTCAACAGCTTCGATGCATACTTGGATAGCATCACCATCGAGATGCTGGCGAACTGTGCCAAGGATGCTGAGCATATAGATCTCTATCTGGCGGAGCGCCTCATAGAAGAGGGCAAGCGCCTTGAGATGGAAGCGGGAGATTCGCTCCCGATGAAGGAGTCTGCGGTCATCCCCAACCCGAAGAGCGTGACCGTGATCCCGGTCGAGCCCTTCGCACCTCCTGCGGCTGTAGCTTCAGCGGCAGAGGTTCCCTCCGTGGAATCCAAGTCTCCTGCCGCACAGATAGAATCCAAGACCACGCTTCCGTGATGTGTCATCCTCGCCTTCGACTGGATCCTTTTACATGTGCTGGTATCGCGAAGGTTTGCTATGCCCTTGCATTGCATGCAAGGGCATAGTCTTCAGATGTGCTGGCAGTTGCCAGCACCCACATCAACCTGACACAGACTTCGTGGGTGCCGCCAACGGGCGGCACGAATGAATGCGCGTCGCAAGACGCGCCACCAACCTTCATCCGCAATCGTCCTTTCGCAGATGCGCATCTACCCAAAGCAAACAAAAGAGACAGATGTCATCTACGAAATACTCTTCGCTATGCCATCCCAAGCGCTTGCATGGCGAAGAGCACGACGGTCAGGATGGCAACCGCACCGACCAAAGCCCACATGAGGATCTGCCCTACGCGCTTCAAGCGGTAGGCTCCCATGATGCGCTTATCCGAGGCGATCAGGACCATGAAGGCAAGCAGGATGGGCAGGATCACGCCGTTCACGAACTGGGATGTGAGCATCATCTGGAGCAGATTCAGATTCGGCACCAAGACCACCACGGCGCCGCCGATGATGACCGCCGTGAAGATGCCCTTGAACAGGGGCGCCTCGCGCCATTTGAACGATACGCCCGCTTCCCAGCCGAATGCTTCGCAGATGACGAAGGCGGTGGTCAGCGGCAGCACGCAGGCAGCCAAGAATGATGCGGAGATGAGGCCCACCGCGAAGAGCGCCTTCGCATAATGCCCGGCGAAAGGCTCCAGCGCAGCTGCGGCATCGGCGGCGCTGTCTATATGGATGCCTTGTGGGAACAGGACCGATCCGGTGGTCACGATGATGAACCATGCAACCAGGCACGCAGCCACCGTTCCTGAGATGACGTCTACGCGTTGCAGCGGCAATTCGGAGGTATCCATGCCCTTCTCCACCACGTTCGACTGGTTGAAGAACATCATCCACGGAGCGATGGTGGTGCCGATCATGGCGATCACCAAGGACAGGTACGAGGCATTTCCCTCCATCTGCGGGATGAAGGTGGAGATCACGGCATCTTCCCAGTTGGGCTCTGCCATGCAGGCAGCCACCACGTAGGTCAGGAAGACGAGCGAAAGCGCCATGAACACGTTCTGCACCCGCTTGTAAGAGCCGCCTACGATGAGCAGCCACACCGCTACGGCTGCTACGGGAACGGAGAAATAGCGCGAGACGCCGAACATCTCCATGCCCGAGGCGATGCCAGCGAATTCGGAGAACGTGGTGGCGATGTTGCCGATCAAGAGCGCCACCATGGCCAAAGCTGCAGCGCGGATGCCGAAGCGCTCGCGGATGAGCGCTGCGAAGCCCTTGCCAGTGACCGCACCCATCTTCGCGGCCGTGAGCTCCACCAGCGTGAGCATCACGCACATGATGGGGATGACCCACAGCGTCGCGAAGCCGAAGGAGGCGCCTGCTGTGGAATAGGTGGAGATGCCGCCGGCGTCGTTGCCGGCCATGGCGGTCACGATGCCAGGCCCCATGGCGGCCAGCACCAAGAGCGCGCGGGGGCGCTCCTTCTTGGGGGTCTCTGTCTCTTTGATCGCGTTCGCCATGGTGTTCAGCAAGCCTGACCGTTAGAAGCTGGGGATCCCCGTTTGCCGCAGGATCTGCATCAGGATCATGGTGTAGACGAACAGGATGATGATGCAGCCCACCGTGATGCCGATGGCCTTGAGCACGCTCATCTGGCGCTTTTCGCTGGCGGCCTCCTCTTCGATGGCGTCCCATGCATCTTCAGTGGTGACGATGCCCAAGATGATCCCGCGCTCGTCCACGACGGGCATGGCGGGGATGTCATACTTGAAGATGTCGGCCACCACGTCGTCTTCCTCTTCATCAGGTGCGACGGAGATCACTTCGTCATACATGATGTCACCGATGCGGGCGTCATCGGCGGAGAGCACCAGGGTGCGCATGGAGAGCACGCCAGACAGACGCCCCTGGTCATCCGTTGCGTAGACGTAGTGCACGGTAGGGTGATCCTCATCGAGCCCGCGCAGCACTTCGATGGTCTCGCGCACCGTGGTGGATTCGGGGACGGCCACGTATTGCGTGGTCATCATGCCACCCGCGGTGCCGTCCTTGTAGCCCAAGAGGCGCTGGATCTCCACGGCGTCTTCCACGCCCATGAGGCGCAGGAGCGTCTCGGCCTTCTCATAGGGTAGGTCGCGAACGATGTCCGCTGCATCATCAGGGTCCATGTTGCCGATGAGCTGAGCGGCGGTGGCATCGTCCAGGTCATCCAAGAATTCTGCCTGCACGTCATCCATCATCTCGGAGACGGCCTCAGAGGCCTGAGCCTCGTCCAGATGCTCGAAGACGCTGGCGCGCTGCTTCGGATCCAGCTGCTCCAAGATGTCAGCCACGTCCGCCGGATGCAGCTCATCCAAGCGCTTGTGCGTGACGGAGAGCTGCACTTCGGAGAGGTCGCGGTCAAGGAGGTCCATGTAGTTCCACGCGATGATCTGCTCGTCCACATCGCGTTTGAATAGGTGCGCTATCCCGACGATGGCGCGCTCCAGATAGGGATGCAGCCCGCGCAGGATGCCGCGCATGCCCGTCTCCGCGCCCAAGAGCCTGAGCTGGCTTCCGGATTGGGAGAGCTTGAGATCGTTCACGCGGACCACCTTGAGTCCTTGGGTGTCCACGATCTGGCGGTTCATGAGGTCGCGTGCTAAGAGCACTTCGTCTGGCTGCAGGTAGCTGAAGCGGATGTCCGGCGAATCCACCGAAAGGGTGATGCCATCATCGTCGAATTGGTCCACGTACTTGCGCCATGAGATCATGAATGGCACGCGGCCTGGGCCCTTGAACGCAAGGCTGGTTATTCGGGGAAAGACCTCGCCGGTGGAGATGGCCAGGTCAGAGATCGTGCCGATCTTCTCACCTGAGGCATCCACGACAGGCTTGCCCAGCATTTCAGAGAGGTAGAGCATGAGCGCTGTCCTTCGTCGCAGTGTTCACCCGACTCCAGGCAGCGTATCCGCTTGAGGTCAGGTGCTACATACTGTGAGGTTTCGGTTTTCGAACCTTCACGTACGTATCCTTTCAAGAGGGGAACTGTTCTGCTGTGCCCAAAGCCATGGGCGCAGCTGGAAGATGATACCACAGCGCAGCGCTCAACCGGGCCGTGCATCGTGCAACAGACGCGATGGTCGTGAGGTGCGGAGATGTTGAATGGAATGAAAAAGGTGGTGCGCCATGAGGGATTCGAACCCCCGACGGTCTGATTCGTAGTCAGCTCCTCTATCCAGCTGAGGTAATGGCGCACATCAGAGTCAGCGCATGACATTCTCGCAAAGCCGCTCGCGCGTGTCAACCCACTTTTTGCGCAGAATAATTCGCACCGAAGCGCGCATCGGTCTGCATGGGCACACGCCTTTCAGGGTAGAATAGCGGTTTCAACTTCTGACGCGAGGAGCCCGCGATGCCCCAAGAGATTGACAGAGACCTCATCCGCACCGACGACGGCGCCGTGAAAGTGGGCAGCGCTGAGACGATCCGCATCAGCGAAGAGGAAACGGAGAGCGTCGATCTGTACGAGACGTTCGCAGAGATCAACCAGATCCCGTCACAGCTCTATCGCGATCACGACGTCAAGCGCGGCCTTCGCAACGCGGACGGTTCGGGCGTGCTGGCGGGCATCACGAACATCTCGAACGTGCATGGCTACCGCCTGGAGGACGGCGTGAAGGTGCCGGAGGAGGGCTCGTTGCGCCTGCGCGGCTATGACCTGTACGATCTTCTGGGAGATACGTCACCTCTGCGGCGCTATCGCTTCGAAGAGCTCACCTATCTCTTGCTCATGGGAGAGCTTCCTTCCCAGAGCGACCTAGCGCGGTTCGTCTCTGTCATAGATGGCAACCGCGAACTGCCCGACGGCTTCACAGCGTCCATGCTCATGCGCGACGCCGCACCGTCCATCATGAATGTGCTCTCGCGCAGCGTGCTGCAACTCTACGCCTATGATGAGCATGCCGAAGAGCGCACGCCCACTCACGAGATCCATACGGCGCTGTCGCTTCTCTCCCGCCTGCCGCGCGTGATGGTGCTCTCGTATTACAGCAAGCGGGCGCGCTTCTTCCACGAATCCATGATCATGCACCGATTCGTGGAGGGGGAGACCACCGCTGAGACCATCCTGTCCATGCTTCGGCCTGACAGGTCCTACACGCCCGAAGAGGCGACCATGCTGGATATCATGCTGTGCTTGCATGCCGAACATGGCGGCGGCAACAATTCCACATTCGCCACGCGCGTCTTGAGCTCTGCCGATACGGATCCGTATTCGGCGTATTCCGCGGCTATCGGCGCGCTCAAGGGATATCGGCATGGCGGGGCGAACCTGAAGGTGCGCGCCATGCAGAACGACCTCAAGGAGAACGTACCTTCTGAGAAGTGGACCGATGAGGGTGCGGTGGGGGACTACCTGCGACGCATCGTCCGGAAGGAAGCGTATGATCGGACGGGTCTGGTCTACGGGATGGGGCATGCGGTCTATACGCTGTCGGATCCGCGCGCGGTGGTCTGCAAGCAGTTCGCGGGCAATCTGGCGCAGGGCACCGCATTTGAACAAGAGTTCCAGCTGCTGAACACCATCGAGCGCGTAGCCCCGGAGATCGTGGCCTCAGAGCGCGGCGTCACCAAGACGCTCTGCGCGAACGTGGATATGTATTCGGGCTTCGTATACTCCATGATGGGCATTCCGGAGGACCTGTATACGCCGCTGTTCGCGTGCGCGCGCATGGCGGGCTGGGCAGCGCATCGCTTCGAGGAGATCGTGTCCGGTAAGCGCATCATCCGGCCTGCGTACAAGAACACGAAGACGGGCGTGCGAGCCTACGTGCCCATGGATGAGCGCTGAGGCGGTTGCGCGCCAGGTGCCTGCGTGGGTAAGATATCCGCACGTTGAGCTCAGGTGAAGGGGGAGCTATGGGAGAAGCGCCGAAGAGGCCCGCTGCGAAGAGCCTGCGCATCCTTGATGATGCCGTCTTGGACGGGTTCAGCCTCAATGACATCAAGTGCCGCTCTTGCAGTGGGTATGGCAACTGCGGCTTCAAGAGCAATTACCTCATCCCAGAAGGTGGCATCGCCAGCATCTGCATGCGCCTGCGCAAGCAGCTTCAGTGCGAACGCGATGGCGTGCCCTTCAGCCTGGATGACCTGATGTGATATGCTGCATGCCAGATGCGGAGGAATGGCCGAGTGGTTGAAGGCGGCAGTCTTGAAAACTGTTGTGCCGCAAGGTACCGTGGGTTCGAATCCTACTTCCTCCGCCACCTTTTTGGTTCGTTCGCTCCCTCTGTGTCGTCTCTGAATCCCTGAGTGCACACCATGGCAGATACCATTGCTTTCCCTGATGACGATCGCTTCATGGCGCTGGCTTTGGAAGAGGCGCAGCGTGCATGGGATGAGGGCGAAGTGCCCATCGGGGCGGTCGTGGTGCATCAGGCCTATGATCGCGCCACGCGCACGTTCACCTCTCATCCGCGTGTGATAGCGCGCGCCCATAACGAACGGGAGGCGAAGCGCGACCCGTCCGCTCATGCGGAGTTCGCTGCCATGCTGGAGGCGTCGCGCGTGCTGGATGCGTGGCGGTTGGAGGACTGCACCGTGTATGTGACGCTGGAGCCCTGTCTCATGTGCGCAGGGCTGATGCATCAGGCGCGCATCGCGCGATGCGTGTTCGGGGCGCCGGATGCGAAAGCGGGCGCGCTTGGCAGCTTGTATCAGGTGCATGCTGATGAGCGGCTGAATCATCGGTTCGCTGTCACGGCGGGCGTCATGGAAGCGGCGTGCGCCCAGTTGTTGAAAGACTTCTTCAAGCAGAGGAGATGAGCGGCTCTCATGGCTGGTCTCACAGACACACCCCTGACCGATATCCTTGCGGAGGCAGCGAATGCCCAGTTCAGAGCTGCTGATTTCATGGGAGCGAACGTCGTCCGCGGCGTGGCGCCTGCCAAGGTGAACCTGTTCTTAGGTGTGGGCCGAAAGCGGGAAGACGGGCTTCATGAGGTGGTGAACGTCATGCATGCGCTCGCCATGCATGACGTCGTGTTCGTGAATGTGCATGCATCGGATTCCCCGGAAGCGGAAGCGGCCAACGCGGCGCTTGCGGCAGAGGCGGCGGCTTCGGAGCGCTTGGCGCTCGTGGGGCCAAAGCAGCAGCTGCTCGTGCGCGTGGATATGGTGGATAAGGTGGGTGCGTTGGGAGAGATGCCCGGTGCCGGTGGCTATGAGGGTAGCGTCCTTGCGTGCAAGGACAATCTGGCATGCCGGGCGGCTCACGCGCTGGCTTCGGCGTTGGGAAGAGAAGGCGCTGAATACGTTCACATCCGCATCGAGAAGCAGATCTTCGCGCAGGCAGGTCTTGGTGGGGGATCATCGGATGCAGCTTGTGTCCTGGCTTGCTTGGCGCGGCACTGGGGCGTGGATGATGCGGCGCTGTTGGCGCGCGTGGCCGGTAGCATCGGCGCGGACGTTGCCTTCTTCTTGGAGGGGGGCGCCGCCCTCTATGACGGCGCAGGTGAGCGCTTCGTGCGCGCGCTTGCCCCTCTACGCACGCCGCTGGTGGTGGTGAAGCCGCAGGCGGGCGTGTCGACGAAGGCGGCCTACGAAGCCTTCGACGCTCATCCTGCCTTTGCGCCGGATGCGCTCTTGGCTCGCGTGGAGGCCGCGCAGGATGCGGATCAGGTGCCGCTGTTCAACAGTCTGGCGAACGCGGCCGAAAGCGTGCAGCCGGAGCTTGCTCACGTGAGAGAATGGCTTTGCGCGCAGCCGGGCGTGAGTGCAGACCACGTCCTCATGAGCGGGAGCGGCTCAGCCTTCTTCGCGCAGATGGCAACGTTCGCTGACGCCTCTGCGGTGGCGGCTCGGGCGTTGCAGGCAGGTTACCAAGCGCGGGCGACGTCGTTCTCTTCGTTGCGCGCGCAGGCCCTCTAGGCAGGAAGGGAGCTTTCCCGCGCGATGATCAACCTGGTGGCACGACTCTCTCGCAGCATCCCGCTTCTCATAGCGCTGGTGCTCCTTGCGGTCATCGTGTACTTCGTGGTGTCTTGGCGCTCTTCGCCCACCCGGGCGAAGGAGGTGCTGATCCGCCTGTTCACGGTGCTCTGTTCGGCCTTGAGCATCTTCTTCGTCTTGGCCAGCATCTATGCTCTGGTCGACGACAATCAGCCAGTCTTGGAGCTGGCAGCCAGCTTTGCTGCCGTTGGCGTCTTGGGGCTGGTCATCACGCTCATCTGTCGGTGGCGATTCAAGAAGAACCATCCGCACTATCGCGCATCCGCGAACGCGAAGGCCTCCCCGGCGGGAGAGGCGCCCGTGAAGCGTTCAGACGCCTTTTGGTGGCTCTATGACATCGTGGGCAAGTTCCGTCCCAAGCAGTGACGCTCATCCGGGATCTGGCTGTTCTCTTTTCGCGCTGCAATGCGCCTTCAAGGCCGTTCTCACGCGTATAATAACGAACGATTCTGCGCTTGATGGGAACCGAAGGAAGGAGGATGCGGCGCACCCGTGGTCTTCTCTAGCTTGATCTTCCTCTTCGTGTTCCTCGTCCTGAATCTGGCGGTCTATCATCTCGTACCCGAGCATGCCAAGAACAAGGTGCTGCTCATCTTCTCTTTGGTGTTCTACGCCTGGGGCGGCCCGCGCTATCTGCTGCTCTTGGTGGGTGAGACGCTCATCAGCTGGTTCGCGGCGCTCATGATCGGCCGTGCGCCCACGGTCAAGGGCAAGCGCTTCTGGATCGTTGCGGAATGCGTAGCGCTCTTGGGCCTTCTGGCTTACTTCAAGTACACGCGCTTCATCCTGGGCAACGTGCAGGCCATCTTCGGTGCGCCTGAGTTGATCCCGGAGATATTCCTGCCCATCGGCATCTCCTTCTACACCTTCCAGCTGATCTCCTATGTGGTGGACGTCTATCGCGGTCAGATAGCAGCCCAGCCCGCTTTCTGGAAGCTGCTCTTGTATTCGTCGCTCTTCTATCAGTGCATCGCAGGTCCCATCGTGCGCTATGAGACGGTGGCTGACCAGATCGACGAGCGCAAGGTGACGCAAGCGGATGTCTATGCGGGCGTGCGGCGGTTCTGCATCGGGCTTGCCAAGAAGGCGGTGCTGGCGAATTCGTGCGCCAGCGTCGCTGATACGCTCTTGCCCATCGGGACGCCCGAGCTCACCATGCAGACCACGGCGGGCTGCTGGCTGGGAATGGCCTTCTTCATGCTCCAGATCTACCTTGATTTCTCTGCCTATTCTGACATGGCCATCGGCATGGGGCGCATGGTGGGCTTTCGCTTTCTGGAGAACTTCGACTATCCGTACCTCTGCAAGTCCATCCAGGATTTCTGGCGTCGCTGGCACATATCGCTGTCCAGCTTCTTTCGGGACTACGTCTACATCCCGCTCGGCGGCAGCCGCTGCTCGCGCGCGAAGTATGTTCGCAACATGACGGTGGTCTGGTTCCTCACGGGCCTGTGGCACGGCGCAAGCTGGAACTACATCTTCTGGGGCTTGTTCTTCTTGGTGTTCTTGCTCCTGGAGCGGTTCGTCATCGGTCCCTTCCTCAAGAAGCACGGCGCCATCGGGCACATCTACGCTTTGCTGGTGGTGTATTTCGGTTGGGTGCTCTTCAAGTTCGAGAACCCCGCAGAGCTCCTCTACGTGGTGGGTGCTCTGTTCGGCTTCACGGATGCTGGCTTCATCGGGCTGGATGTGCAGACCATCTTCATGCAGAACATCTTCTTGCTCATCTTCTGCGCCATTGCCAGCACTGATCTGGGACGGCGCATCCGCAAGGCTCTCAACCGCCGAGCGAAGCGCAGCCGCGCCGCACTTGCGCTCTATACGGTGACCGAGGCGGTGACGCCGCCTGTGCTCTTGCTCATCTCCATCGTGGCACTGGCAGGGGCTAGCTACAATCCGTTCATCTACTTTCAGTTCTAAGGGGGGTGAGAGCGCATGACCAAAGATGAGGAACGCGAAGATGGCAACAAGCAGCGCGAGAAGAGCGAACTGGCCGCCATCATGGAAGATGCGTTCTCACAGGATTTCTTTGGCGATATCATGAACGATCTGGGTGGCGTCGAAGAGGCAGAGCCAGAACCGGGACGCGGCGCTCATGCGGCAGTGGATGTTCCGCACGAAGCCAGCGAACCGAAGGTGGAGGACGCTTTTGGCAGTCAGGATGCTCCCGAAGATGGAGAGCGCACCCCTGCGCCACCGAAGCGGTTCACGCGCAAGCAGATGAAGCGCGTGCGGTCAGGCCACGCCTTCGCCATTCGCGCCTTTGGCGTCGTGTTGGCGCTCGGGTTCGTCATAGGGCTTGCGTTCTTCGCGCGCCCCGCCACCTCTGATCTGGAGAAGCGCGAGCTCACGCCGTTTCCGGAGTTCACGCTGGACGGCTTCTTAGACGGCTCGTTCCTCTCCGATGTATCGCTGTGGTATTCGGACACCTATCCGCTGCGGGAGCCACTGGTCACGTTGGACCAGTCCCTCAAGCATCTCTATGGCGTGCAGACCGACACGATGATGGTGGGCGGCAAGGTGCAGGCTGATGAGGTGCCTCCCGAGGAAGAGGAGCCGCCGAAGCCGAAGAACACGCGCCCGCAGGTAGAGGTGCCCACCGAGGAGCAGATGGCCGCTGAGGTGCAGAACCAGATCATGAGCGGCCTCTATGTGAAGAATGGTGCGGCATACAGCATCTACTACTTCAGCAAGGATTCGGTGGACGCATACGCGGCAGCCATCAACAAATGCGCTGAGGAGCTGGAGGGACAGGCTGAGGTGTATTCGCTGCTCGTGCCCACGAATTCAGCGGTCATGCTGCCCGCCTCCGAGGTGGAATCCTTAGGGGGCACCGATCAGCAGAAGGCTACGGATTACTTCTATTCGCTCATGAATGACAACGTCCATGACGTGCAGATGCTGCAGACGCTGCGCAATCACAATGCCGAATACATCTACTTCCGCACGGACCACCACTGGACGGCGCTCGGTGCATACTATGCCTACCTGGAGTTCTGCGCAGAGAAGGGCGTGGAGCCTGCGAATCTGGGCGAATTCGAGCAGATGGAGTTCGCACCGCTTCTGGGCACGTTCTACACCGAGACGAACAACAATCCGCAGATGGCGGATAACCCTGATTATGTGCGCGCCTATGTGCCCAGCGGTACGAATGAGACCACCTATTGGGACAAAGATGGCGTGGAGCATGAGGGTAACGTGGTGGGGGACGTGACTGGCTGGGCGCCGGGAACGCTGTACAACACCTTCATCAATGGCGACAATCCGCTCACCAAGATCGTGAATCCGAAGATCACCGATGGCTCCTCGTGCATGATCGTGAAGGATTCGTTCGGGAATGCGTTCGTGCCCTTCCTGGTGGACACATATGAGACCGTCTATGTTCTGGACTTCAGGTATTCGCACATGAATCTGGTGGATTTCGCCCGTGAGAATGACATCAAGGATGTCATCTTCTTGAACAGCCTCTCTCTGGCTGGCAATCAATACGTTGCCGCCAAGCTGGACAGCATGCTCTGATCGCTGGGGCGCTCAACCTTCGTGGGTGCGGCCAACTGGGGATCAGGCTGTCTTTCGTTCTCGTGGGTGCCGCCAACGGGCGGCACATTTCCAAAACGATAGGTTTGTGCTTGCACAAACCTATAGCAACCTTCTGCCCCCATCACCCCATTCGGCTCTGTAACGAAAATGGATAGGCCGCAGATCCTGCGGCAACCCTTTCAGGGCTGCGCACAGGATCTGCGGGGTCCGGCAGGTACCTGCAGCTCTTCCTTGCTTGTTGCTCTTTTGGTTGTCGTGGGTGCCGGCAACTGCCGCGTATCAAGGGGACGGAGGAGTGAGACGTCCGTAGGACGTCTCACTCCTCCGTCCCCTTGATACGCTTGCACAAACCTATAACATTCATCCTGTTGCTGCCTGGAAAGTGATGCGGCGCAAAAGGGCATCTGACCTGAAAGGCAATTCCGCCGCACAAACTAACAGCGCAGTGCAAGCACTGCGCGAGAAGGTTGGATTCGCTTCGCTCATCCAACCAAAGTCCTCACAGGATGTTTGCTATGCCTTTTGCATATTCATGCAAAAGGCACTGTCTTCAAACGTGCTGGCGGTTGCCAGCATCCACGAGGGTTGGAACCGGCACCTACGAATTAAAAGGAGATGCATATCTTGGCTAAGCTAGCGAGGGTTCTTCTGGGACACGAGATTCGCCCGCCGCGCGGCCGCGTAGCGAATAATGGCGGAGGAGTAGGGATTCGAACCCTAGATGCCCTTTTGGGGCATACTCACTTAGCAGGCGAGCACCTTCGGCCTCTCGGTCACTCCTCCGCATGCGCTGAGCAGCTTTGAATCATACCCGAGCCGCAGAACCGATGTCAATGAAGATCGCAGAAACCGCACGCTTCCTCAGGCGCTGCAATATAATCTTCAAGTCACCCATGATCGTCAGAGAAGGGGAGAAGAAGCTGCCATCCTTGCTGGACAGAGCGAAGAGCGCATCGGCGTGCTTGCTGGGTGCGCTGCTGGCTGCTGCGCTTGCGGTCGCTGTGCTGCCGCAAGCTGCTTTCGCGGCGCTCGGTGTGGCCAACATCAAGGCCATCGCACAGATGCAGACCGATGGTGCTCTGCATGTGGCAGAGCAGCGCACGTATCTGTTCGATGAGGCGCGTTCGGCGCTCATATGGCCCGTGACGGCAATGGAGGCGGACTCAAAGCTGGACGTGTCTTCAGTGCGCTTCGCGCATTGCACGGTGCAGGGTGGGATCGATGGCGATTGGACAACGCTTTCGCCCATCTCCTATACCTCGGAGTTGCGCACGGCCATAGAGGATTCTCAGGGTCTTGCCAAAGACCTTGCTGCTGCAGCGGCTGGCCAAGGGGATGCGGGAACAGGTTCTGACAGCCCCATTCCGGATACGCCGGGATTCTGCGTGGACCCGCATAATGAGGCGATCTACCTGGTCTTCCCTCCCACCGAAGGGCGTGTGATCTTCGATTGCGACCTGACGGTGACCGATGCCGTGCGCGTCTTCGACGACGTGGCGGAGTTGTACTGGGACTACGTTCCCGCGGATCCGTCCGTGCAGGCATCCAGCGTGAATGTCACCTTCCAGCTCCCGATGCCCGAGGGCATGCAGGCGGTCTCTGGGCAGAACGTGTTCGCATGGGGCCACGGTGCGGCAGGTTCCATCAACGTCAAGGCTGACGGCACCATCGCGTTCCATGTCCCTGAGGTGAGACCCGGACAATATGCGCAAGCCCACATCGTCTTTCCGCAGCAGTGGCTCACGAATCTGAGCCTCAAGGCCATCTATGCGCACACGGGAACGCGGTTGGATGACGCGAAGATGGAAGAAGCAGCTTGGACCGACACCTGGTCAGCGTGGCTGGCGAATTCGTTCACGGTGGACATCGCGTTCATAGCAGCATCCATCCTCATCCTTGCCGGTGCGCTTGCGCTTTGGTTCTTCTTCGGGCGCGAACCGGAGCCAGACGGGCGGGCGGCAACGGATGGAGGCAGCCTCTGCATGCAGTATGAGGCACCTGTCATCCGGCGTCTGCTGCGGTGGGATCATGCGTCCTCGGCGGATCTGGTGGCGCTCATCATGCAGCTCATCAGCCGCCGCGCCGTGATGGTGGAGACGCTCGGCGAACAAGGCCCGCTTGGATGCGGGTATGAGGATATGCGCTTCCGTTCGAGCTCTCACGCGAAGGATCTGGTACGCACGCCTATTGACCAGGAGGCTTTCCGACTGCTCTTCGATGTCTGGGGAGAGGGGTATGCCAGCGTCACGCTTACGGACATCGCACGTCATGCCAAGGCAGATGCGAGCCGTTTTCGCCAAGAGCTGGCTGCGTGGGATGTTGTCTTGAGCCATGAAGTGGCTGAGGCGCACCTCTTCGATAAGCGCAGCGCGCGCATCCAGCGGATGGTCCTGATAGCGGGGTGCGTCTGCATGGTAGGCGCGCTGTTCTTCGGCGTAGGGGGTGGCTCTTTCGTGCGCGGTTGTGCGCTCGTGTTCGCGGGTGTTGGCTGTTTGGCCATCGGCAACTATCTGGCACGGCGAACGCCTTTAGGAGCGGATATCGAAGCGTCTGCGCTCGCGTTGGCGGCGAAGGCATCAGCTGCGCCTTCGCTGGATGACATCCCTGATGATCGGGCACCGTACGCCTTCGCCGTAGGGAACGCGCTGCCCAGAGCGGGGGATGCAGAAACGCTTGCTGACATCTGGCTCAAGCCGCGCACCGGCCGCGGTGGAAAGCCCGCGTGCTCTCTTGCGGACCAGCTGGCGAAGAAGCTGGATGAGTGGGGATAGCCTGTGAGCGCGAAGAGGGCGTTGCCTGTAGCGGTCTACAAGCTGATGATCGTCATCGCCACCATCATCTGGGGCATCTCGTTCGTGGTGATGAAGGATGCGGTGGGTGCCATGGAACCCGCATGGCTCATCGGCGTGCGCTTCATCCTCACAGCGCTCATCCTGGGCGTGGTCTTCCATAAGCGCCTGCGCGCCAGCTTCGGGCGCACGTTGCTCAAAGGGGGAGCGGTGCTGGGCGTGCTGATCTTCTTGGCATTCTGGACGCAGACCGTGGGGCTCAAGTTCACTACGCCAGGGAAGAATGCGTTCTTGACAGCGGTCTACTGCGTCATCGTCCCCTTCCTCTTCTGGGGCATCGCACATCGTCGCCCCACCATCTACAACGTGAGCGCTGCTGTGCTCTGCATCGGCGGCGTGGGATTGGTCTCATTGTCAGGGGATGACCTCTCCATCGGATTCGGCGATGGCATGACGCTCGTCTGCAGCGTCATGTTCGCCGCTCATATCGTGGCCACATCTCTCATTGCGAAGCGGTCGGACATCATGGCGCTCACCGTCATCCAGTTCGCTGTTGCGGGCGTGTTGGGCTGCGTCGTGGGGCTTTTGACCGAACCCATCCCTGATGCGTCCGTCATGACACCGGACTTCCTCTTCAACATGGTCTACCTGGTCGTCTTCGCTTCGTGCATCGCCTTGGGCTTCCAGAATGCCGCTGTTGCGAAGGTGCAGCCGTCGCAAGCTGCTATCCTGCTCTCCTTGGAATCAGTGTTCGGCGTGGCGGCGAGCATCATCCTCTACGGAGAGCAGATGACGCTGGCCTTGGTATGCGGGTTCTGCTTGATACTGATCGCTGTCATACTGAGCGAAGCGTTTCCGCTGAAGAAGCCGCCACAGGATATGGACGCAGCCATCGCCGAGGATGCGCTGGCGCAAGAGTGAGAACAGGGCAGGTGCACCACTGAAGAGTCCGTGCCCAGAGAGGATGGAAGAGATCATGGAGCCAAGTGCGCTGACATCGAAGGACAACATCGTGTTGATCGGCATGCCGGGATCGGGCAAGTCCACCATCGGCATCGTCTTGGCGAAGATCTTGAACTACGAATTCGTGGACGTTGACCTGGTCATCCAGCAGCGTTGCGACAAGACGCTGCAGCGCCTGATCGACGCTTTGGGCCCAGCGGGCTTCATCGACGTTGAGAACGAGGTGCTCCAAAGCCTGGATTTCGAACACACCATCATCTCCACAGGAGGCAGTGCTGTCTATTCGCATGATGCCATCGAGCATCTGGCGAAGGAAGGCGTGATCGTATACCTGCGCGTGGCGCTCCCAGAGCTGGAGGAGCGCTTGTCAGATTTCTCCGAGCGAGGCGTGGTCATGCGCCAAGAGGGCGCCATGAGCTTAGAAGCGCTCTATGCCGAGCGAGAGCCGCTCTATGAGCAGCATGCAGACATCGTGGTGGACATCAATGGGTTGTCCATCACCGAAGCAGCCAGGCAGGTGCGCACAGCGCTTGGCTTGTGAGGCGCGTGATGCTTACGCTGCAGGCTTCTCGTTCGCGATGAAGCGCTGCGCATTGTCCCAGAGCATGAGCGCAAGCTCGTCTTCGGTGAAGCCCGCCTCCAAGAAGCGTTCCAGCTCCGCCACTGGTTGCCACATGGGAAAATCGCTGCCGAACATCATGCGGTGGCACCCATAGGCACGACAGAGCTCAGCGGTGCGGCGCAGCCCTATGAATTCGATGGAGCTGGACATATCCAGATAGCAATCGGCGTCTTCCAAGTGCTCCAGTGCCAGGTCGAAGATGGACCAACCTCCGAAATGAGCGGCATTCACCACCAGATCGGGGAACGTGCGCAAGATCTTCGCCATGCGGCGCGGGTGCGAGAAGTCATAGCGATAGTCTCCGCAGTGCATGATGATGGGCAGCCGCCCTTCAGCGGCTTCGTAGATGCGCAAAAGGCGCGGGTCATCCATGTTCACGCGCTGGGTATCTGGATGCAGCTTGATGCCCTGAAGCCCCAAGGCGCAGGCACGCTCTATCTCCCCTTCGATATCCGGGAAGTCTTGGTGTAGCGTCATGAAGCCCACGAATTCAGGATGCTCATGGCAAGCGCTGGCGATGAAGTCGTTGATGGAGCGCACCTGTTCGGGCTTCGTCGCCACTGAATGCACGATGAAGCGGCGAATGGGGGAGTTGGCGCACGCCTTCAAAAGGCCTGTGGCCGTGCCATCCGGTGCATGCATCTCGCGGCCATAGAACGCGCCCACGCCCGCAACGGCGCGCTGCGCGATCTTCTCAGGATAGATGTGACAATGGCAGTCGATGACCTTCATGCAACGCCTTCTTCCGGTGATGCTGGATGCTTGGATGCTTGGGATATACTCACGGAAAGCTTACCGCAAGGAGGGGCATCATGCTGTACAAGAACATCATGGTCGCATACGACGGCAGCGAACCATCCAATGAGGCGCTCGTGGTGGCGAAGGACATGATCGGCGACGATGCGGATGCCACGCTGCACATCGTGTCCATCATCCCCATCGGTGCTGCGGGGATCGGGCTTGATTCGCCGGTGCAGCCGGTGGTGGGCATGTCGCAGGTGTACACGGACATGGACACGTTCAACACCCTTCTTGCGAACGCCAAAGAGGAGACGTTGGCGAACCTGCATGAAGACGTGGATGGTGCGGTCAGCAGCGTGCGCTGCAAGGTGGAGTTCGCGGCTTGTGCGGCGGCGAAGCCGGCTTATGGCATCTGCGAATATGCATCGGAACATGCCATTGACATGATCGTCATGGGCAGGCGCGGGCTCGGCGCCTTTCGGGCTATGCTCGGCTCCGTTAGCTATGCCGTCTTGCATGAGTGCGATATCCCGGTGGTCACCGTTAAGTAGATGCGCTCTTGCATTTCTTTTGATTGCGTGTATCATAGAACCTCGCTTGAGGCTCTTGAGCAGCAAGCTTGATGATGCGGGGTGGAGCAGTCTGGTAGCTCGCCGGGCTCATAACCCG
>CANODU010000010.1 GCA_947565185.1 uncultured Eggerthellaceae bacterium | reverse complement strand
TGTGGAAGTCCAACTTCAACAGCCTCGTGCCGCACATGAACATCGGCAAGCTCGGATTCGGCGCTCCTTACAAGGGTGTTATGTGCAACGCCCGTCGCGTCCGCAGCCTCGATGCTGATTAATTCGAAAGGAAGTGAATTAGATGGCTAATACTCCTGAGATTGAAAAGCAATTCGAAGATGCGATCAAGGATCCGCGCTACGACGGAACTCGCTACGCCCTTCTCTGCGACTACAGGTACTTCTCTGGCAACCATGCCGCTGAGATCGCCTGCAAGGAAGAGTTCGAGCTCCCGCTCGACCAGTTCGGCATCAAGGAGGTCGAGGTTGGCCCCTTCTTCAAGGGCGGCGACGAGACCTGCGGTGAGAACTGGGAGTGGTTCTACATCCCCTGCCCGACGGAGATCTTCTCCAAGCACTATGGGCCCGAGGGTGACAAGGCTGGCCAGCGTCCGCTCGCATGCCAGGTTGAAGAGTCCGGCACTCTCTACTACGGAACTCTGGACGAGATGATCGAGAAGATGAAGAAGTTCGATCGTCCGATGGTTCTCTTCCAGCTGTAAGTTCCTTAGACATCGCATGGCACCTTCGGCCCGGTTTGAAATATAATCGGGTCGAAGGGACTAGATGACCACCAAGGAGGTTGAGATGACCAAAGAAGAGTTCATGGCTATGCCTGCTGACGAGGCTGCTGCAAAGCTCAACGAGCTCGTCAAGGCTGGCAAGAGCAAGGACGAGGCTATGGCCGAGTTCGGCATCGCTCAGGCTGACCTCATGAAGGCTCAGATCTTCTGGGTGAAGGATGAGTTCAAGGCACGCGGTTGGGGTGGCTACACTTCCACCAAGCGTACCGGCAACGAGGCTGGCGACACCGGTATCGGCGTTGGCGACAGCGATCCTTCCCAGGGTTACAAGGGCGTTTAAGCTCTGCTCGCAAAAGGCCCGCTCGATTTCATTGTCGGGCGGGTCTTTTTTTATATCAGGTTGAATCCGTAGTGCAGGTCTTCAGACCTGCTTTGTACAGATGAATGAGAGGGCAGACCTGAAGGTCTGCACTACGAAATTCACATGATGTTGTCGAGAGGGAGGAATCATGGCTACTGAAGAAGAGATCCTTGCAGAGATCGAGGAACTGGGGCGTCTGACCGAAGAGCAGGAGCTGGCGCTGTACAACCTTACGCTCAAGCAGGATGAGTTGGGGCGTCAGTCAACGAACATGCTGCTGTCGAAGGTCTTGGAAGATCCCCTGCTCAAGCCGATGATCGACCGCGAGCTCATCACCTATGAGGTGTTCAACCAGGGCAGCGGCCACGAGATCGCGTGTCTCTACGTGACGCTCAAGGGCATTCGCTATAGCATCATGTTCGCTGATGAGACCGCTTCGAAGCGTCCGCTCAATCCGGCGGGGGCGCCTTGGGAGGCGTGCGGACCGCTTTTGTGATCGCATCATTCTCTCTGATGAGATCACTGAACGCTGCGGCTTCCTGTGGATGCACTGCTGACAGGTTCTATCAAGGAAGACAGGCGCGCTGAGTTGGGTGTCAGCTATGGCGTTGATATGAGCAAGCTGGAGGTCTGCTTCGGCGGCTTCTCCCCGACGGTCATGGGAGACATGACCGCCACGTGGGAAAGGGCGGTAGAGGCTGAAGCACGGCTTGCTGAACGGAAGCGTGCTGCCATCTTGGCGGCGAAGCTAGAGGCTGCGCGCGAATCTGAGGTGCGCACGTGGACCGATGAGGACGGCACCCAGTGGGCATATGTGCTCCTCGATGGTGCTGACGTGCGCATCAAGGGTTGCACCCCAGCGTGTGCATCGGTATGCGTTCCCTCCTCTATCGACGGTCACCCTGTTTCCGAGATCAGTGCGGTAGGATGCGCGAATCTGCAGGGCGTGACCGAGATCACTGTTCCTGACAGCGTCATCGCCATCGGGGATTGCGCCTTTCGCAGCTGCATTGACCTTGAGCGCATCACGCTTCCGGCTTTGGTCTCTGAATACCGACCGGATTGGTTCCGTCATTGCCAGAAGCTCTCTTCTCTCAAGCTGCCCGGTGCTCTGGAAGTGCTCACGCCGCGCGTGTTCGACCATGGCGCGCTGAGGGAGCTGATCATCGGAGAGGGCACGCGTGATGTGCAGCCGGGTACCTTCATCCATAGCAAGCTGACGTCCATTCAGGTGGAGTCCGCGAATCCGTTCATGGCAAGCGACGGCCATGCGCTCTATACCAAGGATTGGGCTGTCATGGCAGCATTGGCCACTCCGCAAGCGAGCTATGCCGTCCATGAAGGGTGCCAAGCGTTGAGCAAGAAGGCATTCAGTTCCTTCGCAAGCTTGGAGTGCGTGGACCTGCCGGATAGCGTGGAGGTCATCGGCGCATTCGCCTTCGCGGGCACATCCATCGCTTCGTTCACGGCGCCAAAGTGTCTGAAGGCGGTGCTGGAGAAGGCATTCTATGGGTGTCGGCACCTTGCTTCGGTCACCTTGGATGAGGACCTTGAATCCTTGGGCGAGAGCGCTTTCGCTGATACGGCTTTATCCCAGCTGCATATTCCGGCCACGGTGCGCGCCATAGGGGCGCATCTCATCGATGGCGCGCAGGTGCGCGTATCCGGTGCTCATCCCACGTTCACCGTCGAAGAGAAGGGAAGCATCTTCTTCGCCGATGATGCCGGCGGCTTGTATCGCAAAGAGGATGATGGCGTGCGCTTCGTGCGTCTCATGGACGCAGACGCCGTCACCTACGAGGTGTTGCCAGGATGCACTGGGCTTGAGAAGCAGGCTTTCGAAGGCGCGCGGAAGCTCAAGAGCGTTCGCTTGCCCGAGGGGCTTATGAGGATCGGCGGTGCGGCCTTTCGGGGATGCACTGCCTTGGAACAGGTCACCATGCCGGAGAGCATTCGCTGGATCGGCGGTGATGCCTTTTTGGATACGAATATCCAGGCGGTTCACCTGTCTGAGCATCTTGAGCATCTGGGTCCTCGTGCGGTGGTCACTTTGGGGGCGCATCATGGTCAGATGGCTCCGTCGCTGCGCTGCGTGAGCGTGAGTGCGGGTTCTGATCGGTTCCGCATGCATGAGGGGCTTTTGTTGGAGCGCAAGGATGACGGTGCTGAGCGCGTGATCATCTATGTGGGCCCTGATGAGGCGGTCCACATCCCTGAGACGGTGGATGAGATAGCTGCCTATGCGTTCAATGGCGCTACGCAGACCAAGGCGCTGTTCCTATCCGACAGGATCACCGCCGTGGGGCCGCGTGGATTGGCGGTGGATACGCTGTTGGAGCACATCCATGTGGATATGGTGGAACCGGTGGAGGGCCACGGTTCCTTCGATATCTACCCACCGCGCACGGATCGCAGCGAACAGCAGATGATGCTGGCGCTCACGGTGCCGACGTTCGTGAACGTGGAGGCGCTGTTCGAATACTACGATAACTCCATCATCAATGCGTCCAGCTTCGATGCATTGAGCGAGGATAAGCTGGATGCCTATGAGCAAGCCGTACGTCTGATCGAGCGCCTGCAAGACCCGGTCTTCATGACGTCGGTCAGCCAAGACATGGCACGGCGCGTGCTGCACGATGGCCTTGAACGCTTCTGCCTTGAGATGGCGCGCCATGATGACAGGGTATCGCTTCAGCACTTGGCGGATCTGGGCATATTGAACGCATCGAATGTGGACGCGGTCATCGAGGCAGTTCAGCGCCTGCAAGATGCCTCTGTGACGGGGTATCTGCTGGAAGTGAAGCGCGAGCGATTCGGACGGCGATCGTTCGATTTCAGCCTATGACGAAGGTGCAATGATGGTGGATCAGAAGATGGAGCGGCGCATACAGGAGGACGCGCTCGGACGCGATGTCTTGGAAGAGGCGCGCGTGCAGTTGATGCTCAAGTTCCGGTTCTTGGATCTGGCTCTTTGGAAGATGGAGCTGGAGCCCGTTCGCGTGGGCTTCGCGTATCCACTGGCAACGGATGGGCAGCGCGTCTTGTATGAGCCGGACCGCGTGATCGCGCGGTTCCAAGAGGCGGGGGATGAGGTCATCCGCGATCATCTGCATCTGGTCATGCATTGCATCTTCCGGCATCCCTTTGACAAGGATCACCAGAATCGTGAAGCATGGAACCTTGCGTGCGATGTGGTGGTGGAGAACGCGGTCATGGACATCTGCGGCCAGCGCTTCGCAAGCGAAGATGATGCTGAGCGCAAACAGGTCATCAGCGAACTGAAGATGCATGCCGGAACGCTCACGCCGCAAAAGCTCTACAAGCTCATAGAGGGCGTTGTGAACGCGCCGGATGGGACGCGACATCTGGGCTTTTCACGCAGCAGCCTGAATACCTGGCATGCGCTGTTCGAGCGCGACGATCATACGGCGTGGCCGGCGCATGCGGACCTGCGTGCTGGTGGCGGAGATGCGGATGCTTCGGCGCCAGTGCAGGAAGATGACCAAGGCGAAGAGGTTGATGCGGAACGGATCCATGCAGATAACCCCGCAGATGCTCAGGAAGAGCCTCCTCAGGAAACCGCTTCTCCTCTAGAGGAATCCGTTGCGGATTCTGATGATTCTGATACCGCTCAGGAAGATGAGACGTCTGATGAGGTGGGCATGGCTGAAGACGCTTCTTCGGCCCCTGATGAGCGCTCGGCGGAGGAAGAGGAGTGGGAGGATATCGCGCGACAGGTGCAGGTGGATCTGGAGACATTCTCGCGCGAGTTCGGCGATGAAGCTGGTGAGATGATGGCAGCGCTCTCATTGGCGAACCGGCGTCGGCTGGCGTATCGGGATTTCCTTCGCAGCTTCATGGTCACCTCTGAGGATCTGAAGATCAACATGGATGAGTTCGATTACGTCTACTACACCTATGGCCTTGATCTGTATGGCAATATGCCTCTGGTGGAACCGTTGGAGTACAAGGATGAAAAGCGCATCCGCGATTTCGTCATCGTGATAGATACCTCAGAATCCGTGCGCGAGACGCTCGTGCGCCGGTTCGTGCAGTGCACCTTCGACATCTTGAAGAGCTCGGAGGACTTCGCGAACAAGGTGTGCATCCATGTGATCCAGAGCGATTCGCGCGTGCAATCTGACACTACCATCACCGACCTACGTGACGTGGACGCCATGATGGATGGGTTCATCGTGCGCGGTTTCGGCGGGACAGACTTCCGTCCCGCCTTCGACCATGTGACGGGCTTGCGCAAAGCAGGTAAGCTGCCGGACATGCAAGGGTTGATCTATTTCACGGATGGCCTGGGACAATTTCCTGAGAAAGCACCGGATTATGATGCAGCATTCGTCTTCTTGGACGATGGGGAGCTACCTCCGCCAGTGCCGCCGTGGGCCATGCGGGTGATCATCCAGGAAGAGGAGCTGGAAGAGGGAATGGACCCCAGCTCCTCTGTGGCTGCGTCCGTCTAGAGGGCGGGTATCTCCAGCATGGCCATCTGAAGGGCCTCCCCGAAGAGTTGGCCCGCGCCTGCCTTCACGGCGAATCTCGTTCGCTCGGGGTCTGCCACCACGCTGCCCGCGATGGCATCCACACCCCACCGGAACAAAAGCGGTGACATGATCACGGATGGCCCCACCATGATCACGGTGGCGTCCTGCGCCAGGTCAAGAAGACGGGGGCAGGTCTTGTTGATGATGGTGACGCCGGTGATGAAGGCATAGTCTGCCGTAGGCATGACATATTCGCAGGCAGGGTCAGGCGTATCAAGCGGATTGGTGCAATTCCTCTCAAGGACAGTGAGATTCGCGAAGTCTTGGATGCGGTCGACGTGAGGGAAGTGCCCCACTACCACGACGTTGGCATCCTTGTTCGGGTGCGATTCCTCTATGCGAGGGCGCCACATCTCGAATGCATCCGTCTTGCGCCTTGTGCCGTCGGACTGTTCTATGGGCTCGTCATAGACAACGCCCATCTCGTCCAGCAAAGCAGGGCGCGAATACCACGCGTTCAGCGCTGCAACACCCAAGGTGGCTTCTTCGAAGCACCAAGACTTCACCAATCGAGCCACATCGCGGAGCTGATGCGAGCGAAGGTCGGTCTTGACGGATCGGGGGGCGCCGCCTTTGCATGTCCAGCCTACGCCCATGCCGCATTCGGCTTCAAGATAGGACCAGTGGGTGCCCAAACAGTAGTCTTTGACCTGGATGCCCTCAGGGATCCCTTCGATCAGATGGTCGTAGAATCTCCAGGGCGATGCATGGTCGTCGGTTTCGGGCAATGCGATACCCGCTTCTTCAGCACGCATTTCGATGGATTCAGAGCTCCCCATGAGACAATCCTTTCTTCGGGCCGGTCGATGAGCGACGCTCTTCTCTTGAAAATTATATTCCATTGGAAATAATACTGCGATGAGAGACATTGAGTTTGCAGTTCGAGCGGGTATCATGAAGACGATGTGCGCCTAGACTGCGCGGAGAGGCTCATCAAGGAGGAGAGCATCCGCTGATCCGCTCTCTTCGTCAGGGAGGATGCAAGAAAGGGTTCCTATGAACATCACGCAAGCGAAGCAGCAGATCAAGGATACGGTCGAGGCGTATCTGGAGCGAGATGATGCGGGCATGCTGGTCATCCCGTCCGAGCACCAACGCCCGGTGTTCCTGCTGGGCGCGCCGGGCATCGGCAAGACGGCCATCATGGAGCAGATCGCTGAGGAGCTGGGGATCGGCATCGTTTCTTATTCCATGACGCACCACACGCGCCAGTCTGCGCTGGGCTTGCCGCGGATCGAGCGGCGCGCCTTCGATGGGATGGAGTTCGACACATCCGAATACACCATGTCGGAGATCATCGCGGCCATCTATGACTACATGGAGCGCACGGGCTTGCGTACGGGCATCCTCTTCTTGGATGAGATCAATTGCGTGTCCGAAACGCTCTACCCGTCCATGCTGCAGTTCCTGCAATTCAAGACGTTCGGGAAGTTCAAGGTGCCAGAGGGTTGGGTGGTGGCATGCGCGGGCAATCCGCCGGAGTATAACCGCAGCGTGCATGAGTTCGATATCGTCACGCTGGACCGCCTGCGGGAGATGGACGTGGAGCCGGATTACTCCGCATGGCGCGCCTATGCCACGGAGCGCGGGCTGCATCCCTCCGTCACCACGTTCCTGGAAGCGAAGAAGGACTGCTTCTATCGCGTGTCCACCAAGCCTGGTGGCGGCAAGGCGTTCGTGACAGCGCGTGGCTGGGAGGATCTGGCGTGCGTGATCGGCCTGCATGAGCAGCTCGGCAAATCCGTTGACCGAGACCTGATCGGCCAATTCGTGCGTGATGATGAGGTGGCGGATCAGTTCGCGGTGTACTACGCGCTCTTCGCGAAATATCGCTCCGACTATCAAGTGGACGCCATCCTACGCGGTGAGGCAACGGCGCAGATCCGCGAGCGTGCCACAGCGGCTGCCTTCGACGAGCGTGTGGCGCTCATCGGCATCATGTTGGATGCGCTTGCGCAGCAGTGTGCAGCGGTGCTGGATGCCGAAGCAGTGGCGTATGCCGTGCGCGACGTGCTGCGCACGGCGAAGCCGGATCTTCTGAGCGGGGAATCCGTGGATGTGGTGCTGGCGCCGAAGGTGGCAGCGCGTGAAGCAGCGTTGGCACGCCTGGTGGCAACGGGTGCTGCTCCAGCGGCGAAGGTACGCCGCGAGAAGCTGACGCTGGCCTTGTTGCATGATCTGATGGCGGCCTGCTCTTTGGCGAAGGAGACGGCAGGTCCTGCTGCCTTCGCGCTGATAGAGCAGGCTTACGGAGCAGAGGTAGCGAAGCTGGAGCCCGCAGCTGATGCGGCGTCGTGCAGCATGGATAATGCGTTCGCATTCGTGGAGGAGCGTCTCTCAGCGCGTGAGATGCTCGTGTTCACCGCGGAGCTCACGACGCGTCGGACGACGGCGGACTTCGTGGCTCATTTCGGCAACGACGCGTACTATGCGCATAACGAGCAACTGCAGGTGGATGCAACGCGCGAGGGATTGCAGGCGCGTGCGCAGGAGCTTTCCTTGGACAAGGATGCGCCGGTCACGTCGAAGGACGCATCTGTGGATATCAGCCAGGCGGTGGGGCTTGCGCCCATGGCCGTGGAGAAGGAGACGGTGATGGAAGCACGGCAACCAGAACGAACACCCTCAACACAGCGGTTGGACGCTGCTTTCCTTGAGGAATACTACGCGGGCAAGCAATTCGAATACGGGTTCGCGTCCATCTGCAAGATGCTCTTGCCTGCATCGGACCTCAAGGGAAAGACGGTGCTGGATATCTGCAGTCGTCGTGGCAGAGGCGTATACAAGATCTCTTCCATGGTGGGCGATCATGGGCGCGCCATTGGCGTGGACTGGAGCCCGGCCTATGTGCAAGAGTCCAAGGACGGCATCACGCGCGCATGGCATGATTCAGGTTTAGCAGGCAACAACATGGATTTCTATGTGGCCTACCCTGAGGATCTGATGGCGGCAGGCCTGGGCACGGCTACCATGGATGTGGTGTACGTGAACAACGTCATGACGCTCTTCGCCAGTCAGGAGCAAGCGCTGGCGGAGTTCGCGCGCGTGCTCAAGCCCGGCGGCCTCTTGATCATGGAGACGGTCTTCGCTGATCGCGTGCGGGACGATGCGGTGATCGAAAAAGCGCGTGCCATCGGGAACAGCATCCAAGCGGCACGCACGCGCGATGAGAATCTCGCGTGGTTGACGGCAGCAGGATTCGGAAAGCCTGATGTGGTGGATTCCTACGAAGTGCGCCCCGATCAGGGATTCAAGGCAGACTATGATGTGCCGGTGGTGGCAGATGACAGCGGCGCCACCTTCGAATCCGTCAGCATGTACGTCTACAAGCGCTAAGGCACGCAAAGAGCGTTATGGGGCAGTGCCACTATTGCATGAATTGCGGGCGGTGTCGGGGCGAGACGCCGCCTCCAGTCATCGTGCATCGATGTCCAGCCTGTGGGTTCGTGAACGAAGATGGTGCGGAGGAGTGTGCCGCTTGCGGCGCATCGCTCAAGCTTGATCCCGCAAAGCCGCTGCGACCGGTTACAAGCGTATCAGGGGAACGGAGAGAGCGTATCAGGGGGACGGAGGAGTGATACGTCCTCCGGACGTATCACTCCTCCGTCCCCCTGATACGCTCTCTCCGTTCCCCTGATACAGCCCGTCAGTCGTAGTAGCCCGCGTCGAAGGCGGCGTCTTTCGCACCACAGCCTGCCTGGTAGCAGGTGGGACGGAACGAGAGCACCTTGCGATAGATCTCCGGGTTCTTGCGCAGATTGCAGAGCGTGTTGTACACCGCAGCGCCATCGATGGCCACGATGCGGTCATTCTTGGATTTCATGGAGAAATAGGCATCTGCCGCAGAGAACCCTTCCACGCGGATGGGGTCTTCGATGGCATCGAAATAGCGTGGCTTCGGAAGGTCCACATAGGCGCAGAATTCGCGGTAGATATCATCGTTTTCAGGCGCGAAGAGCGTGCGGGTGTAGTCAGGCCGATGAGTGAGCTTGCTGGCCTCTTCGCTGATCTCAGCGTCAAGCTCCTTGAAGTATCCAAGGGCGGTATAGCCACGTTGTGCCTTGCCCTGTGCAATGAGCTCTTGCTCGCGTTCATAGGATCCCATGATGCCGGCCCTCCCTGCTTTGTTCGTTATGCGTCCATGGTACCACCGAGCCCCCTCTGCGCAGGCTGACACGGTACAATGGTGGGCACTGTCAAAACGCGAGCATAGGGGGATGCGTGGAGGTCAAGGACAAGTCCTTCGAAGAGGACGGTTCTACACGCGAGGTCGTGCTCAGCATAACCGCTTCGGCCGATGAGGTGGACGCTGCTACGAAGGCGTTCTTCAAAGAGCTGAGCCAGCGGGATGTGCCGGGATTTCGCAAGGGAAAAGCACCCAGAGAAGTGCTAGAGCAAGGAGTCGGCGGGCACGCGAACGCCATGGGCGGCGTTGCGGAGAAGCTGATCAACGATGGGGGATTCGCTGCTATAGACGCGGCCGATGTCATCTTCTTGGACGAACCGCAGTTCAATGTGGACGTCATGCCGGAAGAGGGGAAGCCGTTCACGTTCACGGTCTCAGGCGCTGTTGCGCCAACCATGACCCTGACGTCCTATGAGCCGGTCCAGATCAAGATGCCGCCCGAGGAGGCCACCGACGCAGAGGTGGAGCAAGGGCTGGCGGATATCCAGGATTACTACCACACGCTGGACAAGGTGACGGATGCAGATCATGTGGCAAGCATGGGCGACTACGTGGACACGCGCTTGACCGTCACCAATCATGGCAAGCTGATAAGCGGCATGAACAACGTTTCGCGCATGGTGGGACTGGGCGCTGGCACCATGCCGGAGAGCTTCGATAAGCATGTGATCGGAGCGAAAGTGGGCGACATCCTGGAGTTCGATTTCGAAGCCAAGGATGAGGAGGGCAACTCCGAACATGGGGATGGTGACCTGCATGCGAAGGTGGAGATCTGCGGCTTCCGTACGCTCAACCTGCCCGCTCTAGACGACGAGCTGGCGCTTAAGGTGGGCTGCACGGATGTGGACGACATGCGCGCTCAGGTGCGCCGCAATATCGGCATGCAGAAGGCAGAGCAACTGCCGCATCTCAAGGTGGATCGTGCTGCCGATGCCGTCATCGAGCGACTGGCCGGCGATGTGCCGGAGTACTACGTGGATTTCATCCGTCAGGATGTCGGGCGCGAATTCGTCCAGAGCATGGAAGAGCAGGGAACCAGCCTGCAGCAATGGATGCTGCAGAACAAGATCCAAGCCGATCAGATGAAGGAAGACGTGAACCAGGAGGCGTTGCGTCGTGCCGCCATTGATTGTGCGCTGGAGGCCATCTTCGCTCATGAGAAGATGGAGATCACGGATGAGGACATCGACGCTCTGTTCGACGGGGAAGATGATGCCGAGGAGAAGCGGGCCTCATGGGCGGAAGCCAATAGGATGTCGAATCTGCGTAAGATGGCGCGCCAGCGCAAAGCCACTCAGTGGCTGGTGGATGGTGCCGTGGTAGAGATCGAAGAAGAGGAGTAGCACATGGAGCTTGGATCGACCGTCACCCTGACCTATGTGGGCACGACCGACGATGGTCAGGAGTTCGGGCACGCTGACAAGGATCACCCGATGAAGTTCCAGACGGGCATGGATATGGCCATCGACGGCTTCGAAGAAGAGATCCTCAAGATGAATGAGGTGGGCGAGAAGCGGAAGTTCGTGGTGGACCAGTACAAGGCTTACGGCGAATATCTGGATGACCACGTAGAGCGCATCCCGATGGAGCAGGTGCCCCGCGGGAAGGTGAGCGTGGGGCAGCGGGTGTGGATGTCCTCCTCGGAGGACGGCGTGCCGATGCCGGTCACGTGCACGGCCATCGAAGATGGCGTGGCGGTGTTCGACATGAACCATCCGCTGGCTGGCAAGGATCTCACCTTCGAAGTGGAGATCCTGGAGATCGAAGAGCCGCCGGAGAACTTCGTCTCAGCTGCCGAGAAGGCGCGCCACATGAAAGAGCAGCAGAAGCTCTTAGGTGGAGACCAAGCGAACGATTATCGGTAATCGAAAAGGGCCGCAATCGCGGCCCTTTTCATGATGTGTGAACGATGGCGCTTACAGTGCGATGTAGTTGTCGGGGTATTGGTTCATGGCATTCGCCACTTCGGTGCTGACATCGCCATAGCGCACCCATTCCGGATCCTTGTCTGTACGCTTGATCATGGCGTTTGCCATGACATCCTTGAGCGCCTTCGTCTTGAGCGCGTATTCCTCCATCTGAGGAAGGCGCCCATCAAGCTCTATCTGGCGTCGCTTTTCCGCTTTGTCCTGGATGTTGTCCCCCGGGATGACCGCGTAGAAATCCTCAGGTTCCAGCGTGAACTGCATGTGATCGGCCCATGCATCCAACGCGGAATCCTCCTTGAGCGATTGGATGGCGCGCTCTTCGGTGTTCGCATAGAGCTCATCGAGCGTCATGCTGTGCTCTTTGCAGAACTCCTGCATGTTCTTGCCGGAACGGCTGATCATGTCCTCAAGGCGCATGTTGGCGGCATAGACGGATTCCTCCACCAGATCAGCCGGAAGCTCTTCCACCAAGCGTGCTGCCAGTTCGCGGCAGATGTAGTCCTGATCGGACAGCTCCTGGGCTTCGCGATTGTCCTTGTACATGTTATAGCGGACGAAGATCAGCACCTCTTCAGCGGTATTGAAGTCATCGGAACGCTTGGAGATCCATGCGTCGGTCAGCTTCGCCTCTTCACCAGGCTTCGCGCAGTTGAGCTGAAGCCAACGAACCGCCTGTTGGCGAACGAGCTCTTCGGGGATACGAACTTCAGGGCAGACTGCATAGACAGGTTCATAGGAGGTGAGCGTGTACTTCTGCTTCGGCATGACGTGCCTTTCGACGGTGCTTTCGAGTAATTATGCAATTGTACCTTGGATATGCCAAAGCATCAGGCTCAATGTCCTATCCGTTCGGTATCATAGACAGCACATAACAGGGGGTAAGGAGCCGCATGAAGTTCAACAAGGTCTATCTGCAGCGCGACGCTTTGGCGCGGCATGAGGATTTCGACACATGGTATGAAGACGGGGATCTGTTCTACCGCTTCGAGAACAAGAAGGGTTGGACGGCTGAGAAGCAGAACATCTCTGTGATCGGGCGCCTTGGCGGCGAGAACGGTGCCATCCGGCCGGACAATCGTTGCCTCAACTACTATCTGCGGTTCGAGCGCTACGAATACATCATGCATCCCTATGTCATCAACAAGCATTACTACATCGAGGGGATGCTGTGGGACCTGTACGGATCCTTTGCGAATCCACCTTTCGACTTCGTGACGGAAACGAAGACCTCATACAACAAGAAAGACGTGCACGTGAAGACGCGCTTGTTCCGCGACAAGGGCGAGTGCTTCGAGATCCATGTGCCTGACCTGACGAAGCTGCGCATCGCGGTCATCGCCATGGTGGCCATCGGCATCAAGGAAGAATGGAAGGGTCTCTCCGAAGGCGAAGACGTGCGTGGGAATACATGGGTGGAGCGCCTGAAGAATCGCGTGTTCGAGAACAAGGGCCTCACCTATGAGCAGATCCAGGCGCTGGAGCGTGAAGGCTCTCCTCTGGTTGATGTGGTTCGCCCGCAGGGGCGCCCCATGGACAACGTCTAAGAATACCAGGATATATTCTCACTTATGTTTTCACGTTAACGATACTGAGAATATTCTGTAATATCCGTTGTGTCAACGGCTGAATGGGTATATGATCGTCTCCATCACGGCTGATGAAGGAGGCAATCATGGCTAGTGTTGCAGATATGCTCGACAATATCGTTCCCATCAGCGACTTTTCGCGGGGGAGGGCATCGCAGGCCTTTGAAAAGGCGCGCGGCGGCAATCCAGTCATCGTCACCAAGAACAACACCCCTGCAGCGGTCATCCTCTCTCCTGAGGAATACAAGCGCCTGGCCGAGGTGGAGGAGGACCTCTACCTGCTGGGACTTGCCCTTGAGCGGTTGGAGGCGAATGAGGGGAAGCCGGGGATACCTTTCGAGAAGGTTCTCGAAGACCTCGGATTGACCGAGGAAGATCTGGATGCCATGGAGGATGTGGAGTTCGACTATGAATGAATGGTCGGTCATTCTCCTTCCTGAGGCTCGAAAGGATCTGGATGAGTTGGATTCTTCAGTGTCAGATCGTGTGCTCAAGGCTATTCGCAAGGTGAGCTTCAATCCCCTCCCGCGCTTCCAAGGCGGCTTTGGAGATCCGCTCAGCAATCATAATGAAGCGAAGCTGGCTGGGCTCTGCAAAGTGAAGCTCAAGCGCGACGGCATTCGCGTGGTCTACAAGGCTATCGAAGAGGACGGTCAGATGGTGGTCATCGTCATTGGGGCGCGAGCCGATGATGCTGTCTATCGCGAGGCGGAACGCCGTCGCAAGCGTCACGGTCTGTGACGAACGCGCTTCAGCGCGTCTTCGGGTAGAGGATAACGGCGGCGGCGAATGAGAGCACCAACATGATGACGCAGCCGATGAGCGCAGCGCCGTAGCCCAGTTCCTGGATCAAGAAACCCCAGACGGTGGCAGCGATGGCGTTGCTCAAGTCCACACCCAACATGAACAATGCGTTCGCCGCGCCCCATCGCTCAGGAGGCGTCATCTTGACAGCGATCGTCTGGTTCACCGGGAATGCCACGCCGATGCAGATGCCGAAGGGCAGCCCCATGAGGTAGAACACGGCTTCGGTGAGGCTGCCGAAGATGCCGGAGATGCATCCGAGCGCCAACAAGATGGCCGCCAAGCCGCCTGCCACGGCGATGCCCATCAGCTTGATGGGCGCAACCTTGTCCATGAAACGCCCCATGGCCAGACGTACGACGATCATCACGACTGCCATGGCTGTGTAATAGATCCCCGAATTGGTCACGCCTAGGGCATTGCCGAAGGCTCCCATGAAGAAGATGTTGAAAGAGGCGACGGTTGCCAAGATGAAGATGACGCCTGTGCCGCGCAGCGCAGTGGGCTCGAAGATGGAGTCCACCATGCGCTTGAGAGCGCCTTCGCGTGCTGACGTTCGTTCAGGGCTCTTGCCGATCTTGCCTTGCTCCCAGCGCACGCGATATTCCGAGGTCTCTGGAAGCTTCGTGGGATCCTTCTCATAGCGGCAGAGCAGCCCAAGGATGAGCGAGAGGAAGGCGCATGCTGCCATGCCGAAGTAGAAGTTCTCAGGCGGATTCGTGGAGACCAAGAAGAGCGCTAAGGCTGGTCCGATGGCCATGGAGATGGCCTGTCCCAACCCCGCATACCCGATGCCCTCGCCCAAGCGGGAGAAGGGCAGGACGTCAGCAGCGGCGGTGTTGGTGGCTGTGGTGGCCGCTGAGAATCCGATGCCTTGCAACGCGCGCCAGATGATGAAGGGGATGCCGTCATTGGTGATAAGGGGGCCGATGGTGCCCACCAGCATGACAGCTGCGCCAGCAAGCAAGACGATGCGTCGTCCGCGCGTGTCGATGATGGGGCCGCTCAAAAGGCGCGCAACACCTGCCGCCACTGAGAAGGAGAGAGCGCCAATGCCTGCCAGCCCCAGCGTACCGCCCGTGCGCTCTAGGTAGACCGTGGTGCCGGAGTTCACGCCTTGGCCCACCATGAAGGCGAAGAGCGTGGCTGCGATGATGGTCACGAAGATGGGGGACCAAAGCCGTTCACGTGTGTTGGTGCGAGATCTCATATCTTCTAGGATAACAGTATGGCGAGCCGTGCATGCAGAGGGGTGGCTAAGCGTACGGTACAATCTTTCCACTGCAAACCTTGAGAAGGGAATGATCCATGAAGACGACGAGGAGATTGGCGGCAAGCGCTGCGGCAGCGATGCTGGTTGCAGCGATGGGACTCTTCGGATGCTCGTCGGGGCAGGAAGGCTCAGCAGCATCCAGCAGCTCCAGCTTCTCCACTGAATCGACCATCGCAGAGATAGCCGTGCCCGTCAAGGTCACGAGCCCTGCGGCAGACGATCAGGTGACCTATGACGAGACCGTCACCATCGGCGAAGGATCCACAGCGCTGGATGTGCTGCAGGCAACGGGCCTGGTGCTGGATGTGCAATCCAGCGAATACGGCATGTTCGTGAACGCCATCAATGATGTTGCCACCGAAGGCATGAAGGGCTGGACATACACGGTCAATGGCGAACAGGTGCAGGCATCGGCGGATCAAACGTATCTGAATGATGGGGATCAGGTGGAGTGGTCCTACATCGACATGAGCGCCTAGAGCTGCTCACGCACAGAGCTTCTCTTCACAAGGGGCGCTGCTCAGGGGAGCGGCGCCCCGAATCTTCTTGAGCGCCAGCTCCAGATTCGTTGCCAGGATGCGCGTGCGGGCGTAATGCTGCGCTTCAGCCTTGCGGCTTGCCTTCTTGATGGCGGTGAATGAATCCTCCAAGAGCTGTGTATACTCTTCGGTGCTCATGCCCCAGATCTTCATGACGTGCCTCCTGCTTCGTTGGTGGTGCGTTTCGATGCAGGTAGGATAGGATGTGGCGAGATCCTGAGTGTCCTTATTCTGGTACTTTATCCGTTGATGTTCAGCGCGTAGACAGCATTCGCGCCATAGAGCTTCCCGAAGAGATACTTGTCCGAAGCGCTTTCGCATGAGATGAACACGCGGCCATCATGCCATTCGATGCCTTCGCTCATGGGCGGGGCTGTGATGTCCTCCTGCAGACAGAGCGCATCCAAGAAATACAGCGGTACGGGCCGTCCGTCCGCATCGAATGTTGCGGTCTTGGGCGCATCAGGCGCAGAGCTAAAGGCCTGATCCAAGGAGGCGCTCAGGTCATAGACCAGGATATGGGACGAAGCAAGCCCATAGGATTGCGAAAGGACCATCTGGCCAGCGCTGCTCAAGCACATGCCCTGGATGCGCGCAGGGATGGAATAGACGTACGAGGCTTGATCAGCGTAGCCGTAGGGCGCCTGCGCATCGGCAGGATAGGCGTACATCACCGCTGGGTTCCAGTCCCCGCCTGGCGTATCCATCTTGTGCACATCGGGAGATTCATAGGCACCGGGGTGATAGAAGTTCCCCAGATACATGGTGTTATCTTCTATGTTCAAGAATGCGGGAGCCAGTTCCAGCGCCTTTCGTGCAGTAGCGTGCACGAAAGAGCCCTCTTGCGCGTCAGCAAACGCATCAACGTTAAAGATGAGGATACCCTCTTCGTCAGTGAGGAACACGTGCTCCGCGTCGGAGGTGATCCCGGAGCCATGGCCGTCATAGACGGTTCCGTCTGGACGCATGAGGGAGAGTTGCTTCGCTGCGCCATCAGGGGTGAGCGCATACACCGGAGAGGGGCTGCCGTCTTTGGCATACCCGCTGAAGAGCCACGTGCCGTCCTCCAAGCAATCCAGATCCTGCACGATGAAGCCCTGGTCTGTGCCTGGGATGGGGAGAGCGCGTTCAGCATCCTGGAAGAAGCTGGCATAGGTGGCACGCACGAAGGCGTTCACGCCCAAGAAGGCCACGAGGAGCAGAACCAAGAGGCCCAGGCAGATGCCAGCCACCAGCTTGGGCGCTTTGCCGCCCTTGTTCGGTTGGCGGGAGGGAGCCTGCATGCTCATGGCATCACTTCGCGAAGAGGATATTGTCGATCTGATCGAGACCCGCTTGCTGGTCAGCCTCTTGCCACTTGTTGTCCACCAGCTCGTAGTCCAGGTCAACGGTCTCGTTCTTGATCTCCAGATTATTGAAGGAATCCATCACCATCTGACCTGCCTTCGAAAGGCGCTCTTCCTGAGACATCTCTGTGAAGGTGGGATCGTTCGCCAGGGTTGCCGTGGTCTCGGCGATCTTCGAGAGCAGATCCGTGTAGCTCTTGCCCGCAAAGGTCATGGTGACCTTGGCTGTGTCACCGGTCACGGCGATGGCGTCGATGTTGTAGTCGAATCCATCCACGATGGCCGAGACGAATTCCGTCTCATCGATGCCGAGCTCTGCCAAGCCGTCGTTCTCAAGCGAGGTGACGATCTTGCTGAGCGCAGCGTCATCCGCGTTCTTGTAGGCGTCGTACTTCTCTGTGACCGCCTGCCGGATGAGCTCTTCGTTGTTGGGGCCGCAGCCAGGGATGGCGGCAAGGATGCCAGCCATGAGCGCGAGAGCGGTAACGACCGCGATGATCCTCTTCATCATACGTCCCTTCCCTTTTCCCAGATCCGTGCGCATGATGGTAGACCAACCTGTGGTTCAACAGGGCATCTTCTTGGGGCTGAAACGCAAGCGTAATCCATCGGCAGCGTGCTGCGGCATGGCCTGATAGGGATGGTCAGAGCCGCGTCCAGGTTGGCACTCAAGGCCGTGCGTCCTTCCTGGGATCAGAAGGGCTGGATGTAGAGCCGCATGCCATGGGTGTCGCGCATGAGCCCCAGATCCGCGAGCACCTCCTGCATGGGGCTTCCGTAAACGTCTTGTCCATTGAACTGCTGGACGATCAGCTTGCGAGCGATCTGCGATGGGCGGGAGCGCTGGAGCTGCTCTTTCAGGTGGCTGATGAGCGCTTCGGTGGCTGGCTCCCACAGGCTTCGGTCGGGCACGAGGGCGATGAGGTGTTGGATGCGCTTCGTGGCGAAGAGCACAGGGGCACCTTCGTGCAGCACGACGAGGCAGCCAGTGCGATTCTGGGGAATGAGGCCCGCAGACGCATCTGGCCAGGGGAGGACGGATCCGTAGAGCATGGCAGGATCTACGGCATCCAAGACCACGAAGCCCTCGTCAGCCTCCAAGGTGCGCAGTGACTCCACCGTGTGCCGTCGTGCGAATTGCGAAGCGCCCAAGCCGCATACGAATTCGCCGCGGATCACCTCGCCGGCGTCTTCCATGCTGCGCAGCACCGTGTAGAGAGCTTGCATGCCACCTTTGCGCCCAACTGCTTCGATGGTCTTCGGGCAGATGACGCCATGGGTATCCAAGAGCGATTCCACGTGGGCCATGGCCTGTTCGGTCTGGCTGACCTCCGCAGGGATCAAGGCGCGCCACATGCCCGCAAGGCCATCCAACTCCTGTTGCGCTGCCACCATCCCAGCACGTGCTTCCCGGCGGCTGGCAGAGAGCGCAGTGCGGGTTCGCGTCTGGCGACGGCTGCTGACGCGACGTGGCGCTTGGGTGCGTGCCTTCGGGGTGTTCTCAAGGGCACGGGCGCGCATGCAGGCGAAGGAGGTGGAAGTGATGCAGCCTTGGGTAGCAAGGCGCTGGATGGCTTGGGCGACCTCATGGACGCTGACGGCCTCATCGGCAGACATCTCTTGCAGGCGTCGCACCACCGCTGCGAATGCGAGCGGCCCCTCTTCGCCGATGAGCGTGCAGATCTCTCGCTCAAGAGGATGAAGTGCTTCCTGGCTTGGTTGGTGGGGCACTTCCGCCGCATCGGGCCAAGCCTTTGTTGATGGATCCACCGGGAGGGGAGCGAAAGGCGAATCCGTAGGGTAGAGCGCCAGTGCTGGCGTCTTCTGCCCGTCTGAGGTGGCGACCCAGATGACCTCCTCGCTCTCCAAGAGCTCATCCAAAAGCGCTGGCTTGTAGCCGGGCACACGTGCCGGGAAGAGGATGGTCTCCCACACGCTGGCGGAGAGCTCCGTGCCTTCGAAGAGCGCGATGCATTCAGCAAGGTCATCCAAAGGAGAGAGCGCGTCTGTGCCGCCGACGCGCTGCAGCGCGAGCACGAGCGCTTGGAAGCGGGCAGCGCTCACCGGTTGTGCGGCCGCTTCGATGATATTACGGGAGCGCACGCGCAGGCGTCGGAGCATGTCCTTCGCGGCCCAGAGCGCATCTGCCTGAGGAGGCAGGAGGTGTGCAGCTTCGGTGGGCGCAAGGCCGTCTTGCGCTTGGTTCTGCAGCGCCACTTCCAGAAGAGCGCGCGCTTCTTCCAACATGGCTTGCCCTGCATGGCTCACCGGCAGCTTCACAGCTGTTCCCGCTGCGCGGAGCTGTTCGAGCGCCTCTTGTGCGACCGCCGGACCCACTCCCAGCTGCTGTGCGAACTGGTCAGCATCGGACAGCGCGTGTGTCTGCAGGAACTTGGCAGCGAGCACGGCGGCAGGCCCCAAGCGCTCATCATCAAGGTCGGCGGCTGCAGACCAGTGCTCGGCCCAGGTGGGGACAGCGGCGCCCGTGAGCGCCTGGATGCGCATGGCATCTTCTGGCGTTGCCCAGAGCGTGCGGCCGCTATGCGTTACGGGGCAGGCTCGGTGCTGCTCCTCAAGGCTGCGGAGGAGTGCGCGTGCCTCTGCGCCATCTACGAGGCGCTGTTCGACCTGTCCCTCTGTCACTGGTCCCATCTGCCGCAGCAGCTCTACGGTGCCCTCAGCGCCTGCCAGCTTGCGGTCAGGGGTCAGTCGTTGCAGTGCCAGTTGCACCGCTGCTGTTGCGGCAGGTTCGATGAGCGCCAGCTGATCCGGCGTGCCCAAGAGCTCTGAGAGGAGCTGCGGGTCAACGGAGAGCAGCGCACGGGTACGCTCAGCGTGAGGCATGTCGCCATCGTAGAGGTGGTCAGCCACGTATCCGAACAACAGCGGTGAAGCGAACGCGGAGGGCGCATCCGTGCGCACCGTTTGGATGGCGATGCGCTCCGCCTCTATTTGGCTCATCAGCCAGCACGCGCCATCAAGGTCGAACACGTCATGCAGGCATTCGCGCATGGCTTCTCCGTAGATGGGAAAGCGCGGATGTTCGCGTGCGGCTTCCAGCAGCTGACCGCCGCGCAGCCGCTGCTGCCAGAGCGGGGTGCGTTGACCATGGAGCGCAGGGCGCATGAGCAGGGCACGGGCAGAGCATTCGCGAAAGCGAGCCGCGAAGAGCGAAGTCTGCGGGATGGCTGCTGTGACCGCATCCATCATCTCATCAGGGGCGAAGACCACGAGGTCAGGCGTGATGGCGTTGTCCTCTTCTACGGCCAGGCGCATCACGATGCCCGTGTCCGACGCGGCGCATTGAGGATCGAAGCGGAAGATGTCCTTGATGCGCTGGCTCAAGGCCAAGGCCCACGGCTCGTTCACGCGCTTGCCGAACGGAGAATGCACGATCAGATACCACGCACCGGTCTCATCGGGGCACGTTTCGAGGATGATGCGCTCATGGGTGGGGATGGCGTGCGTGCTGGTCCGCTGCGATGCGATCAGCTGGCCCAGATTGCTGATGGCGTTGGCGGTGAAGCCGAAGGCGGCAAGGTGCTCGTAGGCGCTTTCGCTGAGCGTGCCCGTTGTGTTCGTCTGCTGCTCAAGATACGCTTGTAGCTTTCCGCGTCGGATGCCGGCATCCAGCGACCGTCCGGTTCCTTCGCCATGCCAGAACGGTAGGCGGGCGGTGCGCCCCGGTGCCGGTGCGACCAGTACGCGGTCATTCGTGATCTCTGTGATGCGCCAGGTGCTGGTGCCTAAGATGATGACGTCCCCGATGCGAGATTCGTGCACCATCTCTTCGTCCAGCTCGCCCACGCGCGTTCGCCCCTTCTTCTGCGTGCCCGTGTGCAGCATGACGGGGTAGAGTCCCCGGTCAGGGATGGTACCTGCAGCGCTCACGGCCAGCTTCTGCGTGCGGGGGATGGGCTTCATGAGGTCTTCTTGGCGGTCAAGGTCGAGGCGCGGAGCGAAATCTGCGCCGTCGGGAGAGGCGAAGGCGCCTGCCAGCATGTCCACGACGGACCGAAAGGCGCTCTCAGGCAGCTGTTGGTAGCAAGCCGACTTGCGCACCGTTGCCAGCCAGGCATCCGGTGCAAGGCCTTGGGGATGCATGGAGACCTCAGCAGCCGTTTGCTGTGCCAGGACATCGAGCGCATTCTCAACGAGCGCGGTCTCTTCGATGGAGCCCGTCATCATGCCCTCTACGACGCAGGCCGTATCCAGCACCTCGAAGCGCGTGCGCGGGTAGATGATGCCGTTCGACGTGCCGGCAACCTGGTGATTCGCACGTCCGATGCGCTGCAGTCCTGAAGATACCGAGAGCGGTGCTGCAACCTGGATGACCAGATCAACCTGGCCCATGTCTATACCCAGCTCCAGACTTGAGGTGGCCACGACGCAGCGAAGCTTGCCCGTCTTCAGATCATGCTCTATCTGCTGGCGGATATCCTTCGCAACGGAGCCATGATGCGCTTTGGCTAGTGGCTGGGCGGAGGCACCTGTCAAGAGGGTGGTGGAACCGATCTCAGAGCGCATGGATCCGCTGGCGTTTGCGGCAAGCGCGCTTGCTGGCGTGCGGCCGCACTGGCGATCATAGGCTTCGTTCAGGTGTGCCGTGAGCCGTTCGCAGATGCCCCGCGAATTGACGAACACGATGGTGGACGTGTGCGCCAGCACGTGCTCCAGCACCGATGCCTCTATGGCAGGCCAGATGGAGGATGATCCTGAGCGCACATCAGAGCTTCGGGCGAGCGGTTGGATGTGCGTCATGTCCTCTACGGGTACATCCACCTGGAGGCTGAAGGTGGGAGGTGCGTCATCTTGCACCACATGGACGGCGTGCGTTCCGCCTAAGAAGCGTGCCGCCACGTCCACGGGCTGGATGGTTGCCGAGAGGCCGATGCGCTGGGCCGGCTCAGGCAAGAGCGCGTCCAAGCGCTCCAGTGAGAGCGACAGATGCGTGCCGCGCTTCGTTCCCGCCAGCGCGTGCAGCTCGTCCACGATGACGGTCTGAACGGTGGCCAACGTATCGCGCACCTTCGACGTGAGCATGAGATAGAGCGATTCAGGCGTGGTGATCAGGATATCTGGTGGATTGCGCGCCAAGCGGCCGCGTTCGGACTGTGTGGTGTCACCCGTGCGCATGCCGGTGGTGATATGGCGCACGGGCTCATCGGTCTCAGCAGCCTGTTGCGCCACGATGGAGGCAAGCGGCTCTTGCAGGTTGCGCTCTATGTCAGCGCCGAGCGCCTTCAAGGGAGATATATACAGTATGCGAACGCCCTTGCGCCTTTGGCGCGCTGCGGGGTCTTCGGTGGCCAAGGCATCTATGGCGGATAGGAATGCAGCGAAGGTCTTGCCGGAGCCGGTGGGCGCGATGACCAGGGTGTTCTGCCCTTGGCGGATGGAGGACCATGCGCGCTCTTGGATGGATGTGGGTGCGTCGAACGCACTGGTGAACCATTGGGCGACGGCCGGGGTGAACGCGGCGAGGGAGCCGGTATGGGAAGCGCGCTTTTCCATGGGGTGATGGTAGCACAGATGTTCGCGTATCTTGTGGTACCGCAGCGCTGTCAACTTGGTGTATCATGCACGCCAACATACCGCTTGCCGCCGGGTAAGCAGCCAGAGCACTCCGCCGCCGTGTCGTTAGGCCTGAGCAGACACGGCTCCAGCGGGGTGTTCGTGCATTCAGGAGGGGATCATGAAGCGATTCGTCACGGAGGATTCATTCTGGGAGCTGTTCCCGGAGGCGCAGATCGGCATCGTCGTCGTGCATGGCATGATGCCAACGAGCGAAGTGCCCGAAGAGGACGCCAAGGCCATTCGCCGGTATCTGACTGAGGCGAATGCGGCGGCAGATCAGCATCTGACGTCGAACGTGATATCAGAGAACCAAGTGGTGAAGGTCTGGCGCGAAGCGTACCAGCAGTTCAAGACGAAGAAGGGTGCGCGCTCTAGCGTGGAGAACCTGCTGAAGCGCGTGCTGAAGGGGAACCCCGTGGGGTCCATCACGCCTTCGGTGGATGCGTACAACGGCGTGTCGCTGAAGTATGCGCTGCCTGTGGGTGGTGAGGATATCGATGCCATGGAGGGTGATATCCGCTTGCGCATCACGGAAGGGGGCGATGCCTTCCGGGCGTTGGGGGATGAGGAGGACGCGCCCACGCTGGAAGGCGAGCTCTGCTACATGGATGATGCGGGCGCCATCTGTCGCTGCTGGAATTGGCGCGACGGCCAGCGCACGGCGCTCACCGATGATTCCAAGAAGGCATTCCTGATCATAGAGTCCGTGGATCCGGCGCGCGCCGATGACCTGCAGGCTGCGCTGGATGCGCTGGCGGATCTCATGACGCAGCATCTGGGGGCGCGTATCTTCGCCAAGGAGATCATCACGAAGGACAACCCCACCATGGTGATCGACGAATAGCAGCATCGGCGTATCAGGGGGACGGGCGTATCAGGGGGACGGAGGAGTGAGACGCGCGACGCGCGTCTCACTCCTCCGTCCCCCTGATACGCCCGTTGCCGGCACCCACATCAACCAGGATCTCTACTTTCGTGGGTGCTGCCAACAGGCAGCACATTTGAAAACGATGGCCCTGTGCTTTGCACAGGGCCATAGCATCCTCAGGCGGCAAGCTCCAACAGCGTGGCTTCGGACTGTTCGCCGGTGAGGGTCTTGGTCAGCGTGCCATCCACGAACAGCGCATAGGTGGGGAATCCATTCGGCGCATATTGGGTTGCCAGGTCAGGCGACTTGTCCACGTCCACTTGGTATACCGCGCAGGTGCCTGCAACGCGCGCGGCCACATCGTCCAAGATGGGCTGCATGCGCTGGCAATGAGGGCACCATGTGGCGAAGAACTCCACCAGCACGCGGCCGCTTGCTTCTGTCACTTTGGCGTCGAAATCGGTCTCATTCAATACTTCTTGCATGATGATCCTCCTTGAAGGTCGTGCGCGCGCAGAGCGTGGAGGCAGTGTCTCAGTCGTTTCGCATGGTACGCGCGGGTACGAGGATGCAAGCTTGAGAGACCGCATCGTTGCCACGTGATTCCCTTTTGTTGCTCTGCCGTTGAAGTGCCGGATCTTCGTCCCTGCGCATCCTTAGCCAATGGGATACACTGAGGCCACTGGATCTTTCGGGCCGTGCACGATGCATGGTGAACTCGGGGAATGCGGGTGAGAATCCCGCGCTGTACCAGCAACCGTAAGAGCTTGGGGAAAGGACGGCGCAGCCGCTTTTCCAGGCGAAGTCGGATCACCGAGCCGAGCGACCGATCCCTGGGAGAGAAGAGCGCGCTTTGGTCGCATTGCCTGGTTCCTTCGAAACCTTCCATCCTGTCATCACCTTCACATGGTTCGCGTGTGCCATCGTCTTGACGGTGATGGCAACGAACCCCTTCTGGACAGGCTGCGCGTGCGCGGGCGCTGCTGCGTTCTTGCTCACGGTGCGCGGGCGCGCTGGCTGGAAGCTGATACTGGGCATGGCGCTTGCGTTCATCGTGCTCTTGTTGGCCAACGGCCTGTTCAACCCGCAAGGACGCACCGTGCTGTTCACGTACTTCGGGCGTCCGTATACGCTGGAATCCGTGCTCTATGGCACGCAAACGGCGGGGATGTTCGTGGCGGTCATGCTCCTGTTCGGTAGCTATGACCGCGTGATGACCGCGGACAGATTCACATATCTATTCGGGCATGCGATGCCCGCCATCACGCTGGTGCTGACCATGGTGCTGCGGCTGGTGCCCGATTACCTGCGCAAGGCGAAGCAGATCGCCAGCGCGCGCGACGGCATCGGCAAGGGCGCAGCCGAAAGCGGCTTCGGTGGCCGGGTGCGCCATGGGTCCGCCATCTTAGGTGCGCTCACCACGTGGGCGTTGGAAGCGGGTGTGGTGACAGCGGATTCCATGCGCAGTCGCGGCTATGGAACGCGAAAGACGCGAACGCAGCATGCGCGCTATCGGTTCGGAGCAAGAGACGTCGTGATGCTGGCGGTCCTGATCGTCTGTGTCGGATTGGCCTTCGCAGGCGTCTTCTCCGGTGCGTCCAGCGTGGACTTCCTTCCGCGTATCGCGTTCCCGCCTGTGACCGGGTTCTCCATGCTCTCGTTTCTGGCCTACGCTGCCTTCATGTTCACGCCGTTCGTGGTGGATGCAGGAAAGAGGATCTCATGGCGCAGTTCGATATCCAAGATCTGACGTTCGCCTATCCGGAGCGCGACCAGCGAGCGCTGGATGGCGTCACCTTGCAGATAGAGCGCGGAAGCTACGTATGCGTGTGCGGGCTGTCCGGCTGCGGGAAGACGACGCTGTTGCGGCATCTGAAGACGGTGCTTGCGCCCTGTGGGCAGACCACGGGCACGGTGCTCTTCGAAGGGCGCCCTCTTCAGGAAGTGCCGCTGGCGGATCAGGCGCAGTTCATCGGGTTCGTCATGCAAGATCCCGATGCGCAGCTGGTCACGGATAAGGTGTGGCACGAGCTGGCATTCGGGTTGGAGAGCTTGGGCACGGATCCACGCGTCATGCGGTTGCGCGTGGCGGAGATGGCAAGCTATTTCGGCATCCAGGATTGGTTCCACAAGGATGTGGGGGAGCTGTCCGGCGGTCAGAAGCAACTGCTGAACCTGGCTTCGATCATGGCCATGCAGCCTAGCGTGTTGGTGCTGGATGAGCCCACGAGCCAGCTGGATCCCATCGCGGCGGCGGATTTCTTGAACACGGTGCGCAAGATCAACGTGGAGCTGGGTACGACGGTGATCATCACCGAACATCGGCTGGAGGACGTGTTCTCCACGGCTGATATGGTGGTGGTGATGGATCAGGGGCGCGCCATCCTGCACGGTGCGCCGCAGAAGGTTGCACAGGCGCTGCATGAGCGCCAGAGCGCCATGACGTTCGCGCTGCCGGCACCCGTGCGCGTGTTCTATGGGGTGGCGCCCACGCGGTCTTCGCAAAAGAGCGCTTGGGAGGAGCGGGCTGTGCCGACGCAGGATGTCCAGGAGCCGATACCGCTTACGGTGCGCGAAGGGCGCACGTGGCTTTTGAGCTACGTGGATGCGCATGAGCTACCGGTGCGGTCTTTGCCGGACGAGCCCGTGCTGGACAGGGCGCAGGAGGGTGCGGGTCAGAAGCCGGCCGTGCAGCTGAAGGACGTGTGGTTCCGCTACGAGCGCGCCGCTCCGGACGTGTTGCGCGGCGTGGACCTAGAGGTGCCGCAAGGGGAGCTCTTCGCCCTGCTCGGGGGGAACGGCACGGGGAAATCCACGCTCTTGAAGTGCCTCTGTGGGATCTGCAAGCCCTATCGTGGCACGGTGCGCGTGTTGGGGCGGCGCCTTGCAGAGTGGAAGAGCGGCACGCTCTTTCACGGGGGGCTGGCCATGCTCCCGCAGGATCCGCAGAACCTGTTCGTCAAGAAGACCGTACGCCTGGATTTGGAAGAGATGCTGCCCGATGTGTCACGTTCGGAGCGTGATGTGCGCATCGCGCAGGTGGCGAGGCTCTGCCGTGTGGAAGCGCAGTTAGATCAGCATCCGTTGGACCTGTCAGGGGGAGAGCAGCAGCGGGCGGCGCTCGCGAAGGTGCTCTTGTGCGAGCCGCAGGTGCTGCTCTTGGACGAGCCGACGAAGGGGATCGATGCGTTCTTCAAGCGAACGCTGGCAGAGGTGTTGCAAGGGCTTGTCCGGAGCGGCGTTGCCGTCATCATGGTGTCCCATGATGTGGAGTTCTGCGCACGCTATGCGGACTCTGTCTCGCTGTTCTTCGACGGCTCGGTGGTCACCACGAACACGCCGCGGGCGTTCTTCGCCATGAACTCGTTCTACACCACGGCTGCCAACCGCATGAGCCGCCATGTGTTCGCCAATGCGGTGACCGATGAGGACGTGATAGAGCTATGTCGCGGATAGAGCGGTCGAAGACGGCGCTCATCTGGGCGTGCACGATCGTGGCTGCGGTGCTCACGGTGGCAGCTGGTGCTGCTCTGCGCGGCAAGAGCTACATCGTGGTGAGCGTGCTCTTGGTCATCTATGCCATGGTGCCCTTCTTCGCTTCCTTCGAACAGCGCCGCCCGCAGGCGCGCGAGCTGATCACGGTAGCGGTCATGGTGGCGTTAGCTGTGGCTGCACGCACGGCATTCATCTGGTTGCCGCACTTCAAGCCCATGGCAGCCATCGTGATGGTGGCAGGTGTGGCGCTTGGGCCTTCGGCTGGCTTCGTCGTTGGCGCGTTTGCCGCATTGGCGAGCAGCTTCATCTTCGGTCTCGGGCCATGGACGCCGTGGCAGATGCTCTCCTTCGGGATGTGCGGCCTCGTCTTCGGCGCGCTGGCGAAAGGCGGCATCATCCCCTGTGACGAATGGTCGTGGAAAGCGCGCGTTGCCGTGGCTGTGGGAGGTGGTGCGTTCGTGCTCTTGGTGGCCGGGCCCATCTTGGATACCAGCTCCGTCTTCCTGATGCTGTCGAGCATCACGCCCGAAGGAGTGGTGGCGGTCTATCTGGCAGGTGTGCCGGTGAATGCGATGCAGGCAGTAGCCACGGGTCTCACGTTGGCGCTCGTGGGCGATCCCATCCTGGAGCGCCTGAGCCGCCTTCGCAAGAAGTTTGCATGGCGGATGGACGCTCGGTGATGTGGCTGATATAGTGTCGAGAACTTCAATCGCACCAAGGAGAGGCAGCCCATTCATGGTCAAAGAGATCGTCAAAGACGAAGAGATCCTGTCCCAGCCATGCCAGAAGGCCACCATCGATGACATGCCCATCGTGCAGGACTTGATCGATACGGCTCAGTCCATGGAGGACGTGGCCGCCCTTGCCGCGAATCAGATCGGCGAGACGAAGTGCATCGCCATCTACCTGGATGATCAGGATGAATTCAAGACCATCTTCAATCCGAAGCTGGTGAAGGCGCTCTACCCGGCGAAGATGGTGGAAGAATGCTTCTCCGTTGACGGCGAGACCAAGGTCACGCGCTTCGAGTGCGCCACCATCGCCTATGAAGAGCCGGTGGACGGCAAGCTGGTCTCCCGCAAGCGCGAGTTCCACGGGCGCGAATCCCAGATCCTGCAGCATGTGATCGACCACTGCAAGGGCAAGGTCATCTAAAGGCAGCCGTTGTCCGCTTCCGTTGCCCATCATGAAGAGATGAGGACCCGCCGCGTCGAACGCGTGCTCTGGATCGTCCTCGTGCTCAATCTGGCCGTTGCGGCTGCGAAGTTCTTCTACGGCCTGGCGTCTGATTCGGCGTCCATGCAGGCCGATGGCATCCATTCGGTGTTCGATACGTTGGGGAACGTGGTGGGGCTCATCGGCATCGCATTGGCGGCGCGCCCGGCGGATGAGAGCCACCCGTATGGGCATGCGAAGTTCGAGACCTATGGTTCTCTCGTCATCGGTGCGCTTCTGCTCATAGCCGCCTTCGAAGTGGGATCTGGTGCTGTGGAGCGCTTGGCTTCAGGAGATTACGCGGCTCAGGTGGGCGTGGCGTCTTTCGTCGTCATGGTGGGCACGCTGGTGGTGAATCTGGGCGTGTCGTTCACAGAGCGCCGCATCGGCAAGCGCCTCGGCAGCGAGATCCTGCAGGCTGACGCAGCGCACACGCTCTCAGATGCGTTCGTGTCCATCGGAGTCATCGCAGGGCTCATCCTGGTGGTCTGCGGTTTTCCCATGGCTGATCCGGTGATGGCGCTCATCGTGACGGTCTTCATCTTGATCTCTGCTGTGCAGGTGTTCCGGCGAGCATTCCGCACGCTGTCCGATCATGCGCGCATAGACCCGGCGGAGATATCTTCTGTCGTTGAAACCATCTCTGGCGTTCGCCAGATCCATCGCATCCGGACGCGCGGGACCGAAGCGGAGGTATACGTGGATCTGCATCTGCTGGTGGATCCGCAGATGTCGGTGGCGAAGGCGCATGCCATCGGAGATGAGATCGAATCTGCAGTGCAGGCAGCGCACCCTGAGGTCCGAGAGGTGCTCGTGCACATAGAGCCGGATACGAAGACTGAACGCCAAGAGGCTTAGATTGCCTGCGCCTTCCTCTTGAGATCCGTAGATGACGCGTAAGCGGCATCGCTCAACCATGACGCCCTATCTATGATCCCGTAGATGACGCGTAAGCGGCATCTCCCAATGAGACCCAGACTGGATGAATTCGTAGATGACGCGTAAGCGGCATCTTTCTGTGCTTGCTCTTCGATTATTGTTCTAGTTGACATATTACAATCATCACTCTAAAATGATCTATGTCATATAGAACATTTACCGATCAAGGTGGATACCATGGTCATCATCATCGATGAGCGTTCGTCCGAACCGTTGTACAAGCAGATCCACGACCAGATCATCGCAGGCATAGCAACCGGCGAACTGGAGCCGGGCATGTCGCTTCCCTCGGTTCGTTCGCTGGCGAGCGATCTGGGCATCAATCTGCATACCGTGAACAAGGCCTATGCGGTGCTGCGCGATGAAGGCTATGTCCAGATGCGCGGGCGTGCCGGCGCCGTCATCAGCGAGCCGAGCGACGCTTCTCGTGCGGACAAGAATCGCGCATCGCTGGAAGCGATGGAAGATGATCTGTTCAAGCTGGCGCTCACCTATCGCGCGTGCGGGGGCACACGGGGGCAGTTCCTCGAATGCGCCGCCGCTCAAGCTGCTCGTGCCTACGGGGTCGTGGGCGATCCTGCATCTGAGAGCCGCGCAGACAGACCTGTTCACGCTTCGCGCACGCCTTCCGGACGCGCTGCCAGAGGTCTTTCGCCCCAGAAGGCGTGATCCCTATGCAGAACGTTGACGGTCTCATGGTCCTGCTCTTGGGGTTCGTTCTGCTCCTCGTTCCCATCGTGGGGATCTTGGCCGCGGCAACGCCCTATCTCATGCCGAAGCGCGAATGCTTTGCTGTGACCATTCCCGATGCTGCGGCATGTGATCCTGAGGTCAGGCGCCTCAAGCGCTCCTTCTTCGCTGTGGTCATCACGGTCACGCTGCTGCTCACCGCGGCTTGTGGGGCGTGCATCCTCTTCAACCCCGAGCATGCTTTTCTGCCCATGCTGGTCGTTTCAGTGCTGATCCTCGGCATCGGCAGCTATGGGCTCATGCTTCATTTTCGCCAGAAGACGATCGCGCTCAAGCGCGCGCGTGGATGGGTGGCGAAGACGGCTCAGCGTGCCAGCTTCGTAGCCGAGGAGCCCGCGCCGCGGCCTCTTTCTCAGACATGGGACCTCCTGTTCCTGATCCCCATCACGGTGACGGCGCTCATCTGCATCGTGGGCTATCCCCTGATGCCCGATCATATCGCTACCAACCTGGATCTTGCGGGGCAGGTGAGCCATTGGGTGGAGAAGACGCCACTCTCCGCCGCATTCCCGGTTCTGGCCGTTGTATTCATGGATGCCTGCTTCGCCTTTTCGCATTGGACCATCTTGCGCTCGAAGAAAGGTATTGACGCTGCGCGTCCTGCGGCGAGTGCCTGGGCCTATGGGGCATTCGCACGCGCTCAGAGCATGCTGCTCGTTGGGCTGGGGACGATGATCTCGTTCGTAGGACCCATCATCGCGCTGTCGTTCATGGGTGTCATCACCATGCTGCAGGCGCTGCTTCCCATTCTGATCATGCTCATCGTCGTGCTGGTGGCCGTCATCGTGGTCACCATGATCTATGGGCAGAACGGCGCACGGCTCTTGCGCCGCATGGAGGATCCTGAGTCCATGCCGGTGGACGACGACCGCTATTGGAAGCTGGGGATCTTCTACTGGAATAAGGACGATGCCAGCCTCTTCGTGCCCGAGCGCTTCGGTGTGGGGTGGACTGCGAACTTGGGAAGGCCAGCGGTCTGGGCCATCATCGTCGGCTTCATCGTCGTGACCGTTGCGTTCGTGGCTTTTTCGCTCTGGGTGTAGCTGCAGGGGAGAACAGGGGACGTAGCACTGTTCTTCTGTTCTTTCGTCCGTTGCCCACTCGCTCTGAGAAGAACAGTGCTACGTCCCCTGTTCTCCTCGGGCATCGTCGGCGGTATCGGCTTCATCGTGGCTGCGGTGCTCTGCCTTATCTCGCTCCGCAGGCATGGGTGGATGCAGCGAACAGACGCCCAGCACCTGTAAAGCAGCCTTTCGCTTTCCTGTTGCAGTCTGCATCAAGAGATGCGCCCCTGGGCGCTCATCGATGGCGTCCTGCCGAAGCCGCGTCGGTCCTTGCTTATAATCAAGAGATACGTTCTGTGCGGTTTCAAATCGGAGGCGAGGATGCTCAAGAAGAGGTTTTTGCTGGCTCTGGCGACTTGCGCTGGAGCGGTTCTGGCAGTTGCGTGCCTCGGGGGGTGCGCGCAGAGCGCATCAGCTCCCGACAGCGCTTCGGAAGGTGCTTTGGCGCAGGTTCGCATAGGGACCATGCCCACCGAAGACATGCTCCCAGCCTGGGTGGCAGAAGATGCGGGTTATTTCGCCGATGAGGGGCTGGATGTCAGCATCCAAACCTTCGATTCGGCCCAAAGCCTGTCTGCGGCCATCGCAGCGGGTCAAGTGGACATGGCCATGACGGACGTGATGCGTGCTGTGAAGCTCTGCGAATCAGGAACGCCTGTGGTGGCCGAATGGGTGACGTTGGGCACCGATGCAGCGCAGGGTCGCTTCGGCGTGTTGGCGCCAGCCGATGCTGAATACGGTTCCCTGGCTGAACTGGCTGCGTGGGTATCCACCAAGAAGCTGGATGATGGTGCGGGTGTGGGTCTTGCTAGCAACACCGTACCCGAATACGTATTCGACATGCTCTGCCAGCAGGAGGGCATCGCTCCTGGTGAGATTCCGGTCCTCGAAGTGGCCAGCTTGCCGGAGCGCTATGGCCTCACTGCCAGTGGACAGCTGCTTGCCTCAGCGCTGCCGAATTCGCTGCTCACGCTGGGTGAGGAGAGCGGCATGAAGGTGATCGCAGCTGACACGGCAGGAGCCAATGTGTCGCAGTCCATCATGGTGGCCACCGAGCGGTTCGCTGCAGAGCACGCTGATGCAGTGGACGCGGTGGCGCGTGCTTGGGACAAGGCTGTGGATGATATCGACAAGGACCCTGCTGCGTTCAAGGATACGCTGTTCGCCAACGCCAGCATCAATGCGGATATCAAGGATGCTTACGAGGTGAGCGCGTACCCCTTCGCTTTGGCTGACGGCAAGCTCTTCCATCCAGAATCCGACCTGGTCTGGCCGCAGATCGAATGGATGCGGGTGAAGGGCTACGGTGGTCAGGGCGTTTCCTACGATGGCTCGACCGGTGCGTTCCAGATCGAAGGGTAGGAACAGCGCTGCATGAATCGGGCGTTGGGCTACATCTGGGGGACCATCTTCGTCCTGGTTGCGTGGTGGCTGCTTGCGCTCTGCGTGGCATCCCCAGCGTTGCCGGGGCCAGTGCAGACGGTGCAGGAGCTGGCAGCGAATGTGGGAACGCTGACGCCGCAGTTCGGCATCAGTCTGGAACGGCTGCTGCTGGGACTTGCCATCGGCATGGCGATCGGGGCGCCCATCGGGCTTTTCTCAGGGATGTTTCCGCAGGTCGACCGTTTCGTGGCACCGGTGGTCTACATCCTGTATCCCATTCCGAAGATCGTGTTCTTGCCGGTCATGTTCGTCTTCTTCGGTCTTGGCGGGGAAGCGAAGGTGACGCTCATCGTCATAGCGGTGCTCTTTCAGGCCACGGTCACCATGCGCGATGCTGCGCGCGCGGTGCCGAAGGGACAGATGGAAGCCATGCGGTCTTTGGGTGGCAACGAGCGGTTGGTGTTCTTCCATGTGGTGGTTCCCGAGACGCTTCCCAGCCTCTTCACGGCATTGCGCGTGAGCACGGGAACTGCGGTGGCCATCTTGTTCGTGGCTGAGTCCATGGCCGGCTCCACTGGCCTGGGGTATTACATCATGCATTCGTGGTCCATGTTGGAGTACGCGCGCATGTTCTCGGGGATCGTGGCCATGGCCGTCATGGGCGTCGTGCTCTACGAGCTCTTCGACCTTGCCGAGCGAAGGCTCTCCGCGCGCTGATCCATGAAGAAAGCCGCACCCGGAAGTGCGGCTTTTCGTTTGGGACGGAAGCTCTGGCTGGCTACTCGACGCCAACCATGACCTCAGTGCCCTTGAGTTGATTGCGTGCAGAGATCTTCATCGCATTGCTTCCTTTCCTCGTGCAGTAGGATATGGATATGCCATGGCGATGATATATTCTCAAACAAAAATATATTCACTGAGCGATAATATCCCGGATGATCCGAATTGTTGTCGAGCGCTCCTGAAAGGAAGACCATGAGAGACCATTCGCACCATATCGAACTGTCGCGGCAGAAGGCCACATCGCAGATGCTAGAGGCCCTTGCTGCGGGCGGCTTTGGCCAGCGTGTTCCGACGGAGCAGGTGGACCTGACTGCGTCTGTAGGGCGCGTGTTGGCAGAAGATGTCACTGCTAAGACGGATGTGCCGAACGCGCTCACCTGCTGCATGGATTCCGTGGCCGTCCATTGGGCCGCATTCGCGGATCTGCCCGAAGGAGAGCTGCCGGATGTCAGCACCTGGACGGAGGGCGTGGACTGGACGTTCGCGAATACGGGCGTGGCCATGCCGGAGGGTTTCGACACCGCCATCGTGGTCGAGCATGCCACTTTCTCTGAGGATGGCAGGCTCTTGGCCATCGACGCAGCTCCTTCAGCCCAGTTCGCGGGTACGAAGCCTGCGGGCGAGACCATGGGCGCAGGTGATGTGGCTGTGGCTGCTGGCACGCTCATCACTGCGGAAGTGGCTGCCTCCATCGCCAGCGCCGGCCGTTCTGTCGCCTGCGTCCTGGCACGTCCGCGCGTGGCGTTCCTGCCTACAGGCAATGAGCTGGTGCCGCCGAACGTGCCCTACGCCGAAGGTTCGCGCATCCCCTTTGCGGGACGCGGGCGCACCTATGAATCCAACAGCTTCATGGTGCGCGGGAAGGTGGAAGCGTGGGGCGGCGCCTATGTGCCCTTCGACATCGTGGCCGATGACTATGAGGCCATCAAGGAAACGCTGCTCAAGGCGGCTCAGGTGGCTGACGTCATCGTGTTGAATGCAGGCTCCTCCAAGGGATCTGATGACTGGTCTGTGGAGGTGCTGGAGGAGATCGGACAGGTGATCTGCCATCAGACGAACCATGGGCCGGGCCATCACAGCTCCTATGCCGTGCTCACGGTGGGAGAGCGCTTGGTGCCGGTGGTGGGGATCTCCGGCCCTCCCGGTGGTGCGGCGTTCACGCTGAACTTCTATCTGCGTCCGGTGATGCGTGCCTATCTGGGGTTGGATCCGGCTCCAGAGCTGATCCCGGCGCGGCTTGCTGCTTTCTTCGGCCCGAACAAGTTCGGTCCTGGTTCAAAGGTAGCCGAAAGAGCGGCAAAGCAGGGAGAGGCACGGCCGCCTGAGGCGACGGGCCCGGATGCGGAGTTCTATTCGGTTCGGTGCATGCTCTTGGAAGCTGCTGAGGATGGTACGTTGCAGGCAACGCCGGTGCCAGGACGTCCAGGCACGCCAGCCACCGCGAAGGCGAATGCGCTCTACATGCTGGCTGCGGGACCAGGGGATGTGTTTCCCGAACCGGGAGAGATCATCCACGTGGAACTACGCTGAAGCCAGACAGGTTCGTCTGCAGCGTCAAGAGGCTGCGAGTTGCGGGTCTTCTGTAGCGGAAGTCGTCCGCGCAGCGGCGGCTTACGATGATGCAAGAGGTTGCGGGTCGTATCAACCGTAGGCTCACGCGCAAGCATGCGATATTTCCGCTACGAGCGTTCAGTGCAGGGATATGAGAAGGAAGAAGATGGTGGTCGAGGAGGGATTTGAACCCCCGACCTTGTGCTTGTAAGGCACCTGCG
>CANODU010000009.1 GCA_947565185.1 uncultured Eggerthellaceae bacterium | reverse complement strand
TTGAGGATGATTGGGCGATGTCGGTTGTGCTCAGCGATCGGTGTCCGGATAGGGGCCTTTGCCTCTTCATCAATGCAGCGCTCTCGCAGTTGACCCTGTCGTTGAATCATGTGATGCCGTTCATGAATTGGTTCATCGTCTTCGAGCGCGTGGTCACATTGTTCGCCTTCTTCGCATTCAACTACGCTGTTCTCACATACCTGTCTGCCTCATGGGCATTCTTGCTGATCGCGGGAGTCGAATACTTCTTCATCTCGCGGTGCACGTTCGCAAGCAACTTCACGTTCGTGTCAGCGTTGGCTATGATGGCTGGCTGCATGCTCCTCGTAGGGCGCTTCAAAGCGAACTCGTCATCTGTGCCATCGGCCGTGTTCGGCGTGCTCCTCTGCCTTGTCGCCTTCATACTTCGCGTCGAGTCGTTCTTGCTTGCGTTGCCTTTCTTCGGCATGTGCTTCTTGTTCTTTGTGGCAAGAAGGCGAGACGAAGGGGGAAGGCGGCTTCTTGTAGGTGCGTTGCCGCTGTGTGCGTTGATGATCCTTTGTGCTGGCCTTTGGGCCTATGGTTCATTTGAATGGGAGCAGCCGGGATGGAGTGAATGGCGGCAATACAATCAAGCGCGTGCGGAGATATCTGACTATCCCATGCCCGACTATGATCAAGTTGCCTCATACCTCAGCAATGCAGGAGTCACAGAGGAGGCGTACTATCTTGCGAGGTATTGGGCAACAGGCGATACGGACTATTTCGATCTGGATAGGATAGAAGCGATAGCATCCGTTGCAGAGCGAACGCCTGCTTCGAAGCTCCTCTCCGGTTTCGCACGCTATCCGCTGTCGTTGCCAAACGGACGGGCGATAGTGATCTTCTTTGCGATCGTTGCCATCGCGGGCCTTGTTGCGGGGCCTTGGCGACGCAGGATGGTCGTCTTTACCTTGATCTTGTTCGCGTACGTGCTCAACTCCTACTTCCTCGGAGCGGGACGCTTGCTCGATAGGGTGGAGTTCCCGATCATCTTGTATGCGGCATGCGGAATAGCCCTTGTCGCTTCGAGGGGACAGTTGCCTCAGGTGTGGGAGAGCCATCATGAGGCCATGCGCATGACGGCATCTGTCTTGAGCGCAGCCGTGTTCATCATGATCTCCGGCAAGCTCATAGGAGAGCTTGCTCCCAGCTTCGATATGGAAGAGGCTTCTACCATGGTCCATCAACAGGATTATGTGCCCGATCATCCGCTCGTGGATTATGTGGTCGAACACGATGATCATGTCTATGTGTGGGATACGGCAAGCTTCATGGCCATTGAATGGTCTTATGGATTCAAGAACCTTCCTACAACAGAGTTCCTTGAGCAGAATATCTGCTTAGGGGGATGGACGGTGGATTCGCCCTTCATAGAGGCGCGTAACGAACAAGTGGGGATGCCTAACATCGTGAAGGGATTGGTCGACAATGGATCAGCGCGCTTCATATGCAATGGACGTGATTTCCCTCTGCATCTTTTAGCCTTCATCCAGCAGACCTACTATCCCGATGCATGCATGGAGATCGTGGACCATGTAGAAGTCCAAGACTATCGTGAACCCTTCGATGTCTATAGATTCTATAGAGCAGAAGGGGTTCAAGAGCCTTCGGCGTAGCGTGATCAGTGGCTGAAGATGCGACGGATGTCAGCCAGCGTGGCATGGATGCCGTTCACGCGCACGCGCCGCAATCCCTCTTTCATCAGATAGACGGCATGCGCTGCGCGATTGGATCTGATGCATTCCATTCCGCGCATCTGCGCGAAGAGAGTGCGCTGGGCGGGAGGCACGGCGGCATCGTCCATCACGGCATCTTCATCCATGTGATTGAACATCACGTGGACGGCTTTGACGGTGTTCGGGTCATCCAAGGCCCCTGCCTTCATCACTTGCGCCAGGTAGGTGAAGCCATGACGTGCGTGCGCTCGCCTGATGCCTGCATCCGTGACGTTTTGGGCTTCCAAGATGCGCGTGATATCCATCCATCGTTCGAAGGGAAGAGCGGGATTCGCCTTGAGGAAGGCTGCCTCGCGCTCGGGCGTGCCAGCGCGATAGTGGTAGAACGGCTCGTCCAGATACGCTATCTTGTCCGTCTTCAAGAGCGTCTCCGCTAGGAAGCGGTTATCTGCCCAGCCGCTTCCAGGATACTCAGGGAAGCGGATCTTGTGCGCATCCAGATAGCTCTTCCGATAGAGGGCCGACCAGATGGAAGGGTGATGCGCGAAGAGCTCAGGCGCCTCATCCAGGCCGAAGGGCTGCCCCTTCGGATGGATGAGCCCTTTGTACGTGCAGTGGATTTCGTGGTCGCCGAATTCGTCATCCGAGGGTACCCACCAAAACGGGCATTTGACGACATCAGGCTTGCAGGGCAAGGAACTTGCGAATGCGAGCATGCGCTCCAGCATGGTCGGGCTGATCCAATCGTCAGGCTCCAAGATGGCCACCCACTCACCTTGCGCTGCACCCAACCCTCGGTTCATGGCGGCTCCGTAGCCAGCATTCGGTGCGTCGATGATGCGGATGCGCTCATCCTCTTCGGCAAGCGCCTGCATGATGGCAAGCGAATCGTCCGTCGAGCCATCGTTCACGCAGATGATCTCCAGCCTTGCGTGGGTTTGGCTCATGGCGGACACCAAGGCATCTACAAGGCGTATCCCTGCGTTGTACACGGGAAGGATGATGGATGTAAGCTCACCTTCGGGTGCGTGGTTCATCGCGTTCCCTCCTGCCAAGGTCGCTTTGCCGGTTCATGCCATAAGGGGTGTCGTGGCGATTCTGTCCTGCTTGGCGCACTTCGGTATACGCAACGGGCTTGCTGTGCCGCTCCCAAGCGTTGTCGGTTCCATCCAGACGACGCGTGTGCTCGCGGTCAGTGGCTGATGTTCGCCCAGAGGGCTTTTTGCGGGGAACGTAGTGATGGCGAAGCACCGGTTCCAACAGATGGAGCTTTCCGATGGCGTAAGCGGTGATGATGGCGGCGGCTAAGATGGCCACCACTCTCCACATCCCATCGGATTCTGCCAGCACAATGGCGCAGATGGAAAGGGCGGCGGTCCATCCGCACATGATGAGCACGGTGCCCTGTTGGGAATAGCCTGCATTCAGGAGCCGGTGATGGATGTGCCCGCGATCGGGCTGGTCTACGCGCTGATGCGCCCGCGTGCGCCGGATGATGGCAACGGCTGTATCAGTGATGGGGACGCCCGCAGCCATGATGGGCACCAGAAGCGAGATGAAGAGCGTTGATCGGGCAACGGCCAAGAGAGAGACCACGCCGAGCGTCATGCCCAAGAGCAATGACCCCGAATCCCCCATGAAGATGGAGGCGGGATGGTGGTTGTAGCGCAAGAATCCGATGCAGACGCCCACGATGATGACGGCGAAGATGGCAGCATCGAAGCGTCCTGCAAAGGCGGAGAAGGCGAAGATGGTGGCCGCGGATATGGCGCTGATGCCCGATGCCAGTCCATCCAGACCGTCGATCAGGTTGATGATGTTCGCGAAGGCCACCAGATAGAAGATGGTGATGGGGTAGGAGAGCCACCCGAATTCGATAAATGCACCCTCCACGAAGGGGTTTTGGATATTGGAGAGGAGGAGCCCTGAGGCAGCGCAGACGGTGGCCGCGATGATCTGCCCGACCAGCTTCACCGGAGCTTTCAGGCCCTTGATGTCATCCACGATGCCCACGAGGAAGATGATCAGGATGCCGACGCCCAACAGGGGAAAGTCCACATCGAAGCCGAAATAGGAACGGAAGGGGTCGATCCAGCCGAACAGCGCCGATCCGATCATGATCAGAAGGCAGCTTGTCACCATGCCACCGAAGATGGCGATGCCTCCCATGCGAGGAGTGGGGTGGACGTTCACGCGTCGATTGTCGGGGTAGTCTATGGCATCAGTCAGCGCTGCGATGCGCTTGGCTGCAGGCGTGAGCACAATGGTGGTGGCGATGGCCACGATCAGGACGATTCCGCATTCCAGCCAGATCATATGTACGGATGAGTCCCCCATCAAGACTGACCGCGTAAACGCGGCGCTTGCCATAACTTGGATATTATAGCGATTCGATGATGCCGGGGTTGCCCGTAGCGAAATCCGTGTGCATCCTTTACCATCTTCTGAACGGCACATGCGGGCCCTGTTCAGGCGTGCATGGAGGAAATGGAGCGCAGGCGTGCACTGCGTCGCGCAATGGAGGTCCACCATGGATCGCACCGCCATCATCATCGTCACCTATCGGCGCCAAGAGCTCTTGGGTCAGCTCTTGGAATCGCTGCTCTTCTTGGATAGAGCTCCTTGGCGCGTCTTCGTCGTTGATAATGAGGCTTCTGGAAAGACGGCGCAGATCGTCGAGACCTATGCGCGCATTGTGGATGAAGGCCTCACGGCTGTTCCCTGGGAGCATGGGGCGGATACGTTCGCCTATGCGCCGCAAGCGCAGAATACCGGCGGTGCGGGCGGCTTCGCCGAAGGGGTGCGCATGGCCTACGAGGCAGGCGCGGAGTGGTTCTGGCTCATGGATGATGACGTTGTGGTCATGCCAGACGCGCTCTCTATCCTAGACGCATGGAGTGACCGCTTCGACGCCATCCAAGGCTCGCGCCAGGATTTCGATGGTGGTCCCTTCTGGTGGCAATACCGGTTCATCCCCTTCTTAGGGGCCTACAATCCCGTAGCGCCATCGAGCTTCGGCCCGCAGGGGTGGAAGCCAGCGAATGCGCTCTGCTTCGAAGGGGCATGCTTCAACCGGCGCGTGGTGGAGGGGATCGGGCTTCCCGATGCGCGCTTCTTCGTGTATTGGGATGATTGCGTCTATGGCTATCTGGCAAGCAAGCGCTTTCGCGTGGCGCACATCGAAGAGGTCATCTTGCGGCGTTCACGCGACATCAAGAACTGGGAAGTGACGGGCGTACGCCAGCTCAACGCCTCATCGGATAGGACGCGTTACCATGTGATGAAGAATCGTGGGCACATGGCGCAGTACCTGAAGATGATCGGGGATTACAACCCTATCGGCTTCGGCGTGGGGACGGCTTCTTGCTTCGCGAAGGAGGCCATCAGGCTCATTGCTGTGGAGAGGGGAGGCATCGCATCTGGTGTCGGTAGCCTCATCCGTGGCTGGAAGGATGCACGCGCTATCATGGCCGATGGTGCATGGGAGCCCTCTGTGCAGATCATGGAGGTGCATCATGGCGAAGCGCGATGACCTCTCTCACATGTCTCAGCGTCAAGCATCTTCGCTGGGACAGTCGGGTCGGCACGGTGTAGTTGCATCCAAGCACAAGAGCGCCCATGATAGGCCAAGCAAGGCTCTGCCCATCCTGCTGGTCTGCTTGGTTGTCGTGCTCTCCTGCAGCTGCATCGGCGTGGCGTATCTTGGCATGCAGGAGCAAGACGAGGCACCTGCCCCTGCCATCCAGATCCAGGAGGAGGCATCACCTGATCAAGATGCGCGTGAGATGTCGGCAACGCCCGTGCCCGCTCATGCTGATGATGTGGTCATGACGCTCAACGGAGATCGGGACACCATCGTGCTGGTCGGTGAGGAATATCTGGAAGCGGGTTGCCATGCTGTGCAGGATGGTGTCGGGATCGTCACCGATGCAGTGCAGGTCAGAGGGGATGTGGATACGTCGGTTCCTGGTGACTACACCGTGACCTACCGGCTGGAGACGGCGGATGGCCGCTATGCTGATGCTACGCGTACGGTGCATGTGGTGCAGGAGTTGGATAAGGCGGCAGACCTGCCCGTGCTGATGTACCACTGGGTCTACACGGCCATGGATCCGCCCGAGTCCTTGGATGGCAACTACATCCTGGATACGGATCTGGAACAGCAGTTGTCCTATCTCAAGGACCAGGACTTCTACTATCCCTCCTTCGAAGAGGTGCGCGCTTTCGTGGATGGCACGCATACGCTGCCCGCGAAGAGCGTGGTCGTCACCTTCGACGATGGCGAACAAGGCTTTCTGGATCATGGCATCCCGCTTCTTGAGCAATACGAGGTGCCAGCCACCTCCTTCTATATATGTAGAGACGATGATTCGGATGATGGGTCGCCCATGCGCACGCTTGCCTATGCGTCGCCCTTCGTGCGGTTCCAATCGCATAGCTATGATCTGCACAAGGCAGGTTCTTCAGGCATCGGCCGCGGTGGGGCCATCTATGACCTGAGCGCTGATGAGCTCTATGAGGATGCTCTGGCCGCTGAGCGGATCTTGGGCGATGTGGAAGCCATGGCCTATCCTTTCGGAGATAACTGCGAAGCTGCGTGGGAGGCATTGGAGCGGGCGGGTGTGCTTTGCGCATTCACGGTGCAGAACGACCGCGTCACACCAGGTGAGAACCCCTACGCGCTCGATCGCGTTCGCATATCGGGGGAATACACCTTGTCTGGATTCAAGGAGCTTGTGGCATAGCGTGCGTATTTGGTGATTTCTTGGACATTCTCTGCAGGGTTCATTGACGAATGCGTAACGTTTTCTCGTGTCGTATAATGCGTGATTCGAATATCGACGACTGAAAGCGGGGCGGAAGAGCAGTCTATGCCAACCAGGAGAAGCTCTAAGAAGCATCAGTCATCTTCTTACAGCAATCGAGTTCAGCAGGTCAAACCTGCATCCTATAATCGAGGAAGCTATGCTGCAGGAGGATATGCCCGCGATGCTCGGGCTTACCATGCCGTTGCCGCCAAGCAGGGCATGAGTCGTGGAAAGAAAGTGGCGCTCATCATCGTTGCGGTCCTTGCCATCATGGTCATCGGTGCCGGGACCGCTTTCGCGCTGTATGTGAACCATATCGACTCCCAGCTCAAGGGCAACAAATCAGACCAGGAGCGCATGGCCATCCAGGATGCTCTGGGCTACGAGACATCCTTGGACAAGACCTTCTACATGATGCTCATCGGCACCGACCGGCGTGATTACGACGAGAAGGACAAGGGCCCATGGCGCAGCGACACGAACATCGTCTGCCGTGTGGACCCGAATGCTGCACAAGTGTCCATGATCTCCATCCCGCGCGATACCAAGATCGACATCAAGGGGCATGGAACGCAGAAGTTCAATGCGGCCTATGCCTTCGATGGGGCTGCGGGAGCCATCACCGAAGCGGAGAATCTGCTGGATGTGGATATCACCCACTATGCCGAGGTCAGCTTCACGAAGCTGGCTGGGTTGGTTGACGCGGTGGGTGGCGTCACGGTAGAGAACGAATCCAAGATCGACAACTGGAAGCTGGATGATGGCGGAGATGGCGAACACCACATCATCGAAGAGGGCACGCAGCATCTCAATGGTCAGGAAGCGCTGGCGTTCGCTCGCAATCGCGACTATCCAGACGGGGATTTCACGCGTACGAAGCATCAGCGTCAAGTGATCGAGGCCATCGCCGATGCGGTCCTGACCATGCCCATCACGGGCATCCCTGGCGTCATCGAAGCGGCCGTTGATTGCGTTGAGACGGATATCAACCTCTTGGACTTGGTCGGCCTTGCCCAGAAGCTGGCATCATCTCATCAGGATCTTACCATCTATTCAGCTATGCTCCCTTCCTATACGCAGAACATCAACGGTATCTCCTTCGTCATCAACGATGAGGAGCTCACCGCTGAGATGCTGAAGGTCTTCAAGGCTGGTGGCGACATCTCCGAGAAGGATAAGTTCGTATCCACCAAGCGCGGTGGCGATGTGGTGGACAAGAGCGTGGATACGTCCAACGTGCTCATCTTGCCCACGGATGAAGAGGCTTCACGGGGGATGCAGGTGAACACGAATACGAATAAGATCGAAGGTGGCGGCTCTGCGTCATCGAGCTCTGGCGGCACGTCGAGCGGAGGGAACAGCGGCGGTGAGGGTACGACCAATACCACACCAACCCCTACGCCGGATCCAACACCTACACCGGATCCCACGCCAACACCGGATCCAACACCTACGCCTGACCCAACACCGGATCCCACGCCTGATCCACCTGCTGATGCCGCGGCAGCTGCGAGCTGATATGAGAAGGGGCGCATCCTTGTGGATGCGCCCCTTTCTTACTGAGGAAGCGGGTCAGTGCAGGTGGGCATTGCTTTCTACAGCGTTCCGTCCTGCCATTTGACCAGACCTTCCACCGCCTTGTCATGGGCTGCTTTGAGGTCAGGCATCATCTGGGCTGCTGCCTGATATTCTCCTTGGTAGAGCGCGTCGGATATGGCAGCAGATACCTTATAGAGCTTAGCCAGCGAGAGGTTCCCGGAGACGCCCTTCAGCGTGTGGGCTGCAGTATAGGCATCATCGTAGTTCTGCGCTTCCATGGCAGCTACTAGATCCACGTAGTTCGTGTTGTTGAGGTACTTCAGCGCCAGCCTCTCATAGAGCGCCTCGTCGTTGTCCATGCGTTCCATGGCATCGGGCAGGTCTATGCCGTATGGTGCCAGCTTCGCTGAGAGATCGTCGCTCATCGGATTTCCTTTCGTTGCGTATGCGGTTATCGCAAGATTCTAGCGACTTCGCGCTTCTCCGATGTCCTCGTCGAGCTTTCGTTACCAATCCTCCCCGCGTTCGGCAAACCATCAAAACCCTACAACTGGCTTTGCGGTATGGTTTAGAATATGCCGACAAAATGAGCACGCACGTTTGTACGAGAAAGCCCAAGAGAAGGAGACCGCTCTTGATGCAGGTCGAATTGCTGAATCATACGCCTGACCCTGAGCGGGCCATCGCCACGGCTGCGCGTCTTTGCTATGCGCCGGTGGGGGCTGCAGAGCTGATGGAGACCATGCCGGAGGATCGCGTGAGGTCGGTGCTCACCACCATCATGGCGAGCGGCCATTTCTCCACGTTGGAGCATGCGAGCTACACCTTCGCCATAGATGGCGTCTCTCGGGTCCTCACGCACCAGCTGGTGCGCCATCGCTTGGCAAGCTTCAACCAGCAGTCGCAGCGTTACGTGAAGTTCAAGGACGGCTTCCCCTTCGTGACGCCTCCCACCATTGCGAAAGATGAGCGTGCAGAGGCCGTCTTCGGCGCCTTCATGGAGCGTGCAGCGGATCTGTATCAGGAGCTCTTGGATGCGGGCATCCCTGCTGAGGATGCGCGATTCGTGCTGCCGAATGCAGCGGAGACGAAGATCGTGGTCACGATGAACGTTCGCGAGCTCCTGCATTTCTTCGAGCTCAGGTGCTGTCATCGCGCTCAGTGGGAGATCCAGGAGCTTGCTTCTCGCATGCTGGCATTGGTGCAGCCCACAGCACCTTTCATCTTCATGGATGCGGGAGCACCGTGCGTGCATGGATCGTGTCCAGAAGGCAAGATGACCTGCGGAGACCCTTTCCCGAAGGTCACGCGTGCCTGAAGGCGCGCCCAACTGCTACCAGATGAGGATCGGATCCCTATAGATGAGCACGCAAACGCACCAGCCGGCCGCACGCGTTCCAGAGAAGGCAGAGCGCTCCGGCACGGACCTCTCCCGCGCCTTCGCTGAAGACGGACAGCGCAAGACCCACGTAGGCGGTCAAGCGCTGATCGAGGGCATCATGATGCGCGGCAAATACAACTGGGCCGTCGCTGTCCGCGAACCTGATGGCACCATATACCTTGAAGAGCATGACCTGACCAGCGGCAAGGACAAGCATAAGTGGATGAAGTGGCCCTTCATCCGCGGCTGCACTGCTCTCATAGAATCCTTGGCGTTAGGCTTCAAAGCGCTTGAGATAGCCGCTGAGCATGCTTTCGGCGACGAAGAAGGCGAAGAGGAGGTGGAGGTTCAGGCGCAGGCAATGGTGGAGAAGCTGGAAGAAGAGCTCTCCCCGCAAGACGCATCCGTGAAGGCATATGAGGTGACGGGATGCTCCAGCGATGACAGTGGCGAGCCGGTGGTCGTGCGCGTGGATGAGAAAGCCGCCTCGGGCCATGCAGATGCAGAGGCAGCCCCGAAAGAAGAGGCTGCTGAGAAGGAGAAGGGCGAAAGCGACGGCCTTGGCAAGGGCGTCATGACGTTCTCCATGATCATGGGCGTCGTCTTAGGCGTGGTGCTCTTCATCGTGGCGCCTGCGGCTGTCACGAATCTGATCGTCGGAGAATATGACCAGAACGTCATCGCTTGGAATGTGGTGGACGGCATCCTGCGCGTAGCCATATTCATCTTCTACATCTGGCTGATCGGGCGCATGGAAGACATCCGGCGGATGTTCCAGTATCACGGCGCAGAGCACAAGACCATTCACTGTTACGAGCATTGCCTGCCCATGACGCCTGAGAACGCGAAGAGCTTCCCGCGGCTGCATGTGCGCTGTGGCACGGCGTTCTTGATCATGGTTCTAGTGCTGGCCATCATCATCTACACCCTGATACCGGTGAATGCCCTCATCGACGCCACTGGCGTGCCAGATGGATTCTGGAAGCTGGCCTTGGTCATCGCAGTGCGCATCGTCTTCTTGCCCGTGATCGCCGGCATCTCTTACGAGATCACGGTGAAGTGGGCGGGAAGCCACCCCGACAATCCGTTGGTGAAGGTGATACTCTGGCCTGGCATGCAGATGCAATACCTGACCACCAATGAGCCTGAGGATGAGCATATCGAATGCGCCATCGCGGCTATGAAGCTGGTGCTGGAGCGCGAGGAGAGGGAAGAGGTCAATGTAGGATCTGCGGCCTGACGTGCGCGCTTTTTGAGGATAAGAGGAGACAAGGCAACGTGAAACTGGTCGTCACCGAGAAGAATGATGCTGCCAAGCAGATCGCTCGCTTGCTGGCGTCGGGGAGCCCGAAGTCAGATAAGGTCTACAGCACGCCGGTCTATCGCTTCAGCGTGGATGGGGAAGAGTGGGTCACCATCGGCCTGCGTGGGCACATACTCGAACCCGATTTCCCCCCAGAGCTCCGATACAAGAAATCAACGGGATGGGTGGGCGTCACGCCTGATGGCGAAGCCATCCCGGCGAAGATACCCTCAAGCCTTCCGAAGCCGCCTTTCAAGAAGAAGAAGCCGTTCATGGAGGACGGCGTGGACCTCAAGGGCTGGAAGATGGACGCATTGCCGTATCTGGCGTTCTCTCCCATCGATAAGCTGCCGAAGGAGAAGGAGATCATCCGGTCTCTCAAGAATCTGGCGAAGAAGGCCGACACGCTCATCATCGCTACGGACTTCGATCGCGAAGGAGAGTTGATCGGCTCAGACGCGCTCTCATGCTGCCGTCAGGTGAACGAGACGGCTCCGGTCTTCCGTGCGCGCTATTCGTCGTTCACGAAGCCAGAGATAGAGCACGCTTTCGCGAATCTGGTCTCCATGGATGAGGACCTGGCGCAGGCTGGCGAGGCGCGCCAAGACATAGACTTGATCTGGGGCGCGACGCTCACGCGCTATCTCACCCTGGCTCGCTATGCAGGCTTCGGCAATGTCCGCTCGTCAGGGCGCGTGCAGACGCCCACGCTGGCTTTGATCGTGGAGAAGGAGCGCGAGAGGGACGCGTTCGTGCCTGAGGACTTCTGGGTCATCAAAGGCGCGTTCGATGCGGGCGCTGAGACCGGCCCCACTGACAAGGAAGGCACTGATGCCTTCAGTGCCACCTACAAGGTTCCGCGCCTCAAGACGCAGGCTGAGGCCGATCGCGTGATGGCTGCTATCCAGGGAGCTCTGTGCGGCACGGTCAAGAGCGTGGACAAGAAGAAGCGCACCCAAGCGCCGCCCACGCCATTCAATACCACCTCTCTCATGGCTGCAGCTTCTGCCGAGGGCATATCGCCTGCCCGGTGCATGCGCATGGCTGAGAGCCTCTACATGGATGGCTACACCTCCTATCCGCGCGTGGATAATACGGTCTATCCCTCCACGCTGGATCTGGCAGAGGTGGTGCGCGAGCTCAAGAAGAATCCGGCCTACGCTCCCTATTGCGAAAAGCTTTTGAAGGGCGGCCCGCTCAAGGCCACGCGCGGCAAGAAGGAGACCACCGACCACCCGCCCATCTATCCCACCAAGGCGGCTACGCCTGATGATCTGCCCGCGCCAGAATACAAGCTCTACAACCTCATCGCGCGGCGCTTCTTGGCCACGCTCTCAGGAAGCGCCACCATCGAAGGCACGAAGGTGGCCATCGAAGTGGCAGGAGAGGAATTCGACGCGAAGGGCGACGTCCTCGTGAGCGCTGGATATCGTGAGATCTATCCTTTTGGCCTCAAGAAGGATGAGCAGCTTCCCTCGCTTGCTGCGGGTGCGCAGATCGCCTTCAATGGCGCCGAGTGCACGAAAGACCAGACCAAGCCGCCCGCGCGCTATTCGCAGGGCCGTCTCATCCAAGAGATGGAGAAGCTGGGACTGGGCACGAAGTCTACGCGCCACTCCATCATCGAGCGCCTCTATACGGTGAAATACATCCAGAACGAGCCCATCGAGCCTTCACAGCTGGGCATCGCGGTGATCAAGGCGCTGGATGAGTTCGCGCCCCATATCACGCACTCTGAGATGACTGCGGAGCTGGAAGCGGGGATGGATCAGATAGCAGAGGGACGCACCAGCAAGGATGCTGTGGTCACCAGTTCGCGCGAACTGCTCTCAAAGGAGCTGGAGAACCTGATCCCCAACAAGGAGAAGGTGGGCGAGGCGCTCTCCGATGCCGTTGCGGCCGATGCGTATGTGGGCGTTTGCCCGAAGTGCGGGAAGGACTTGCAGATCAGGGCATCGGCGAAGACGAAGTCCATGTTCATCGGATGTGCGGGCTGGCCGGATTGTGATGTGACCTATCCGCTGCCGAAGGGCAAGGTGGAGGCCTTAGAAGAGCTCTGTCCCACCTGTGGGATGCCGCAAGTGAAGGTGACCCCCTTCCGTTCGAAGCCCATCACCATGTGCATAGATCCTGACTGCGCATCCAATCACGAAGACGAACTGGTCGTGGGTGTGTGCCCGGTGTGCAAGGAGATGGGCAAGACCAGCAAGATGATAGCCAAGCGCAACCCGAAGACGTTGAAGCGCTCTGTCACTTGCGAGAATTTCGACGAGTGCCAGACGCGCTACCCGCTTCCTCAGTACGGGGATCTGACCGCCACCGAAGACGTCTGCGAAGCGTGCGGCGCTCCCATGGTCATCGTTGCCACGCGGCGGGGTCCTTGGAAGCTCTGCCCGAACTTCGACTGCCCTTCGAAGGCTGAAGAAGAGAAGGAAGCAGGCTTGCGCTCCAAGAGCGGCGTGCGCAAGAAGGCGCCGGCGAAGCGCGGCCGCAAGAAGAGCTAGGCGGATTCCACCTGACGATAGAGGCTCTGTCCGTGGGAGTCTGTCTCGATGAATGCGGGGAGGCCTTCCACGCTTACTTGGTAGAGCGCTTCGGTCCCCAGATCCTCCCATGCGATGCAGCGGGCATCCGTGATGCGCTCTGCCAGCAGCGCCGCAATGCCCCCTACGCAGGCGAGATACGTGGCATTGCACTCCTTGCAGGCTTGCCTCACCGCAGCGGATCTTTTCCCCTTGCCGATGGTGGCCGCGATCCCCGCCCGGTAGAGCTCGGGAGCGGCGAAGTCCATGCGGGAGGCGGTGGTGGGTCCGATGGCGCCGAAGGGACGTCCCGCGCGGGCGGGCGTAGGTCCTGCATAGAAGAGCGTCTGGCCCTCTAGGCCGAAGGGGAGCGCACCTGTCCTGCGCAGGTATTCCAGACAGCGTGCATGGCCCGCATCGCGCATGGTGTAGATGGTGCCCGTCAGGAGCACCTTCGTACCAGCTTCAAGCGAAGAGAGCACAGACGCCTCTTCGGGAAGCCTCACCGCCACAGCTTCGCTCATCGCGCGCCTCCTTCCTGCGTGCAGGGCAGCGGCTCATCCAGCACGTGCCCCTCTTCGTCCATCAAGATGAAGCTTGCGGTTCGCATGGCGCAGCATCCCATGTTCACGGCCACGGGCAGTGCGGCGATGTGACATGGGGCTGTGAGGAGGTGTACGGCAAGCGCAGTGCAGGTGCCGCCGAGCGCTGCAGGGCCGATGCCCGTGGCGTTGATGGCATCCAAGAGCTCCTCTTCGAAGGCGGCAGCCCGAGCGCTCTCAGCCGGAGAGCCCACCGGGCGCAAGAGCGCGCGTTTGGAGAGCCCTGCCACCTTGTCGAAGGTGCCACCCACGCCCACGCCTACCACGAGGGGAGGGCACGCATTGGCGGCCTTTTCGCGCACCGCCTCCAGCACCACGCGCGCCACGCCCTCGCGTCCCTCTCCGGGCGCCAGCATGACCAGGCGCGATGCATTGTCGGAGCCACCGCCCTTGAGCATCACATGGAGCTTGGCTCCGCGTCCCTGCGTCAAGCGCACTTCGCAGAAGGCGGGCGTGTTGTCACCGGTGTTCGTGCGATCGAAGAGGGCATCGCGCACCATGCTCATGCGCAGACCGCCCTGCTCATAGGCTTGAGCCACGGCCTCATCCACGCCTGAGAAGATATCAGCCGGTATGAGCGCATCCGCTCCTGCCTCAAGGCAGACCCAGACGCTTCCGGTATCTTGGCAAAGCGGCACATCTGCGTTCTGCGCTATCGCGGCATTCTGACGGATATCATCCAAGACGAGCGCTTCCCGTTCGCTGTCGTCTTCGCTCATCGCCCGCATCCAAGCGCTCTCGATGGCTTGCGCGCAATCAGCACGCAGGCAGACCGCTCCTACGCGGATCCCCTCATAGACGGCTTGCGCCACAGCATGCGCGCTCACGCATTCGGCCATGCCCTGCTCCCTCTCCTTGGCTTCGCTCGTAGGGATATATTAGTGCAAGGTATAGAATGTCATCTGCATGATCGAAGACCTGAAGATGCGAGGGATCCCATGTCCATACAAGAAGAGGCGCTCGCAAGCCACCGCGCCTGGGGCGGCAAGCTCGATATCCTCCCGAAGATGGATCTTGCAACGCGCCATGATCTGGCCATCGCCTATACGCCGGGCGTTGCAGAGCCGTGCCTTGCGATAGCGAAGGACCCAGAGAGCGCCTATGACCTCACCATGAAGGCGAACACGGTTGCTGTGGTGACCGATGGCAGCGCGGTGCTTGGCCTGGGCAACATCGGGCCTCTGGCGGCGCTGCCCGTCATGGAAGGCAAATGCGCGCTGTTCAAGCGCTTCGCCGGCGTGAATGCGTTTCCCATCTGCTTGGATACGCAAGATGTGGATGAGATCGTGGATGCGTGCGTGAAGCTGGCTCCGGTCTTCGGCGGCATCAATCTGGAGGACATCTCGGCACCTCGCTGCTTCGAAGTCGAAGCTCGTCTGAATGACCTATTGGATATCCCCGTGTTCCATGACGATCAGCATGGCACGGCCATCGTGGTGCTCTCAGCGCTGATCAATGCCACCAAATATGTAGGCAAGCGTCCAGAAGAGGCGCGCGTGGTCATGAATGGCGCGGGCGCAGCTGGCATCGCCATCGCCAGGCTGCTGCACGCTTATGGATTCGCGAACATCGTGATGTGCGATCGGTGGGGCATCTTGCATTCGGGGCAAGCGCAGATGAACGATGCGCAGCGCGCCATGCTAGATCTCACGAATGCAGAAGATATGTCGGGCACCCTGGCGGATGCGCTCGTGGGCGCAGATATCCTGGTGGGTGTGTCGGCTCCGGGCGTGGTCACGCCCGCTATGGTGCATTCCATGGCAGATGACGTCATCGTGTTCGCCATGGCCAATCCGGTTCCTGAGATCTACCCCGATGAGGCGAAGGAGGCAGGTGCTGCGGTCGTGGGCACGGGTCGCTCTGACTTCCCGAACCAGATCAACAACGTGATCGCATTCCCAGGCATCTTCAAGGGTGCGCTGGCTGCTCGTGCCGAGCGCATCACAGATGCCATGAAGCTCGAGGCTGCTCGTGCTTTGGCGGGGCTCGTGAGCGATGAGGAGCTCTCAGCTGACTTCGTGATGCCCGATCCGTTCGACCCGCGCGTGGCACCGACGGTGGCAAGAGCCGTCGAGGCTTGCGCGCGCGATGGGCGATAAGCGTCATGCAGAGGACGGGAGAAGCTCCGCTTGCACCTCATGCGGCTGCGAATGCACCGGGCGTGTTCATCACCTTCGAAGGTGGGGATGGAGCGGGCAAATCCACGCACATCAAGTTCTTGGCTCAGCTTCTGGAAGAGGCGGGGCTTGAGGTGGTGCGCGTGCGCGAACCGGGTGGGACATCCATCGGAGAGCAACTGCGCGCCGTCGTCTTGGATCCGGCCAATGCAGAGATGGCCCCTGAGACAGAGCTCCTCATCTATGAGGCTGCGCGCGCTCAGATCGTGGCGCAGGTGATCGAGCCAGCGCTCGCGCGCGGCGCGGTGGTGCTCTGCGACCGCTTCACGGATTCCACGCTGGCCTATCAAGGATACGGGCGTCGGTTGCCCTTGGCGTTCATCGAGCAGGCCAACGCCTTCGCTGCCAAAGGGCTCGTCCCTGACAAGACGATCATCATGCGCTGCGCCGATACGCAAGAGAAGCGCGGTCGCGTGGCGTCCCGCGAGGCGATGGATCGTCTGGAGCGTGCGGGAGGCAGCTTCCATGAGCGCGTGAATGCGGCCTTCGACGACCTCATCAGCGAAGATGAGCAGCGCATGAGCATAGTGGAGACCGTCGGTGCCCACTCTGATACCGCTCGGGCCATCTTGACCGAGCTGGAGGACTTCTTCCCCTGGCTCATGGATGGCACGTGCAACATAGAGCCGCAGCTGGCTGCCTTCGACGCTGCTCATCGCTTGAGCCACACCGACGAGGCCACCTCATGACCCAGGACGCGTTCGACGGCATCTTGGGCCAGCCGCAGGTGCGCGACTACCTGAGATCCAGCCTGACCTCAGAGCGCATCACCCATGCCTATCTCTTCACAGGCCCCGCAGGCTCCAACAAGACGCAGGCAGCTTTCGCCTTCGCGCAAGCGCTCGTCTGCCCGAAGGGTGCCAAAGGCCCGCGTGGCAGCGCCTGTGGCGCGTGCGATGGCTGCTCGCGCGCCAAGCGCCGCGTGCATCCCGACGTGCATTTCTACGCACCGGAGGGCGCATCCGCCTATCTCATCGAGCAGATCCGCGAGATCGTGGCCGATGTGGCGCTGGCACCTATCCAAGCCAAGCGCAAGATCTATATCATCGACCGCGCGGACCTCATGAACGTGAATGCGGCGAATGCATTCTTGAAGACGCTCGAAGAGCCGCCTGAGGGCGTGGTCTTCATCCTGCTCGGGCGCACGCGCGAAAGCGTCTTGCCCACTATCGTCTCTCGGTGCCAGATCGTGCCCTTCCGCCATATCCCGCCTACCGAAGCGGCCGCCATCGTGTCCCAGAACACCGGCGCCGATGCTGCTCTTGCGCGTCAGGCCATCGAAGCGTGCTCCGGTTCCATCACGCGCGCCATCGGCTTCATCCGGGAGAAGGGCAACGCGCGCATCCATTTCCGCCAGGAGCTCTTGTATCAGCTCGCGCGCGCTGATCGGATGGATGACTGGCAGATCCTCCAGCTGGCGCGTCGTTTGGTGGAGCAATCCAAAGCTCTCGTAGACCAGGTGCGCACCTCATTGGAAGAGGAGCTTGAGGAGAATCGCGACCTGTTCGAGCGCTCGGCCATCCGCCGCATCGAAGCGCGCAACAAGCGGCAGCTCTCCATCAAGACTTTAGAGTATCTGCATCAGTGCATCGCGCTCGTGAAGTCATGGTTGCGTGACGTGATGGCCGTGGCTGCAGGCACGCCTGAGCTCGTGATCAACGAGGATTTCGCCGAAGAGGTGCAGCGCATGGGCGCAAGGGCGGATATCGCGCGCATCGGGCGTGCTCTTGTGGCCATCGAAGAGGCTGAAGATGCGCTGGACTATAATGTTTCCCCTGAGACTTGCCTTGATGTGATTCTCTTCCAAGTGAGAGAGGTGCTTGATGGTTCAGGTCATCCCTGTGAACCTTCCCTATAACGTGAAGACGCTCTGGTTCGATCCGAACGGTCTGGATATCCACGCTGCTGATGATGTGGTGGTCACCACCGCGCGCGGCCTTGAGATGGGACGCGCGGCGGGGGATATCTTCGAAGTTCCCTACGAGCGCGTGAAGAGCCTGAAGAGCCCGCTCAGGCCTGTGGAGCGCATTGCCACAGCGGAGGATATCGCGCGCGCTCGGGAGATGGATCGGCTCTCGAAGGAGGCCATGCCCATCTTCAAGGAGATGGCGAAGGAGACCAGCGAGGATATGCATCCGGTCAGCGTGGAGTATCTGCTGGCCGGTGACAAGGCCATCTTCTACTTCGAAGCAGAGGAGCGCGTTGATTTCCGTGAGCTGGTGCGCAAGCTGGCATCCAGGTTCCAGGTGCGCGTGGATATGCGCCAGATCGGCGTGCGCGATGAGGCGCGCATCGTGGGCGGCATCGGGCATTGCGGTCAGATCGTGTGCTGCAAGCGCTTGGGCGGCGAATTCAAGCCAGTATCCATCCGCATGGCGAAAGCGCAGGACCTGTCGCTGAACCCGCAGAAGATATCAGGATTGTGCGGGCGCCTCATGTGCTGCTTGCGCTATGAGAACGAAGCCTATAAGGATTTCAACGCGCGTGCCCCTAAGCCCGGCGCTACCGTCCAGACCCCTGACGGACCTGCGAAGGTGGAGTCTTTGGATGTGCCTCGGGAATACGTGAAGGTCCGCGTTGAGGGGGAGAAGCCCGTATCCGTGCCGCTTGCTGCCTTCGAAGAGCCGGAGGAGGGCAAGCGCCCGAATGCCATCAGCGTTGAAGGCTGGGAAGAGGTCACGGCCCCCGCCCCTGTGGAATTCGAAGCCAGTCTGGATATCTTCTCCACATCCAAGTTCACGGGTTCTGACAAGCTGGGTGGCGGGACTGCCGTGCATCATGAGGGCAAGGCGGCCGATCCGCTGGCGCCTGCTCCCAAGAAGACGCGTCGCAAGCGCCGTTCGCAGAAGGTGAGCGCCTCTGCAGAGGGGGATGGCGCTCAAGCCTCTGCGAAGCCGAAGAAGCGCACGTCACGCCGCTCCACCAAGATCCAAGGCGGCAAGGGCCATGTGCACGAGGGGGACCAGGAGAGCAAGCAGAAGAGCTCTTCTCAAGGATCCAAGGGCGGCAAGCGGCCGGGACAGAAGTCCTCTGGGCTTGCCCATGAGGCCACAAGCTCCGCGCCCAAGGGTGGCGAAGGCGCATCTGCGCAAGAGGGCCAGGGCCAACCGAAGCGCCGCAAGCGTCGGCGTCATCGGAGTTCTGGGCAGGGAAGCAAGCAGGCCGCGCAAGGCAACGCGACGACATCTTCTGGCTCAGGGGATGCGCAGAGAGGGGAGGCGTGAGCGTGAGCGATTGGGCGCTCTATACCGATCTCTATCAGCTCACGATGGCGCAGGGCTATCTTGAGTCTGGGAGCGGCAGCGAAGAAGCCACCTTCCATATGTACTTCCGAGACTACCCCTTCCATGGCGGATACGCCATCGCGTGCGGCATGGAGCAGCTGGCTTCCATCTTGGAGGACTACACCTTCTCAGAGGACGACATCGCCTATTTGGCTAGCCTGGACGCTCCGGGCGGCGGCAAGCTCTTCTCAGGGAAGCTCCTGGACTACCTCAAGGGCTTTTCCCTGGATGTGTCCGTGCATGCAGTGCCGGAGGGCACGATCGTATTCCCGAACGAGCCCATCGTGCGCGTGCAGGGCTCCATCATGCAATGCCAGATGCTGGAGACCATGCTGCTGAACTGCGTCAGCTTCCAGACGCTCATCGCCACGAAGGCGGCTCGGGTGTGCCAGGCAGCTGATGGACGTCCAGTGACGGAGTTCGGGCTTCGACGCGCTCAAGGCACAGGAGCGCTTTGGGCCTCGCGGGCAGCGGTCGTGGGCGGCTGCGTATCCACGTCCAATGTGCTGGCGGGCAAGGAGTTCCACCTGCCCGTCTCGGGCACGCATTCGCATTCCTGGGTGATGTCCTTTCCCGATGAGCTCACGGCATTCCGTGAATATGCGCGCGTATCCCCCACGAATTGCAGCTTGCTCGTGGATACCTACGACGTTGAGCAGGGCATCCTAAACGCCATCACCGTCGGCCTTGAGATGCGAAGCCGTGGCGAGAAGCTGCGAGCCATCCGCATAGATTCTGGGGACTTGGCGTGGCTGGCGAAGCGGGCGCGCAAGGAGCTGGATGCTGCTGGTCTGCACGAGGTGGGCATCATGCTCACGAACGATCTGGATGAGATCTTGGTCCAGTCCATCTTGGATGAGGGCGCGCCCGTGGATATCTGGGGTGTGGGCACGAAGCTGGCCACGGCGTTCGATCAACCGACGCTGGGTGGGGTGTACAAGCTCTCGGCTATCAAGATGCCCGGATCTTCCGCATGGGAGGATCGCCTCAAGATATCCGAATCGGTCACCAAGCTCACCACCCCCGGCGTCTTGGATGTGCGTCGCTATTACAACGATGACGGCAAGATAGCCGGGGACATGGTCTTCGACGTGAATGCGGCACCGCAGGCAGATGCTGAGCAGACCATCGTGGATCCCTTCGATGCGCTGCGCCAAAAGCAGCTTGATGGCAAGCGTTTCGAAACGCTGTTGGCACCGCTGTTCGAAGACGGCACGGTGATGCTCGCCCATAGCGCGTCATCGGCCATGGAAGCGCAAAGGCGTGCGCGCGAGGGCTTGGCAACGTTGGATGAGAGCCAATTGCGCTTGATGAATCCGCACACATACCCCGTCGGGCTGGAGAAGAAGCTGCACGAGCGGCGCCAGCACCTGATCGCGAAGCTTCGCCAGGTGGATTGCACCCCTGGCGACTGACGAAGAGAAAGCCATGAGGATCTGCGATGCTTCGGATTATCACTGATTCCACTGCTTCCATCCCGCCATCCCTGTCAAAGGATGGGGACGTGTCCGTGGCGTCACTGTATGTGCGCTATGACGGTGAAGAGCATCTGGAGACGGAGATGGACATCGATGCCTTCTACGGGACGCTGGAAGAGCGCATCGATGACATCCCCACGTCAAGCCAGCCCTCTCAGCACTTCTTCGAGTCGTTCTTCGAAGATGCGGCGCATGCAGGAGATGATGTCTTGGGCATCTTCATCTCCAGTGCGCTTTCCGGCACCTATGAAGGGGCCGTGCGCGCGGCGCGCACCGTGCAATCTCACAATATCGGCTTGCGTTGCGTTCTCATAGATTCCACCTCTACAGGTGGAGATGAGGGATTCCCTGTGCTCGATGCGCTGGAAGCGCGCCAGGCGGGCGGTGGCCTGGAGGAATGCGCCGCCGCGGCGCAGAACGCCATCCTGTGCTCGCGCATCCTCTTCGTACCCCGGACCTTGGAGTTCTTGAAGGCGGGTGGCCGCATCGGGCGCGCTGCAGCTCTTCTGGGCTCTGTCATCAAGATCGTGCCCGTCATCACCGTCTTGGATGGCACGCCCCAGGTGATAGCCAAGGTGCGCACGGCGAAGAAGGCCATCGCGGAGATGGTGAAGACATTCAAGGATGATGTGGAAGCCTACGGGCTCAAGCGCGTGATGGTCCAGTACATCGGACCGAAGACGCATTCCTTGGATGAGCTTCATCGCACCATAGAGGACTTTGTGGGGCATCCGGTGGATGTCATGCCCGTAAGCCCTGTCATCGGCGTGCATGTGGGGCCTGCGGTGGGCATATCCTACGAATGCACGCAGTATGTGAAGGGCAAGCTGGAGATGCAGCCTTCAGAGCTGGTCTTCACTGCATAGGCTAGAGAAAGGATCGGCAAGCCCATGCAAAGATGCAATCTGATCGTGGATTCGTGTTGCGATCTGCCTCCTGAGATGCTGGATCATGAGGGCGTCACGCTGCTCAAGTTCTCCTACATCATCGGCGGCGGAACGTTCGAAGATGACCTCTACCAGACCATCTCGGCGTCGGAGTTCTATGATGGCATGCGAAAGGGGGCACAGCCCACTACAGCGCAGCTCTCCGTGCCGCTTCTGACGGCGGCTTTCGAAACAGCCGCAGCCGAAGGCGTCCCCACGGTCTATCTCTCCTTCTCCAGTGGGCTTTCGGGAAGCTATGACACGGCCATGCTGGTGCGCGACCAGATGCTCAAGGACCATCCAGAATTCGAGCTGTACATCGTTGACACGAAGCTGGCATCCATCGCTGAGGGGTTGCTCATCTTCGAGGCCATCCGACAGTTGGACAATGGGCTCACGGCGCGGGAGTTGGCTGATTGGGCCGAAGAGGCTCGCTATTTCGTGGATTGCGAATTCATGGTGGAGGATCTGGAGGCGCTGCGTCGCGGTGGCCGCATCCCGGCTAGCGTCGCCGTGGCCGGTGCTGCGCTGGATGTGAAGCCGTTGCTCACCATAGACATCGAGGGGAAGCTGCAGTTGATCGGCGTGGCGCGTGGCCGGAAGAAGGGCATCAAAGCGCTTGCTGATTACTTCCAGAAGAACAAGGACCAGCAGGACGTGAGCAACTACATGATCTTGGGCAATGCCGATTGCATGAAGGATATGCAGCGCCTGGAGGATCTGGTCCGCAAGGGGGATGAGGATATCCTGTTCGTCAAGACGTCCATCGGGCCGGTGATCGGATCGCATGTGGGCGTGGGCATGGTGGCGCTTGCATTCTGGGGCTCTGACAAGCGCGAGAAGCTCTCGGTCGCAGACCGCATCGCGCGTCGCGTGAAGGGTGGGAAATGATGCCTGCCTATGCATTTCGCGGCAATGATCATGTGATCTCATGCGTGGAGGGACGGCTTGCAGAGGCGGGCTTCAGCCGTCAAGAGGATGTGGAGGGTGCGGACTATCTGCTCACCTATTGCACCACCATGACCGAAGCTGAGGACCTCTACTTTGGCGAGGATGGGCTCTTGGGCCTGCTCGCCGAGGATGCCATCGTGCTTGATCTGAGTCCGACCACGCCCAACTTCGCCGCAGAGATGAATGCGGTCGTCACGGTCTCTGGCTTCAAGATGGTGACAGCTCCTTTGGTGGTGAAGGACAAGGTGGCTGCCGATGCCCTTGCTCGGGAGAACCTGCGTACGTTCTGCTTTGGCGAAGACGGGTCCGTGCAAGCGGCTCGAAGCTGTTTAGAGGCCCTCTATGCAGAGGTGGAAGAGGTGGCAAGCGCCGGTGCCGCTCAGCTTGCGCGCAGCGCCATCACCATCCAAGACAGCGCGCAGATGGTGAGCGCGGTGGAATCGCTCGCTCTGTTCAAGAGCGCGCGAAGCGGCATGTCCATCGCTGATACCTCGGGCGTTGAGGTGGAGGCGTGCTCCCCAGAGGCGCAGGCCATGCTGGATGCTGTTGCACAGAAGCGCTTCAATGGCACGTACACCGTTGAGATGATGATGTCAGAGCTTTCCAGCGTGTTGATGGCTGCCGATGACCATGAGCTCATCCTGCCGCAAGTGGAGAGCGCTTTCCACCTGTTGGAGCTCTTGGCTGTGATCGGTGGCGCGGAGAAGAGCCCGGCGGCGCTCTCTTTGGTCTATGGGTCCGACCGTGATGGCGATGCCTATGGTCTTGATTGGTCGCGGGCCGATGCGCTCTACGCTGATAGGTCAGGGGCCAGTGCCGATGAGGATGATGAAGGATACGACAGCTTCGAAGATGAGGATGAGTATCTGGATGACATGTTCGGGACATCTTCGGGGTACTCTTCCAATTGAGGGACGGTTGCATCCTCTGCCCTCGAGCATGCGGCGCTCGCCGCGATGGCGGTGAGGTGGGCGCCTGCGGGGCAGCAGATGAGCTCTTCGTAGCGCACGTGATGCTCCATAGATGGGAGGAGCCTCCCATCAGCGGAAGCGCTGGGAGCGGCGCGGTCTTCTTTCCGGGATGCTCCCTTCGCTGCGCCTATTGTCAGAATCATGCCATCTCGCGCGCTGTGCAGGGCACGCGCGCCTCAGCATCTGATCTGGCTGATATCTTCTTGCGCCTCCAAGAAGAGGGCGCTTTGAACATCAACCTGGTCACCCCAACGCATTTCGCGCCTCAGATCAGGGTGGCGCTGGATGCGGCGCGCTCACGGGGGCTTGGTCTTCCCATCATCTGGAACACGAGCGGCTATGAATCCGTGCAGGCGCTGCAAGATGATGCGGGGTATGTGGATGCCTATCTGACAGACTTCAAATACGCTGATGCCGCTTTGGCGGGGGCGCTCTCGCAGGCTCCGGATTATCCTCAGGTTGCCCTTGCGGCGCTAGAGGAGATGGTGTGCCAAGTGGGGGAGTGCGCTTTCGATGAGGTGGATGGGGCCCCGCGTCTTATGCGTGGTGTGGTCGTTCGCCATCTGGTGCTCCCTGGTCATGTACGTGAATCCTGCAAGGCGCTGGAGGTGCTCTGGCGCACGTTCGGGAATGCTGTGAAGCTCTCCATCATGAGCCAATATACTCCGCAGATCCCCGTCGGTGCGCCGCTTTTGGATGAGTTCCCAGAGCTTGCGCGTGCGGTGACGCCAGAGGAGTATGAAGCGGTCTTAGACTGTGCGGACGCTTTGGGCTACGAGGACTACTACTGGCAAGAAGGTGACCCTGCCAAGGAGAGCTTCATCCCCGACTTTCGATGAGGCTGCATATCTTCTGCCCAGCGGCGTTGAAGTGCGCTATCATGCGAACAAACATTCGCACAAACAAATGTTTGGGGTTTGCATGGATATCGTACAGAAGCTGGAGATCTTGAGCGATGCTGCCAAGTACGATGTCGCCTGCACGTCTTCCGGCGTCCAGCGTTCAGGTAAGCGCGGCCAGCTGGGTGCGGCGTCGAATGCGGGGTGCTGCCATAGCTTCACGGAAGATGGTCGCTGCATCTCTCTCTTGAAGGTGCTCATGACCAACGTCTGCGTCTACGATTGCGCCTATTGCGTGAATCGCAAGAGCAACTCAGATGTGGTGCGCACGAGCTTCACTCCGCGCGAGCTTGCTGACCTCACCATCGGGTTCTACCGACGCAACTACATCGAAGGCCTCTTCTTGAGCTCGGGCGTCATCAAGGATGCAGACACCACCACTGAGCTCATGACCGCTACGCTGCGCATCCTGCGTGAGGAGTACGGCTTTCGCGGCTACATCCATGCGAAGGCGGTACCGGGAGCCGCCCTTGAGCTCATAGAGCAGCTGGGGCTTCTGGCCGATCGCCTTTCGGTGAATCTGGAGCTTCCCAGCTCCGAGAGCCTTGCGCTCCTCTGCCCGGACAAGACGCGGCAGAGCGTGATCGCGCCTATGAAGCTCATCAGCGAATCCATCAGCGAAAGCGTCGAATTGCGCGCTCTCATGCGCAAGCGCACCACGGTCTATCTGTCGAAGGGACGCCCGCGCCGTGCAGCTCGCGCCTTCGCTCCCGCAGGGCAATCCACGCAGATGATCATCGGTGCAACACCTGAGACGGACTGGCAGATCTTGGGGCTTGCAGCGTCGCTCTATCGCACCATGCGGCTCAAGCGCGTCTTCTTCAGCGCATATCTGCCAGTGGTGCGCGACGCGCGCCTACCGCAGACCGATCACGTGCCGCTCGATAGGGAGCATCGGCTCTACCAGGCTGACTGGCTGTTGCGCTTCTACGGATTCGATGTGTCTGAGATCATCGATGCGGCGCATCCCCATCTGTGCACGGATGTTGACCCGAAGGCGAATTGGGCGCTGAACAATCTGGATCTGTTCCCGGTGGATGTGAACACGTGCGCGTATGAGATGCTTCTGCGCGTGCCGGGCATTGGCGTGCGCGGGGCGAAGCTGATCATGCGGGCGCGCCGTCAGACCACGTTGGGTGAAGCGGAGCTGCGCAAGCTGGGCGTTGCCTACAAGCGAGCACGATACTTCATCACCTGCAAGGGGCGATATATGGGACAGGGCGTTTCCTTTGACCAGGAGTCTCTGCATGCCCGTCTCGCATCTCCCATAGATGGCGGTGCCCATGGCAGGCGCGCAGACAAGACCATAGAGGGACAGATGAGCCTCTTCGATGGAGTGGATGCAGCCGGCTCACCGCTCCTATCCGCACCGGCGCCTCAGACGCATCCCGCACCTGAGCTTCGTTCGAAGGCAGGTGAGGTGCTTTGAGCACTCATAGTGCTACAGACATCTTCGACGAGGTAGCCTATATCCATGACGGGAGCCCTGAGGGCATGCTCACGTGCATCTTCGAAGCCTATGCGCGCCATGAGGATCCTGCTGAGGTGGTGAGCGCTACAAGCTATCAGCCGCAGCTCTTGCAGAGAGCCGTTGAGGTACCCACTCACCCAGCTCACGCTGCGCGCGTCTCAGCAGGCATCCGCCAAAGGCTTGGCGCTTTCACGCAACGTCAGGTGATGAAGTGCACGCTTTCGGGGAGGCCAGACGCGGGTACGGTGCTCTACCGCTTCATCCGCTTTGCCTATGACGGTGCCAAGAGGCGTGACTGCGCAAGCTGTCCGTACAGCGCTGCCTGTTCAGGGAGGTCATGTCAGCGCTCTCAGATGGCACCGGTGAATGACATCGCGCATCCGCGCGTGAAGCCCTTCCATGACGCCGTTCGCTCCGTTGACAACGAATGCGAGAAGATCCGTCAGTTCGCGCGCTTTCAGCACCTGAAGGATGAGGAGCGTGAGGTATGGTTCGCGCGCATCAACCCGAAGGATGCGGTCGTGCCGTTAGTGCTGGGACACTTCATCGAGCGCTTCAGCGTGCAGCCGTTCATCCTCTACGATGAGGTGCATGGCATGGCGGGGATCTGGGATGGGAAGCAACGCTTTTTGGTGGATGCTGAAGACGATGCCTTGACGTTGCCTGAGGTGTGCGCCTCTGAGGTCCTCATGCAGGACGCTTGGAAGGCGTTCTACCGGTCGCTCTCCGTTACGGCACGGTACAACCCAGAGCTGAGGCAGCGTTTCATGCCGAAGCGCTTCTGGAAGAACCTGACGGAGATGCAAGATGGCGCACCTGGCCTCAAGGCCTATTGAAGAAGTCCTCGGATTCGCATAGAATCCATATGCGCATCGCGCATGCCAGCGTGGCTCAACGGTAGAGCAACTGATTTGTAATCAGTGGGTTGCGGGTTCGATTCCTGTCGCTGGCTCCAGAGACACCAGGCCAGGGCGCTTCGCACCTGGCCTTTTCTCTCCAGTCCACGTTCCGTAGGTGCGCATCCTCACCAGAAGGGATGCCGCTCACGCGTCATCTACGGTGCGTTCTACCTTCCGGTTTGGAGGGTGCCACGAAGGACCTGCAACATGCATTCGTAGATGCGCATGCTTCTCTTCATGCGCATCCCGCGCAAGGCAGAGGACCTTCTCAGGTGAGATCTACGCAGACGGTCGTTGATGCAAGCAAGCAGCGCAAGATATGAGATACGGTAAGCGGTTCGCGTGCTCATCGACATCCACGCCATAGACCTCTTGCATCCGACCGATGCGATAGATCACCGTATTGCGATGCAGGTTCAATGCTTCAGCGGCTTCGGTGTAGTTGCATGAACAGCTCAGATAGACAGAGAGCGTTCTGACCAGATCGGTCCCCTTCAGACGGTCATCTTCAGCCATCTTGCGCACCTCGGGCAGGATGGCTGCATCCCAATCGGATGAGAAGGAGACTTCGTTCAGGATGTCATCAAGGAGATGGTCGGCGTAGTGCGCGATGGGCTCTTTGGAGGTCGCGGCCCATTGCATCCTCCGTGCTTGCTCGTGATGGGCGCGCAAGGCGAAGAGCGAATCGAAGGGCAGCGAGAGGCAGCATCGAAGCCCGTTGTTGCGGATGAGCTCGCAAGCGGATCTTCCAAGGGTGAGCGTGCTGCGGTCGTGAGCGGTGCCATGCATCAGGATGACGATGGAGTTGTGGTAGATGAAGCATTTGTGCTCGGGGAGCGCAAGCGAAAGGAGCCGCCAGTAATAGTCAAGCGTATTCGCACCTGACGAACGATCTTCGAAGAACTCGACGACCGCCACCTGGTATCGGTCGTCGATGCTCCATTTCATGCGCTTGAGATGCGGTTCGATCTGAGAAGCATCGACGGCTTGTCCTGAGAGCAGGAGCGCTATCCAGCGCTCATAGAGGGCTCCGTCGCTTTCGTTGTAGCTAAAGTCGCTCTCCAGCACACCCTTTACGCATTCGGTGAGGTAGTCCGCCAGCGCCAAGTGATACGGCTCCAAGGGCCTCTCTGATCCCACGATCGTCAGGTTCGCGATGCGCGCCCCTCCCTTTTCGATATGCGTGACGATGTCCGTGACCCCTTCGGCGTCGATGCTTTCCACGAACGTGGCATGTTTGAGGCTGTCAAGCTCTTCGATCTTGGAGACCTTGACCCCTTTGATGATGTCTGGATCAAGATGCCCGCGCTTCGTTACGCTCATCCACTGAGGCGTCGGCTTGTTCACAGCAGCGGTTCGCGAGAATGCAAGCAGCTGGAAAGCGGAATCGCAAAGATAGATCGGGTTATCGAAGAAAGGATAGGCTATCTCCAAGAGCTTCTCGATATTGCGATCTCTCACCGCTGATGTGGCGAGCGCCTGGAAGAATCCATATTCGTAGCTTTCGAATACGTCTTGGACCATCCCGAGGATCTGACCCATGGTGCGGTCCTGGGTGGGAATGAAGAGATAGGGAAGGTGAGCGCGATTCGGATCGCTGTCGCCGACCACGATCAGGGCGGAGAGATGAGAAAGGCTCTCTTGGCATGCATCCAAGCTGTTCGCATCTGTGAGGTATGCATGATCTTTGGAGGAATCGCTCAAAGGGTCTTCCAGGAAACGGCAGCCGCGGAGTGGTCTTCCAATGGGTGGGATATGGTGCGGAACGGCGCCCATCTCCTCAAGTTTTTCGGCGATCAAGGCAAGAGTCACCACGGTAAGCTCCCTCAGCTTTCGATAGCGCAACGAATCAACCTTTGTAGACAGTGAACAAAGATACCGCAAATCTCTGAGCGCAGCGACCGTAGCAAGGGTTCATGTTCCTCAGTATCGTTTCTTTGAGGGAAGCAGTACCGAGGGATGAGGAAGGAGCGTTCGCTATGACATTCAAGGAGAGCTCTGATCGCTACCGGAAGGACTGGAGATGGCACGAAGGGGATCTTACGGTCACGCGCACATGTCATTGGTCGGCACCAGGATGCCATGACAGCTGTGGCGTCCTTCTGTACACCGACAAGGATGACAAGCTGGTGAAGATAGAGGGAGACCCGAACTCTCCCTACAACCATGGCACGCTCTGCATGCGGTGCCTCAATATGGTGGAGGCGGTCAATCATCCCGAGCGCCTGAAGTATCCCATGAAGCGCGCCGGCGAACGTGGCGAAGACAAGTGGGAGCGCATCTCATGGGATGAGGCGCTGGATATCATCGAAGAGAACGTGCGGCGCATCCAGAAGGAGTACGGCCCTGAATCCATCGTGGGCATGATGGGCACGGGGCGCAACTGCAACTGGCTGGTTCCGCTCATCACCTACGCTGGCTTCGGTAGCCCCAATTTCGGACTCGGCTTCCTTTCGGGAGATTCGTGCATGCTGCCGCGCACGGCGATCGCCTTCGCCGTTGCAGGGGATCTGACCATCTTGGATGCCGCGCAATTCCGACCTGAGCGCTATGACGATCCAGAATATGTGGTTCCCGAGGTCATCTTCATCATCGGGAACAACCCCATCAAGTCCAATGGAGATGGCTTCTTGGGGCATTGGATCGTGGAGCTCATGCAGCGGGGGAGCAAGCTCATCGTGGTGGATCCGAAGCTGACCTGGCTGGCTGCGAAAGCTGAGATATGGCTCCAGATCAGACCGGGAACCGACACGGCTCTCATCATGTCGATGATGAGTGTCATCATCGAGGAAGACCTCTATGACCATGAGTTCGTTGAGAAGTGGTGTCACGGATTCGATGAGCTGAGAGAAGCATGTAGCCACTGGACGCCTGAGCGGGCCGAAGCCATCACCTGGGTTCCCAAGGAGAAGATCGTCGCTGCCGCGCGCAGGTATGCCAAGGCACATCCGGCTGCTGTGCAATGGGGTGTGGCGACGGATATGGCCGTCAATGGCATCCCTCAGGCGCACGCCATCATCTGCATGTCCGCCATCTGCGGCAATTATGAGATCCCGGGCGGTCAGCGAGTGGCTCGCGACTCCTATGGGCTTTCCTTGAGCTATCCGTTCGGCTATAACGAATACATCCCTCCTGAGATGCAAGAGAAGCGCTTGGGACTCAACTATTCGCCCTTGCACCGGTGGGCATCCGGTGTTGCAACGGCCTATGGAGATGTGGTCCTAGAAGCCATCGAGACGGATGAGCCCTATCCCATCAAGATGATGTGGTTCCAGTCCACCAACCCCATCGCGAACATGGCAGGCGAGGCGCCCCGCGTCTATGAGGCGCTCAAGAAGGTGGAGTTCGTCGTGGTGGTGGATGTCTTCAAGACGCCTACCGCGGTTGCCTTCGCTGACCTGGTGCTGCCATGTGCCATGAGCTGCGAGCGCAATTCCATCCGCGGGTGGTACACGCCGCTGCGCTCCATCACCAAGGCAGCCAGCTACTATGAAGCGAAGTCCGATGAGGATATCGCTGTTGCTGTCTGCAGCCGCTTGAATCCAGAGGGCTTCAAGCCCCGAACGGATATGGAGCTCCTCCAGGAGGCCATAGAGAGCGGAACAGAGGCAGTGCCCTTCACTTATGCTGAATTGCAGGAAGGCGTGCAGTTCTGGCCACCTGTCGAATATCATCGTCATGAGAAGGGGATGCTGCGCTTGGATGGAGAGCCGGGCTTCAACACACCCACGGGCAAGATCGAGCTCTACAGCACCGTGCTTGAGGCGTTGGGCGATCCGCCACTGCCGTATTACGAGGAGCCGCGCGAGAGTCCGTACAGCACGCCGGAGCTTGCGAAAGAGTACCCCTATGTCCTGACCACGGGAAAGCGCTCCTATGAGTTCTTCCACTCAGAGCATCGTCAGCAGCCTACCATGCGCGAGTTCCATCCGTGGCCCTTGGTGGATATCCATCCAGACACAGCACAGGCACATGGCATCGAAGAGGGAGACTGGGTCTGGATCGAGAACACGCGCGGTCGGTGCAGGCAGAAGGCGCATGTGACCATCGAAACGGATCCTCGCGTCATCAATGCAGAGCATGGTTGGTGGTTCCCTGAGCAGGATGCGGCCGAGCCCAGCCTCTTCGGCGTGTTCGATTCCAACATCAACAATCTGACGAACCAATGCCAGGTGGGCGCTACCGGCTATGGAGCTCCGTATAAGAATCAGATCTGCAAGATCTACAAGTGCACCGAAGAGAACAGCAAGATCATGCCGTCCAAGCAGGTGACGGAGCTGGGCGGCTTCACGTATGAACGCCAGCATCTTCCCGAAGAGGCCGTGCACGACCATGTGGACGATTCTCTGGATGCGTACACGTTCGGGCGCGTCAATGCAGACGAGCAGATCCGCACAGATTACTTCTAGGATACGCTGAGGATGAGGAGGATCACCATGTCCATCAAAGACTATGGGCTCTTGATCAACTACGACTTTTGCACGGGCTGCCACACCTGTGAGATAGCCTGCAAGAAGGAGCATGATCTGCCTGAGGGCCAATGGGGCATCCGCGTGTTGCAGGACGGTCCGCGCGAGAAGGAAGACGGCACCTGGGAATACACCTACATGCCGCTGCCTACCACGCTGTGCGATCTGTGCGAAGAGCGCGTGGAAGAAGGGCGCCTGCCAACGTGCGTGCATCACTGCCAGGCTCGCGTCATGCAGTTCGACACCTACGATGAGCTGGCAAAGCAGCTCCCGAACATGCCACGCACGGTCATCTACGCTGTGAAGTAGCCTTTCCCCAACAGCTTCACAGGCACGTCGCGAAGGGCGCCCATCGGGTGCCCTTCGCATTCCGCTCTCCCCACGCTCCGTAGATGCGCATCCGATCTTGAAGCGCATCCTCACCAGAAGGGATGCCGCTCACGCGTCATCGACAGCGTGCTCAACGTGCTTGCTTGGCGCCGTATTCGGCGTAATAGGCCTTGATGGCACGAAGCCGCTCTTCGCTCAAGAGGCCCTGTTCGCTCAAATGCTCCACCACTTCGGTCATGGTCACGATGGCGCGCGCGGGGAATCCGTAGGTCTCAGACACCTCATCCAATGCTGCCATGACGCCTCCGCGCCCTACCTCTTCGCGGTTGAGGGACACCATGAGCCCTACCACTTCCACATCGGCCGCAGCCTTGAGGATGGGATAGGTCTCCTGGATGGACTTGCCCGAGGTGGTCACGTCTTCCACGATGAGCACGCGATCGCCATCATGGAGCTCAGAGCCCAAGAGGATGCCTGCATCCCCGTGATCCTTCGCCTCCTTGCGATTGCTGCAATAGCGCACGGACGCACCATAGAGGTCTTCCAGTGCGATGGCCGTGACCACAGACAGCGGAATGCCCTTGTATGCGGGCCCGAACACCACATCGAATCCCAGGCCGAATGCTTCGTTGGCAGCTTGGGCGTAGTACTGTCCGAGTCGCTTGAGCTGAAGGCCGGTCACATAGGCACCGGAATTCATGAAGAAAGGGGACTTTCGGCCGCTCTTGAGCGTGAACTCCCCGAACTTGAGGACATCGCTCTCCACCATGAAATCGATGAATTCGCGCTTGTAGTTCTCCATCGCAATCCCTCCTGCGCCGAAGTCGTATGTCGTGAAGATGATACTCATAAAATGGGTTGAGGCATGCATCCGTTCCATGTTTTGCGCCAAGAGGGCGCCGGAGGGGTGCGCATTTGCTAATATGGCGTGTGACCTTGTGGCAGCTGATGCGGAAAGGCGCTGCGTGACCACTTTCATAGCCCATTACAAGTCGCTGGATTCCCAATCCGATCGGGCGCGTGGCCTGTTCGAATTCGAGAGCGAAGCGCGCTTGGGCTCGAAGGGAAACGCGCACGATGCGCGCATTCGCCTGTTGGAGCTCTTCGGCAACGACGCGCTGTCCTGGACCATAGAGAAGATAGAGCGCAAGCCAGCGAAGGATCCGCAAGCTGATGGACAGCTTGAATTGGACTTTCGGGCACCGGCTAAGAAGAAGCGCAAGCGCAAGCGCGAGTACTGGTAGGAGCAGCGAACCATGAAGAAACGCGACATCAAGTTCCTGAAAGAGCTCGTCGAGACCCCGTCGCCCACGGGTTCTGAGGAGAAGGTGGCTGAAGCTGTCAGGCAGCGACTGGCAGGCATCGCCGATGAGATCCATACGGATACCATGGGATCGGTGCATGCCATCCTCTCAAGCCATTTGAACGTCATCCATGATGACGTGGAAGAGGATGCGCAGGTGGGGGCCTTCGAGGATTCCGGCGAATACGAATACGCCGAAGAGGAGACGGTGGATGTCAGCGGGAACGTGGTGGAGATGGCCTCTCCGGTGTTCATGCTGGCCGCGCATATGGACGAGATCGGCCTCATGGTGCGCTATATCTCCGATGATGGCTTCCTCTCCGTCTCTGCCATCGGTGGCGTGGATGCGGCCATCCTGCCTGGCATGCGCGTGGATGTGCACACGCAAGAGGGCACGCTGCGCGGCATCGTCGGGCGCAAGCCCATCCATCTGATAGATGCTGATGACCGCAAGGCGGTCACGCCGCTGGATAGCCTCGTGATCGATATGGGCCTTCCCGCGTACAAGGTGAAGCAGAAAGTGCGCGTGGGAGATCCCATCACCTTCGGCGTGGGCTTCGAGCGCTTCGGGCGCGACATGGCTGTGTCGAAGTCATTCGATGACAAGTCCGGCGTCTTCATCGCATGCGAGGTGATGGAGCGCTTGGCAGAGACCGATCAGATGCAAGGGACCTACATCGCCGCCATCACCACTCAAGAGGAGATCGGCACGCGTGGTGCCACCACCAGCGCCTATTCGGTGAATCCAGATGTGGCGGTGGCCTTCGACGTCACCCATGCCACGGACTATCCCGGCATCGACCGCACGAAATACGGCGATATCCGCTTGGGAAAGGGGCCAGTCATCGCGAAGGGACCGAACATCAATCCGCTCGTATTCGAGCGCTTGGTGGCTGCAGCTGAGGCAGAGGGCATCCCATATCAGCTGGAGGCTGAGCCGGGTGTCACCGGTACCGACGCGCGAGCCATCCAGATATCGCAGAGCGGCGTGCCCACAGGGCTCGTGTCCATTCCGCTGCGCTATATGCATACGCCCAATGAGACCGTCTGCTTGAAGGATATCGATGACACCATCCGCCTGCTCACGCGCTTTGCGCTGGATCTGGAATACGATGCCAGCTTCGTGCCGGGCATCTCTCCGGAGGTGGAGCATCCGCATGCGCCAGGGAAGCCGAAGAAGCCGGTGGATCCTGAGCGGGAGCTCAAGAAGATGGCAGAGAAGATAGAGAAGCTCTCTGCGCGCTTGGCTGAGCTGGAAGATGAGAACAGCCAGATGTCCACGGTGCAGCGTGCACAGATAGAGCTCTTCGAGAAGATGCGCAGGGAAGAGGCGCAAGACGAGCTTGATGGCGAAGAGGTTGAAGAGGATGCGTTCTCTGAAGGCGAGGAGGCATCCGAGGGCGCCCCAGATGCTGCCGAACAGCCTCTGCCCGCAGGACAGGCGCAGCCTGGGCCTCGTCCGCAGATGAACAATCCGCGCTATGCGCAGGCCTATGGCCCCACGCCGGGATATGGCATGCCACCCCAACCCTATGCGGATGCACCCTTCGAGCGCCAGCAGTACATGCGCGCTGGCGAATTCGCCGGACAAGGCATGCCGCCGCAAGGCTGGATGCCGCAGCCGGGTCAACAGCCCATGGGCCAGCAGCTGGCAAGCCAGCGCCCCAACTTCGCGAATCCCACTGCTGCCGAAGAGGCTGCGCAGGGGATCATCCCGGGCAAGGACACGCTCACCATCATCCCCACGGACATGGATGAGGACGAGTAGGGTCGTCATGCCCAAGAAGGAGCAGAAGACCATCGCGAAGAACCGACGCGCTCTGCATGACTATGAGATCTTGGAGACATTCGAAGCGGGCCTTGAGCTCACGGGGACGGAAGTGAGGTCTCTGCGTGACAACAATGCGCAGCTCACGGATACCTTCGCGCTCATCCGTGGCGGCGAGGCATGGCTCAACAATCTGCATATCGCTCCCTTTGCGAACGGCAACATCGCGAATGTGGACCCCGACCGGCGGCGCAAGCTCTTGCTCCATAAGAAGCAGCTGCGCTATCTGGCTGAGAAGACGCAGGAGAAGGGCTTGGCCATCGTGCCGCTCAAGATGTATTTCAACGACCGGAACCTGGTCAAAGTGGAGATAGCCCTTGCGCGGGGCAAGAAGCTCTATGACAAGCGCACCTCCATGAAGGAGCGCGACGTGAAGCGCGAGATAGATCGCGCGCTCAAGGATCGCAGCCGCTGACAGGCGTGGTCGCGCTCTGTCTGCAGTGCGGGCGAGGTTACATCTCAGCAAGCGCATGTGAACGCCTAAGAGGGCAAGCGCACCTGTGTGCTATACACATCCTAGAGCAATGCACGACACGAAAGGGGGTCCATCATGGGGCTGGACGAAGAGCTGGAGCAAATGGAGCAGACCGGCGAGACCGAAGCTGAATGGACCGATCAGGAGACTGAGCTCCAAGACGTAGAGGATGACATGGATGAGCTCTTGGGCGAAGAGGCCATGGAGTCTGACCAGGAGCATGCCTGGGCCAGCTTCGAGACGAAGAACGAGGCTGACTACGATGGCTATGACCCCGCTGAGGTCGTGAACGCAGCCAACGACGAATACGATGCCGATGTTCTCCATTCTGAGGGCTACCACACCGAAGATGAGCATGATCTGGAAGAGGAAGTCATCGAGATGGAGATCGAAGACGATGACATCTATGCGTATCTGGTGGATGAGGATGACAACGAGATAGGCTTCGTGCTCATCGATGAGAACGGGGATGAGCAGGAATACTACTATGTGGACATGGATGAATACGAAGTGGTGGACGATGGGTCAGAGGACGATCCAGAGCCGCATACCAAGGTCGTTCGCGCAGAGGATGGCGAAGAGTTCGATCTGGGCATCACCCGCGAAGGCGTTGCCGAGGCCACCCGGGACATGAATGCGGTCTATCGCGAGGGCGCGGAGGTCATCGGAGAGCTCAAGGAAACCATGGATGAGATCAGCGAATCCATGAGCTTCTTGAAGAAGCGCTGATCTGCTCGGTCGATCCGCGCGCTTGACGCGGCGCTTCAGCCGAGTAGAATGCACATCTACCTGTCGGGGGCGACTGGTTTCGACATGGCAGGTCTGCGTTGAGGAGCAAGCCGTGGTCTCCTCGCCACGTTAAACAGGGGTACTGTCAAAATTAATTGGCAAAGCTAAGACTCAGAGCGCTCCGGCGCTCGCCATGGCAGCTTAAACAGCAGCCATCCGCTGAACTTAGGGTTTCCCCGATCTAAGGGAAGCGTCATCTTGAGGGGAATGCTCTGCATCACGTAGTCGGTATGGATGCAGCTAAGAGCGAACCGACTGGGAGCGGCAACGTCTGTTTGCGGACCGCGCTGCTCTGAGAATCTGAGCGCAAACTAAGCTTGTAGCGCCTCACCAAGGATCTGGTATGGACCGGAGTTCGATTCTCCGCGCCTCCACCAACTGTTCGGCCCGGTCAGCGCTTGTTATGCGCTGACCGGGTCTTCTCGCTCGCTTTGTCGACTCCTGCATAGTTTCGATGAATCCGTAGCGCAGATCTTCAGATCTGCGTGCAGCTGCTTGTAAGGCGCATCAGGCGGGAGCGGTGCCCAAGGTGTAAAGGGCGTATCCCACCCATGCCACCACAAGGACGGTGGCGGCTATCTTGCCAGCACGCGGCCAGTCAGATCGCCACGCCAAGATGATGCCCGCCGGCCAGAACAGGAAGAGGAACACGATGATCCAGAACGTCTGCTGGTACCATTTCTTCTCATTCGGGTCCGTCACCAGGCCATCGGTCTTGCGGCGCGCCCGCTCCGCTTTATGCATCCAGTCTCCCGGACGGTTTCCGTTCTCATCCTCGAACATGGCGTGAGCCCTTTCCGTGTGGTTTGCGCTATCTTAGCGCTCATGGACGCGTGCGCTCAAGGCATCAGAAAGAAGAGCGTTCGCAGGTACTGTCGGATATCGCAGTCATCGAGGTCGCAGCTGACGATGGTGCGGATCTTATCCAGCCGATAGAGCACGGTGTTCCTATGCATATGCAGCTTGTCGCATACCTCTTTGATGCGGCCGCCATGATAGAGGTAGGTGCGCAGGATCTCGAAGTCGTTGCTGCCCCGTTTCCGGTCAGCCTCTTGCAGGCGGGAGAGAGGATTGTCCAAGCTGAGCAGGCGCGTGATGAATTTGGAATTGCTCTCGAATTGATCTAAGGCGCAATAGGGAAAGTAGCGGGGAAAGCGGAAGGCGATCCGCGTGAGGCTCTCGGCGGGGGTGCCCTCGTCGAAGGGCACATAGCGGGCCGAATAGAGGCTGCCATAGCGTAGAGCCATGCTCGCCTGCTCCTTTGCCAAGGATGCCAGCTCCAGCTTCGTGATGCGCTCAGAGACGCCTATCTCCACGTTCATCTTGCGCGCCACTTCGAAGACGTTCGCTTCCATCTGGTCCATCAGGTGCTCTTCGCCCTCATAGGCGCACAGCACCATGGCCACATCCTTGTCCCCGATGACCATCTTGCAGCGAGGCTCCTCTTCCAAGATGCGCTTGGCCAGATAGCTTGCTGAGCCCACTTTCCATGTATTGCCAGCCACGCAGATGCGAAAGAGGCCCGTGGCAGGGATGCCGTGCAGCTCGGCGCGCTCGGCAAGCTGCTCATCTCCATAGACATTGCCCTTCAAGAGCTCCTCTAAGAAATAAGCAGGCTCCTGTCCCAGTGGATTCTCCCTCTCCCAGTGCCTTTGCAGGCAGATCTCCAGCTTCGAGGCGAGAAGGTCGAAGAGGAAGCGCGTGGATGCGCTGATGGGCGTCTCTGACACCAGGAGGATATGTCCGGCGTACACCCCATTGCGCTTCACTGCGCGATCGATGGTGGGATAGGGGATGATCTCGTTGGGACGCGCATGGACAACGGTCCAGTCTTGATTCTCCCAACGCTTGAGGAGCCCGCGCTCGCGCGTCCGTTTGATGGCATCTAGCGGATAGTTGCCATGTTCGATGAGGTAGCGGCTGGCATCGTCGACGGGCGTGAGGTCAGGCGTATGGGCGATGTATGAGAAGGTGGCATCGGAGAGCCCGATGTACTTGCCCAGGATATGCTCGCTCTCTCTCAGAAGGTCAAGGCTGATGCAGCCCTCGTCTACCATCTCGGTCATCTTGTCGTTCCACTGGATGATCTGGAACAAGAAGCGCTGGATGCGATCGGCGAGAAGCGCCACGGGGAGCGAGGTGCGAATGAGTAGATCATCTGGTGCCAAGGCGGATGCGGCTGCTGTTTCTGCATAGGAGTGCGCGACGACGATCTTCGGCGTGATGGAGGCGCTCATAGAGATGTCTTCGAAGATGGGGATGACGGTCTGTCCAGCGGGAGCCTGCAGGAAATCCGACACTGCTGTCACCCAATCGAACTGATCCTTCGGATGGGCTGGTCCCTTTACGATTTCGACACCTTGGTCGACGAGGTAA